>JALYUQ010000182.1 GCA_030853685.1 Actinomycetota bacterium | reverse complement strand
GTGCGCGTGCTGGCCGGCGCCGGGCTGGGCGAGCCGCGCATGCTGAGCGGCGTCCGCGTGCCCGGGCGCCACCATCACACCCCACGCGCCGCCGGCAAGCGCGCGGGTGGCGAACGCACCACCATCGAGGGTCGCTCCGGGCAGCCCCACGAACAATGCCCCGGGACCCGCCTGGCGCGAGTCGATCACCGTGCGCTCGGGTCCCGTCGTTGTCGATGGCCCGGCCGTCGTGGTCGACGGTCCGGAGTTCAGGCGCGCGCCGGCAGCCTGCGCAATCCGTTCCGGGGACCAACTCCTCATCGTTGCAATCCGGGGACCGGCGTGCCGCGCAGCGCTTCGCGCGCCACCGTCACGTCGTCGAATGGCACCTTATGCCCGTCTGCGTGCTCCTGGCCCTGCTCGTGTCCCTTGCCGGCGATCAGCACGACATCGCCGGGACCAGCCTGCGCGATCGCTTGCTCGATCGCGGCCCTGCGGTCGACGAGCCACGCGACCTCCTCGCCGCCGGCACCGGCGGCGCCCGCAAGAATCTCCCGGATGATCGCCTCGGGGTCCTCCGAGCGTGGGTTGTCGGAGGTGACGATCACCCCGTCTGCCAGCCTGGCGGCGATCTCGCCCATCAGCGCGCGCTTGCCGCGGTCGCGATCGCCCCCGCAGCCGAACACCACGTGGACGCGCGCGCCGGTCAGCGCGCGTGCGGTCAGCAAGACGTTCTGCAGCGAGTCGGGCGTGTGCGCGTAGTCGACGAGCACGGCGAAGCCCTGGCCTTCCTCGACGGGCTCCAAGCGCCCGGGCACGTGGCCGGCGTTGCGCAGCGTCGCCGCGGCGCTCTGAAGCTCGACCCCGAGCGCGCGCGCTGCGGCGAGCGCGCCGAGGACGTTGTAGACGTTGAATCGCCCCCGCAACGGCGAGCGCAGGCCGATCGCCCCGTCCGGAGTCTGCAATTCGAACCGCGTTCCATTCAAGCTGGCTTCGACGCGCAGCGCGCGGAAGCGCGCGTTGCGCTCCAGCGCGAACGTGACGGGACTGCGCAGCTCGGCGGCCAGACGCGCACCGTAGGGATCGTCGACGTTCACGATCGCGACCCCTGGCTCGGGCTCGGCCGCGAACAGGCGCCGCTTGGCGTCGAAGTACGCCTCCATCGTCGGATGAAAGTCGAGGTGGTCCCTGCTCAGGTTGGTGAAGATCGCGGCCGCGTAGTGGATCGCATCCGTCCGGTGCAGCGCCAGTGCGTGCGAGGAGACCTCCATCGAACACGCCTCGTCGCCGGCATCGAGCATCGCCCGGAAGTCGTGCTGGAGCTCGATCGCCTCCGCGGTCGTGCGCACGACGGGGTGCTCGACCCCGCCGATCACGCTCTTCACGGTGCCGAGCAGGGCGCATCGGCGCCCAGCCCCCTCCAACAGCGCACGGACCAGGAATGCGGTCGTCGTCTTGCCGTTGGTCCCGGTCACGCCGACGACCTGGAGAGCGGCGGTGGGATCGCCGTTGAAGGCTGCCGCCGCGCGGGCCATCTCCTCGCGGACCGATTCCACGACGATCTCCGGTACGCCCAGGTTCAGGGGGCGCTGCAGCACCAGCGCGACAGCACCGCGCGAGACCGCGGCCGCCGCGAAGTCGTGACCGTCACGCGTGAGCCCCGGGACGCAGAAGAAGAGCGAGCCCGGCTTCACGGCCCGGTCCTCGTAGGCGAGGTCGCGGACCTCGACATCCCGCGCTCCCGCAGGGGCGCGGGAGATGACTTGGTCCAGCCGCATCGCGGCCGGAGTGTAGAGCGGGGATCAGCCGGAGTCCTGGCCGAAACCGCGCGCGTGACCGGCCAGCCGGCGGCGATCGATGACCCGGTCCACGAGCCCGTAGGCCACTGCCTCGTCGCCGGTGAAGTAGCGGTCGCGATCCGTGTCGGCGTGGACGCGCTCGACGGGCTGGCTCAGCGTGGGGAGATTCCCAGGTAAGGCACCGCCCAGCCGACGATCTTCTGAAATGCGGGGGCGGCGACCGACCCGCCGTAGATGGCGCCCTGGGGCTGATCTACGATCACCGCCACCAGCAGTCGCGGATGCGAGGCAGGGACCATGCCGATGAAGGATGCAGCAAAGGCGGTGCTCGAGTACACGCCGTGGACCACGATGTTCGCGGTGCCCGTCTTACCCGCCAGGTCGTAGCCCGGGATCGCGGCTCCGGATGCCGTGCCACCGTCGGCGAAGACGCCGCGGAGCATGCCTCGGAGCTGTGCGGCGGCGCCCGGGGAAATGATTCGCGCGCCGCGCGGGATCGGCGTCGCGCGCCCGCCGACCGCCTGGACGACATGGGGCGCACGCAGGATGCCGCCGTTGGCGATCGCCGAGTACGCGGTCGCCATCTGAATCGGCGTCACCGACTCGCCTTGCCCGATCGGGAGGTTGCCCATGGACGAGCCCGAGTACTGCGATGCATGAAGGACGATCCCCTGCTCCTCGCCAGGAAGGTCGACTCCGGTCGGCGCGCCGAAGCCGAAGCGGTGCACCCAGTAGTCAAAGCGCGCCGGGCCGAGCTTCATCCCGATCTCGTCAGCCCCGATGTTGCTCGACCGCTGCAGGACCTGCGCCACCGACAGGTTCTCGTCGCCGTGATTCTCGGCGTCGTGAATCTGGCGGTCGGCGACTTGGAGCACGGATGGGACATCGAGCTGGGTACTGGGCGTGACGAGCCCATCCTCGAGCGCGCCGGCGACGGTGAATGCCTTGAACGTCGAGCCCGGCTCGTAGTCGTAGCCGACGGCTCGGTCCTCGGTCGCGTACGAGGGAGCCCCTGCGACGTCGTTCGCATTGACCCGCGGCCAGTTGGCGAGTGCGAGGATCGCACCCGTGCTCGGATCGATCGCGATCGCTGTCGCCCCTTTGGGCGAGTACTCGGCGCCGACTCCCGCGAGCACCTGCTCGACCTCGCCCTGGAGGGCAGCGTCGATCGTCAGGCTAATGGTCTTGCCCGGCCGCGTGGGCGTCAGCTCGTCGATCGAGATCGGCTGTCCCCGCGCGTCGTTGACGATCCTGCGGACGCCGTTAGCGCCCCTCAGCACGTTGTTGTAGCGGTACTCGGTGCCACTCAGACCCTGGTCGCCCCAACCGACGTTACCGAGGGCCTGCGAAGCCAGCCACGAGCGCGGGTAGACCCGCTTGACCTTTGGAATCAGGGTGATGCCGTCGATCCGCAGCTTCGTGATCGCGGCGGCTCGATCGCCTGGGATCAGGTGTGCGAGGTAGACAAACCCTGTGCGGGGCTCCGACAGGGAGGAGAGGATCGCCGAGGACGGACGGCCGAGCAGTGGAGCTAGCTGCCGAGCGACCGACGGCGGATTCTTGATCAGGAGCGGATCGGCGGCCACATCGTCTGCACTCTCGGAGATCGCGAGCTCGACGCCGTTGCGATCCGTGATCGTGCCGCGCGGCGCAGGGACCGTCAGCTTGGTCACCTGTTGGGTTTCGGCGGCGCGCTGGAGCGAGCCCGATCGCACGACGCCGAGGTAGGCGGCGCGGGTCAGCGCCACCACGAGCAGGCCGGCGAACGCCAGGAACAAGAAACCGATGCGGCGGTCGAAAACAGCCACTCCGGTCGCCTAGCCCCCGGTTGCGGGGGTTGCGGCGGTGGCGGGCGCGGTCAGAGCTGCGTTCGCGGGGCCCGGGGTGACCGGAGCGGTAGGTGCGGTCGAGCCGGTAGGAGCGGTCGAGCCGGTAGGAGCGGTCGAGCCGGTAGGAACGGAGGTGGCCGGAGCGGTGGCGGTGGCGGTCGAGGCTGTCGATCCCGTGGAAGCAGGGGTTGCGAGCGTGGTGGTCCCGGCCGGCGAAGTGGACGAGCTCGATGGCAGCCCGGCGATGAAGGACGAGGGATTGGGGGCGTGAATGTTGGTCAGCGCCTTCTGGACGTTCGCTCCCGGTGCGCCGGCAAGGAACCCGACCGCGGCGGGCGCGGGCATCACCATCCCCGTCCGGGCCGCCAAGCGCTCGATTCGCTGTCCGTCGTCGAGCGCGGCGAGGTTCGCACGCAACAGCTCGTTACGGCTCTGAAGGGCGGTGCCGCGCTCTAGCGAGCGACCGATGCTCGTCCCGAGCTTCAGCACCTCCACCTGCATCGCCACGATTCCGGCCAGCATCACGCCCAGCAGCGGGATCCACGCGCGCCCGCGCACGATGCGGTCGAGCAGCGGTTGGTCTGGAAGCGAGCGCACCAAGGCGCCGGCGCGCGACGCGAGCGACGCTGGCTCCCCGTAGGGAATCCTGTGGCCACGGCTTGGCTTTCCCGCTCTGGTGCGAGGTCCAGGAAGCGCGCGACGATCGAGTCCTCCGGGCGGGGATCCCAGACCAGCGCCACGATCGAGTCCTCCGGGCGGGGATCCCAGACGAGCGCCACGATCGAGTCCTCTGAGCGGGCCTGAAACGCGGCGCGGCAACCGCGGCGCGCGTGGCTGGCGGAGCTTCCGGGCGCCTTCCCTCTCTTTTGGGAGTCGCCCCTCTTCGCGGACTCGCCCCTGGCGGTCTCCCCCCGCTTGGCGGGCTCCCCCTCCGGAACGCTTAGTCGTGGCCCTGCCGGCGGGTGTGACAGCGCCCGGCATCAGGCGATCGAGAGCTTGCGGGCCGCGCGTAGGTGCGCCGACTTGGATCTCGGGTTTGCCGCGACCTCGCCCGGCGTGGGTGCGATGGCGCGACGAGTCAAGAGCTCTGCCTCGGGCTCGTGCCCGCACACGCAGATGGGAAGATCGGGCGGGCACACGCATCCACGCGCGCGAGCGGCCAGAAAGCGCTTCGCACGCCGATCCTCCAGCGAGTGAAACGAAAGCGTGGCCAACCGGCCGCCAGGCCGGAGCAGATCCCACCCGTCCGGGAGCGCCGCATCGAGCTGCGCGAGCTCGTCGTTGACCGCGATCCTCAGTGCCTGGAAGGTCCTGCGAGCTGGGTGGCCGCCGGCAAACTGAGCCGGGACGGGAATCGCCGCCTTGATCGCGTCCACGAGCTGCTGGGTCGAGCTCAGCTCCTGAGAATGGCGCGCGCGCAAGATCCCGCGCGCGATCTGCAGCGCGTATCGCTCTTCGCCGTACTCGCGCAGCAGCCGCGCAAGCCGGCGCTCGTCCCAGGTGTTGACGATCTGGTGGGCGCTCAGCTCCTGCTCGGGATCCATGCGCATGTCCAGCGGCGCGTCGTAGGCGTAAGAGAATCCACGGGCCCACGTGTCCACCTGGGTCGAGGACATCCCCAGGTCGAGATATACGAGGTCCGCGTGCAGTCCCTCCTCGCGGAGCTGCCCGAGCCCGTTCACGAAGTCCGCACGAATGAAGCGCGTCTCGCACGCGACCTCAGCCGCGAGCTCCGCGAAGCGCTCCTGCGCGACGGGATCGCGATCGATCCCGATCAAGAGTCCGCCGGGGCCGATTCGGTCCGCGATCAGCCGCGCGTGACCGCCGCCCCCGAAGGTGCAGTCCACGGCGACCTCATCCGGGCACGGATCGATCAGCTCGATCAGCTCGCCGGCCAAGACCGGAACGTGCGTCCGTGGCATTTCAAGCAGTGTGGCCAAGGCTCGCTGCGATCTCGGGAATACTTGCCAGGATGTCTTGGCGATAGACGGCGTAGGCGGCGCGGTCCCACACCTCGACGCGCTCACCCGAGCCTGTCACCACGACGTCCCTGCTCAGCCCCGCGTAGTCGATCAGAAACGGCGGGATCATCACGCGGTGCGCTGAGTCGAGCTCGGTGTCATGGGAGGAGTGAAAGAAGACGAGGTTCAGGGCGACAGCCTGAGGTGAAATCGGGCTCATGCCGGCGAGAGTCGCGGTCGTATAGGCGGCGTAGGCATCCGGTGTCCAGATCGCCACCGAGCGAGGAGCGCCCGGGGTCGCCTCCGGTGAAGCCGCCAGCACCACTCCCCCAGCCAGCGCCGCGCGGAACTTCGAGGGCACCGTCAGGCGGTGCTTGGCGTCGAGCGCGTGTTCGAAGGTTCCGCGGAAGATCAAGGGGTTGCATTCGCCGAGTCAGGTTTACACCGGGAAAGTCGGACCCGGGTGGCAGGATGGGAGGAGCCCTGCCACCCGGGTTCCACATGCGGCGCAAACAGTAACCCACTCTCCCCCACGATGCAACCTAATTCCCGTCGTATCTCCCACTTGACAGTCGCAGGACGGGGCTTGGCGCCCAAGCGTCCCACGCGTGCTGGCGATCCGGGGCTTTATCGGGGCGTCCAAGGTGGCCGAGCGCATGCACGTTCTCTTGCAGCCTTGATGGCTGGGCGCGCGCGTTCACGATTGGCCCACGATTGGCCCAGATCAGCGCGGTTCCGTCCGGACCATGTGCATAGTTCTGGCCCGCCCGGCCTGCGGGCCGGCGGGCCACGTAATCGGCCCGGCTCCGTTCGGAGGATGTGCTTGGAGGCGGCGAGGGATCGTGAGTCGGGCGCCTTCAGCAGGCGCCAACCCGTGTGCAGCTACATCCTGCGCCGCCGATGGCGCCCGTCGTGGCGGCGCTCGCGGTGCGCGAGCTCCCGCTCGACGCGATCGGGAGAACCCTCCACCAGCGCTCAGGCGCTGCGAGCTCGGCCGGTGGGATGGCGCTCAAGCGCCATGACACTTCTTGAACTTGGCGCCCGACCCGCACCAGCACGGATCGTTGCGCCCGAGCTGCTCTGCCTGATCGACGCGGCGCTGCTCGACAGGAGGCATGGGCCCCGCCTCCTCATCGCCGTCCCCGCTTCCATTGCCCTGCGCGCCGGCCCCCGCCGCGCCGGCCAGCGCCGCCGCGCCGCGTTGTGCGCTGGCGCCGGAGTAGCTCACGTTGCCGCCCGCCGTCGAGGAGCTCGAGCGCCGGCTCGGGCGGCTGCTCGGCGGAGGCTGCGCAGGCCCGCCGTTCTCCTCCTCGGTGCTCACCTCCACGTGGAAGATCATCCGCGCGAAGTCGCCCCAGACGCTGTTCATCAGATCCCGGAACAGCTCGAACGCCTCGTTCTTGTACGCGACCAGCGGCTCGATCTGTGCGAACCCACGCAGGTGGATGCCCTCGCGAAGGTAATCCATGTCGTACAGGTGCTCGCGCCAGCGTTGGTCGATGATCGTCAGCAGCAGGAAGCGCTCCAGCGCGCGCATCAGCTCCTCCCCCAGCTCCTGCTCGCGACGTTCGTACTGCGCGACCGCCTCCTCCTGCAGGCGCTGGGTCAGATCCTCGCGATCGACCCGGTCGTGGTCGATGCCCGTCATCGCCGCGCTCGGGGTGAAGATCTCCTCGATCAGGCGCAGCAGCCCCGGGACGTCCCAGTCATCGACGAAGTCCCCTGCGGTGTACTCCCCGACCAAGCGCTCGATCAGGTTGGCGAGCTCATCTCTCGCCGCCTGGCTCATGTCGCGCCCCTCCAGCACCTCGTCGCGATAGGTGTAGACCACCTCGCGCTGCTGGTTGAGCACGTCGTCGTAGTCAAGCGTGTTCTTGCGCTGCAGGAAGTGCTGCTCCTCCACCTTCCTCTGCGCCTTCTCGATCTGCTTGGAGAGCATCCCAGCCTCGATTGGCTCCTCGTTGCCCTCGTCGTCGACGCCGCCCATGCGGTTGAGGATCTTGTAGATCCGGTCACCCGCGAACAGCCTCACCAGATCGTCCTGGGCAGAGAGGAAGAAGCGCGACTCGCCCGGATCGCCCTGACGCCCGGAGCGGCCCCGGAGCTGGTTGTCGATTCGCCGGGACTCGTGGCGCTCGGTGCCGAGGATGAAGAGGCCACCGGCCTCCAGCACCTGCTCGCGGCGAGCCTCGACGCTGCGCTCGATCTCAGGCAGCACCCTGGAAAGGTGCTCGTCGTAGTCGGGGGCACCGGGCTGCATGCCGAGCTTGGCCAGCTCCAGGGTCGCGAGGTGCTCGGGATTGCCGCCCAGCTTGATGTCGACACCGCGACCTGCCATGTTCGTGGCGATCGTGACCGCTCCGGGGGCGCCGGCCTCGGCGATCGTGTCGCCCTCGCGCTCGGCGTACTCGGGTTTCGCGTTGAGCACTGCGTGCTTGATCCCCTTGCGAGTCAGATGCTCGCCGAGCATCTCGGAGATCTCCACCGAGATCGTCCCGACCAGTACCGGTTGGCCCTGCTCGTGCCGGGCTTCGATTTCGCCCAGCACCGCTGCCCACTTGCCGTCCTTGGTCTTGTAGACCTGGTCGTTGCGGTCAGCGCGGACCATCGGCATGTTGGTCGGAACCTGCACCACCGGCAGCTTGTAGATCTTCATGAACTCGTTGGCCTCGGTCAGCGCCGTGCCCGTCATGCCCGCGAGCTTGTCGTACATGCGAAAGAAGTTCTGCAGCGTGATCGTCGCGAGCGTCTGGTTCTCCTCCTGGACACGCACCCCCTCCTTGGCCTCAATCGCCTGGTGAAGGCCCTCTGACCAGCGTCTCCCTTCGAGGATCCGGCCCGTGTGCTCGTCGATGATCTTGACTTCGCCGTCGAACACGGCGTAGTCCACGTCTCGCTTGTACAGCGACTCGGCCTTGAGAGCCTGCATCAGGTGGTTGACGAGGTGCCCGTTCTCGGCTCGATAGAGGTGATCGATGCCCATGAAGCGCTCCGCCTTGGCCACCCCTTGCTCGGTGACCGCGACGGTCTTGTGCTTCTCTTCGAACTCGTAGTCGAAGTCGGCGACAAACGCCTTCTTCATCCGCGTGTCCATGCTCTCAGGGGCCTTGCCCGGCGTCAGCTTCGGGGCCAGCCTGGCGAACTTGTCGTACAGGTCCGCCGCCTGCTCGGGTGCACCGGAGATGATCAACGGCGTGCGCGCCTCGTCGATCAAGATGTTGTCGACCTCGTCGACGATCCCGAACGCGTGGTAGGCGGACTCACCCTCTTCGGGCTTCGGGCGACCGCCGTGCTGGACCTTCTCTTCCAGCGTGGTGGCCATGTTGTCGCGCAGGTAGTCGAAGCCGAATTCGGAGTTGGTCCCGTAGGTGACATCCGCGGCGTAGGCGTCGCGCTTCTCCTCGTAGGGCTGCATGTTCTGCAGCACGCCGACCGTGACGCCGAGGATGTCGTAGATCGGCTTCATCCACATCGCGTCGCGCCGGGCCAGGTAGTCGTTGACGGTGATCAGGTGAACGCCGCGTCCCCCGAGGCTGTTCAGGACGACCGCGAGGGTGGCGGTAAGCGTCTTGCCCTCGCCGGTCTTCATCTCGGCGATCGCCCCGTCGTGGAGCACCATCGCGCCAATGAGCTGGACATCGAAGTGGCGCATCCCCATCGAGCGCTTGGCAGCCTCGCGTACAAGCCCAAAGCACTCGGAGAGGAGCTCGTCCGCGCGCTCCCCGTCTCGCGCGCGGCTACGCAGCTCGTCGGCGGCCGCTCGCAGCTCAGCATCGCTGTGGTGCTCGAACTCCTCCTCGTAGCCGTTGATGCGCCCGACGCGCTGCTCGTAGGACTTGAACTTCTTCGCCTCCCCCATGCGAAGCGCACGGTCCAGGAATGACATCCGATCTAGGGTAGCAACGGGGTCAGGCCGGTCCCTCCAGACGATGGCACCCTTCGACCCTCACGTCGCGGTCATCTTCTGAGCAGAGCATCCTGCGGCCGGCTTGCGCTCTGAAGTCATGTCCCCGCAGCCGAAATATGGCCGGACGGCGGCGCCGGTGAGATGTCAAGGTCGCGCTCGGGCGCGACTTCCTCTGGCGGCTCGCCCGCCACGTCAACCGGAGACGGAGACGCAGGCGCAGCGCGCGCTTCGCGTCGCTTACGGCGCTTGTCACGATGGCGCTTGACCTGTACGGCCAGCTCTTCGCTGACCATGTTGATCGAGTGCGCGATGTCAGGCGAGGCATCGCGTGCGCGGAGCGTCACCCCCTTCAGATGCAGGGTTGCCTCCGCGACCTGCGAGTCGGCGATCGCGGGATTGCGCTCCTCGAACACCTCGATCTCCAGCTCAGCCAGCTCTGAGACCTGCCGGGAGACCTTCCGAAATCGCTTGACGACGTGCTCCCTCAGCTCCTCGGAAACTGGCAGGTTGCGGCCCTTGACCTCGATGCGCATCGGTCGACCTCCTTACTGCACGGATGGGCTCTACGTGGTCCCAGAAGCATATTCCGGAGCGCCGGGTTTGTCGAGCGGAGCATCTCAAACGTTCCCGTCGCTCCTTGCCAGCCCAGCCCGCCCTCAGCGCCGCGCCGGCACCAGCAGCGCCGCCCCCAGCGCACCCCCGAGATCGCCCAGGGCGGCGACGTGCACGTCGGGGGGGTGGGAGTCGTTGAAGAGATGGGGCGCCATCTCGTCGGCGATCCGCTCGGCGAACGGCTCGCCGAAGCGCACCCCAAGGCCGCCGCCGATCAGAACCGCCTCGACGTCGAGCAGGTTGACAGCCGACGCGATCCCGGCACCGAGCGCGCTCACCGCGCGGTCGATGATGTCGGTGGCGAGCTTGTCCCCGCGCTCCAGGGCGTGAGCCCAGATCGCGCTCGTCAACCGGTTGCGTCCGCGTTGCTCCATCAGCTTGAACAGATCGGTCTTCTTGCCCTTCGCGGCGCGCCGCCGGGCGCGCGCCTCCATCGCGGCGCGACCGGCGTAGGCCTCCATGCAGCCCCGCCGACCGCAAGGACAGCGCGCGCCCCCGATCTTGACGACCGTGTGCCCGATCTCCCCGGCACCGCCGCGCCCCAGCCACGGCTTACCCCCAAGGATCAACCCTCCCCCGACGCCCGTGCCCCAGAACACTCCCAGCAGCGACTTGTATGGCTTTCCCGCTCCCAGCTCGACCTCCGCCTCGGTGGCGACCTGGACGTCGTTGCCCACGTACACAACCGTGCCGAGCCCGGCAGCGATTGCCGGCCCGAGCTCGAAGCTGCCCTCCCAGCCAGGGAGGTTGCGCGCGCTGCTGACCGTCCCGCTGGCGCCGTCCACCACCCCGGGTGAGCCGACGCCGACGCCTCGCAGCGAGGCGGGCTTCAGTCCCGCCGCCTGACAGGCGTCGAGCGCAGCGCCGACAATCTGCGCCGTGACAGCCGCGGGGCCGCCCTCGACGGGGGTCGGCCTCCGGGCCGACCCCAATACCGTGTTGCGAGCATCGACGACGACCGCTTCGATCTTGGTGCCGCCAAGGTCGATGCCGCCGCGAACGGCACGGGCCCTACCGCCGGCGGCGCGGGTCGTGCTTGCGGCCATTGCCGAATCCTGTCAGATCGCGCGCCCGCCGCGAGCGGCGGTCTGCGTGGAGCCGGAGGCGGAACCGCGGTCTGAACCCTCCCGCCCCCAGGACTCGCGGTACTGGCTTTGCTCGGGGGTCGGCTCGTCGATCGCCACGCCGAGCGCAGCGAGCTTCAAGCGCGCCACCTCGTAGTCGATCGCAGCCGGTACCGGATGCACCCCCGGGCGCAGCTCGCCGCGGCGGCGGACGAGCTCCTCGACGCACAGCGCCTGCAGCGCGAAGGACACGTCCATCACCGCGGCAGGATGCCCCTCCGCCGCGGCGAGGTTGACCACGCGCCCATGCGCGAGCAGGTTGAGGTGACGTCCATCTCCGAGCTCATATTGCGCCACCAGCGGACGAACCTCCCGTACCCGTCCGCTCGCAAGGCAGCGCAGCGCTGGCAGGTCGAGCTCGATGTCGAAGTGACCCGCGTTTGCGAGCAGCGCCCCGTCCTTCATGCGCTCGAAGTGCTCTGCGCGTAGCACGCGGCGCGATCCGGTAACGGTCACGAAGATGTCCCCGCGCTCAGACGCCGCGAGCGCGGGCATCACCTGGTAGCCGGCCATCCGCGCCTCGAGCGCGCGCAGCGCGTCGACTTCGCACACGATCACCGCTGCCCCGGCGCCTCGCGCCCGCTCGGCGATCCCCTGCCCGGCCCATCCGTAGCCCACCACCACCATCGTGTGGCCGGCGAGCAACACGTGGCTCGCGCGCACGATCCCATCCAGGGCCGACTGGCCCGTGCCGTGACGGTCGTTCAGCGCGCGCTCGGTCCGAGCCTCGTTGACCGCGAGCACCGGGCAGCACAGCAGCCCCTGCTCCTCCAGGCGGCGCAGGCGCACGAGCCCGGTGGCCGTCTCCTCGGTGGCTCCGATCAGCCCCTCCAGCACCTCGCCGCCGCCGGCGTGGGCGCCCGCGAGCAGATCGGCTCCATCGTCGAGGGTCACCTGTGGCGCGCCGGAGAGCAGGGCCTGCACGTGCGCTGCGTAGGTGTCGAAGCTCTCGCCGTGGAGCGCGTGCACCTCGACGCAGTAGTCGCGCACCAGCGCCGCAGCCACGTCGTCCTGCGCCGAGAGCGGGTTCGCCGAGCACAGCGACACCTCCGCGCCACCGGCGAGCAGCGTGCGCACGAGGTTGGCCGTCTCAGCGGTGACGTGCAGGCAGGCTGCGATCCTGATTCCGCCCAGCGGCTGCTGCTTGGCAAACCGTCCCTCCACCGCCCGCAGCACCGGCATCTGGCCTGCCGCCCAGGAGATCCGGCCCCCGCCCTGTGGGGCGAGGGCCAGGTCGGCTACGTCGTTGGGCGGGAGCGCGGCTCGCGTCACCGGGCGGTGATCCCCCGCGCGAGCGCTGCGCTCGCCGTGGGACTAATCAATACCGGTAGTGCTCTGACTTGTAGGGCCCACCGACCGGAATCCCGAGGTACTGCGCCTGTGCGGGACTCAGCTCTGTGAGGTTGACTCCGAGTGCGTCCAGGTGCAGCCGGGCGACCTTCTCGTCCAGGTGCTTTGGCAGCGTGTAGACCTGCTTCTGATAGCGCTCGGGGTGCGTGTAGAGCTCGATCTGGGCGATCACCTGGTTGGTGAACGAGTTGCTCATCACGAAGCTCGGGTGCCCAGTCGCATTCCCGAGGTTCAGCAGGCGCCCCTCGGAGAGGACGATCACCGAGTGCCCGTCTGAGAAGCGCCACTCGTCGACCTGGGGCTTTACGTTGATGCGCTCGATGCCCCCGGTGGCCGCCAGGCCGGCGATGTCGATCTCGTTGTCGAAGTGCCCGATGTTGCCGACGATCGCCTGGTGCTTCATCGCCGCCATGTGGGCGGCGGTGAGTACGTCGAGGTTGCCCGTGGCGGTGATGAAGATGTCGGCGCTAGCGACCACGTCCTCGATCCTCGCTACCTGGTAGCCGTCCATCGCGGCCTGCAGGGCGCAGATCGGGTCGATCTCGGTGATCACGACGCGCGCACCCTGGCCGCGCAGGGACTCAGCGCAGCCCTTGCCCACGTCCCCGTAGCCGCACACCACCGCGAGCTTGCCGCCGATCAGAACGTCGGTGGCGCGGTTGATGCCGTCGATCAGCGAGTGCCGGCAGCCGTACTTGTTATCGAACTTCGACTTGGTGACCGCGTCGTTGACGTTGATCGCGGGGAAGAGCAGCTCGTCCTCCCGGGCGAACTGGTAGAGGCGGTGAACGCCGGTGGTGGTCTCCTCACTGACGCCCATGACCGAAGCGGCGATGCTCGTAAAGCGCTTAGGGTCCTCCTCCAGCGAGCGGGAGAGCACCGAGAGGATCACCGCCATCTCCTCAGAGTCCGCAGTGGCGGGATCGGGGACCTTTTCGGCGGCCTCGAACTGCACGCCCTTGTGGACCAGGAGCGTGGCGTCGCCGCCGTCGTCGAGAATCAGGTTGGGGCCGGCGCCGTCAGGCCATGCCAGGGCCTGCTCTGTGCACCACCAGTACTCCTTCAGCGTCTCGCCCTTCCAGGCGTAGACAGGGACGCCCTGCGGGTCCTCGGGAGAGCCTTCCGGCCCAAGCACCGCCGCCGCCGCGGCGTGGTCCTGGGTTGAGAAGATGTTGCAGCTCGCCCAGCGGACCTGCGCTCCGAGCGCCACCAGGGTCTCGATCAAGACCGCTGTCTGGATCGTCATGTGCAGCGAGCCGGTGATCCGCGCGCCGGCCAGCGGCTGGGTATCTGCAAATTCGCGCCGGGTCGCCATCAGCCCCGGCATCTCGTGCTCCGCGAGCTCTATCTCCTTGCGCCCGAAGGCGCCCAGCGCGAGGTCTGCGACCTTGAAGTCAATTTTCTGGGCGGTGGTGCTCATGGTGGGTGCCTCCGGTCTGCTGACAGGGTCCTGTCTGGCAGTGGTTTGGGATGTGGCCATCAGGCCGCGGCCAGCAGCCGCTGGTGCTTGTCCTGCTCAAATCCGAGCCAGTCCGCAGCGCCCACGTGCTCGGGACGGCTGGCCTGCGCGTCGAGCCAGTCCTGCACCGCATCGCGTAGCTCGGGGCTGGCAGTCATCCGCGCGGCAAATGCGACGTCGGATAGGCCGACGCCGAAACGGTGCAGAAGCTCCTTGAGCGTCCGCAGACGCTGGAGCTGGGCCGGTCCGTATAGGCGATAGCCGGACGCTGAGCGCGCCGGCGCGACGAGGCCCGTGCGCTCGACGTATCTCAGCATCCGCGCCGACCAGCCGGTCGTCTGCGCCGCCTCGTGAATCGTCAACGCCTCCATCTCCCACAAACCTTACCACGATTGTGTCAAGGTTTGGGCCGCCTTGTTGCGCTCAGAGCAGCATCGTCAAGCACTTGGTCTCGAGGTAGTTGTTCAGCGCCTGCGCCCCCATCTCCCCGCCCCAGCCCGACTCCTTGTAACCGCCGAAGGGCAGCGCCGAATCGAACACGTTGTAGCAGTTGACCCACACCGTCCCGGCGCGCAGCCGGGCGGCCGTGCGATGAGCCTTTGAGAGGTCTGTCGTCCAGACGCCCGAGTGCTCGTGTGCGACGCGGACGGGACGATCCTCTGGATCGACGGCGAGCCGTGGGTGCTCGACGAGGCCCGGGAGATCAACCTGACTCCCGGCGCCGGGTGGTCAGAGGCCCACGCCGGTACCAACGCGATGGTTACTGGCCCCTCCGCGCTTCACGCCCGCTCGGCCGTTTCGATCACGGGTCCGACCGGCCCGCCACCGCAGCCCACAGGCGCCAAGCTGGTGAGCGCCGCCGAGCAGTTCCTGGCGCACGCCACCTCTGGGCGGACACACAAGCGTTGTGCGCGTCGGGAATGACCTCACCCGCCTCGCCGGCCCTGCGCGACAAGCTCACTCGTGTTCTCCATGACACGAAACAGGGCGATGACAAGCTCCAGCCCCACACGTACGCAGACGAGGTAGAAGAGGGCCGCGACCGGAGCGACGACGAGGAGGACGACGGCTCCGAGCGTCGAGTTGACGCGGAAAGCCACGACGACGAAGGCAATGGCGAGGAGGCCGATCACGATCATCCAGAGGACGTACAGCATCTTGATGATCTTCGTCGTTACCAGCGAGGTGAAGGACAGATCGAAGAGCGAGCGGAGAAAGCCTCGCCGCGGCGCTGGCGCCGGGTCGAGGCCGGGCAAGCTTACGGGCGGCGCCGATGCCCGAGCGCCGCAGAAGACACAAAACGCTGACCCTGGCTGCAGCGGCTTGCCGCACTCCGAGCAATTCGCCATCACTTCTACCCTCAGCCCTCTCCGTCGTTCAGTATCGAGACTGCTTGCCAGTGGGCAGCGCCCACGCGTCCGGCGCTAGCCTACCCGAAGGGGGAGCCGACGGCAGTGTCCTAGTCAGGTGCGTCGGCCCCCAGGCCGATGCATACAGACGGCAGTGTCCTAGTCAGGTGCATCGGACCGCAGGCCGATGCGCGCCCAAGTCCAGGTGCTGCCGGGCCCATCTCGCGAGCGAGGTCACCAAGCTCACACCTTCGGCGAACGAACCACCGGCGGGCAGCGCGAGCATGCTCAAGACGTATCCGCGGTCACCTGAGCCCACGATCGCCGTCTGGCGCACGAGGTAACCACCGCCAGCCTCGGGTCCCCAGCCCGCCTTGAACGCCAGCGGCACGGCACTCGGATAACCCACGGCCCCGGCACCCCAGCGCTGAGATGGGATCACGTCTCCCATCAGCCCGAGTACGTAGCCGGTACTCCGCGGGCTGAGCAGGCACCCGCGAGCTAGCGCCTGATAGAAGGTCACCTCGCCGGTGTTGGACCACACGGACTGACCCCAGGTCGTGAAGCCCTGGTCGTTGGGCAGCGTGTTGACGGTGGTTGTCTCATCGCCGGCGTGCGCAAGCGTCTGCTGCACCGCCGCGCTCGCCCCGTCGAGTCCTCCTCGGGTTCGTTGCAGCGCGGCAAAGAGCGTCTCCGCGGCGGCGTTGTCTGACTGCTCGAGCGCGAGCGTCGCGTTGGCACGAGCCCGACCAGGAAAGGGCCGGTCCTTGGCTTCATACTCCCGCAGCAGCGTCACCAAGACCGGAGCCTTCATCGTGCTCCAAGCGTGGCCGCTCTGAAGCGGCCCCAACGTCTGCACAGGTCCCAGGCCGAGGGGTGCCACCGCGATCCCCACTTGGCCCCCCAGCGCAGACGCCAGAGAGGCGAAGCTGGATCTCGCTCCCGGGAAGAGCGGGAGCTGGTCGCTGCCCGATACGGGGGCGACGAACGCGTGTCGCGATGGATTCTGCATTGCGGTCGTGCTGGTTGTTGCATGCGAGCCGCCAGCCATCGCCTGCTTGACGACAAGCCGCGTGGGACTCGCCTGGTGCAAAGCGGCGGCTATGAGCGCGCCGATGCCGGCACCGATGACGAATACTGCCAGCACCAGGGGAACGAACCGGCTCGAGGGTGGAACGCGCGACCGCCACCTCGAGGCTCCGATTCGTCGACCGCCGCCCATCGCGCGCGTTAGGATAGCCCGATGCTAGGGGGCGCTTGGACGTTGCGGCGAGCAGATGTGAGACCGGTAGCCGGCGTAAACGGCGCACCGAGCACGACACCGTGACCGAAGAGCCTGAAAAGCTCGAGTCGCTCGGCGATTACGACATCCTCCGGACAGCTGCAAGCGGCGGGATGGGGATCGTCTACAAGGCACGTCAACGGTCGCTCGGGCGGGTCGTCGCGCTCAAGGTGATCCGGGAGGACATCGCGCGCAGCTCCGAGTATCGCGAACGTTTTTTGCGCGAGGCGCGCCTGGCGGCCTCGGTCGATCATCCCCACGTCGTGTCTGTCTACGACGCGGGCGAGGCGGACAGCAGGCTGTTCCTGGCAATGCAGTGGATCGACGGCGAGGATCTGGGGCGGATGATCGAGCGCTTCGGATGGCTCTCGCCCGAACGCGCGGTGCTGATCGCCGTCCAACTCGCCGGTGCCCTCGACGCCGTGCACAGCGTCGGGCTGGTTCACCGCGACGTCAAGCCCGCGAACGTGCTGCTGCGTGAGGTGGGAGCCAAGGACCATGCCTATTTGACCGACTTCGGCGTCGCCAAGACCTCCGAGGCGTCCGAGCGCCTTACGCAGACCGGTGCGCTCGTGGGGACCGCCGGCTACCTCTCGCCGGAGCAGATCACCGGCCGTGAGCCCGATCCTCGCAGCGACGTGTACGCGTTGGGCTGTGTGTTCTTCGTGGCGATCACGGGTCAACCTCCGTTCCGGGCAGAGAACGAGACGGCGTTGCGCTGGGCTCACGTCAACGAGCCCCGCCCCGCGGCCTCGGACGCTCGCCCGCAGCTTGGAACCCGCTATGACGAGTTCCTCGCGACAGCGCTCGCCCTCGACCCCGAGCAACGGTTCGCGTCTGGAAGCGCCTTCGCAACAGCGCTCGGGCACGTCCACCGCGGCCCGGATGACCCGGCTACGCAGATCCTCTCAGCCCCCACTCGTGCGGCGACGGCGGTGCGAAATCCGACGCCGCCGGCTAACGCGTCGGCGCCGCCGGCTCACACGCCGCCGCCTTACGCCGGCCACGATCAAACGCCGCTGCCCCCCGCCCCTCCCCAACCCAGACGCTCCGCCAACGCACTGGCACTGATCCTGCTTGGCGTCGCCCTGGCGGGGCTCGCCGTCGGGGCGCTCGCCATCGGCGGCGTTTTCACTGCCAATAGGACCCGCACCCAGACCATCACCGCAGCGGCACATCACGGCACGTCGGCCGCCGGTCCCGCTAAGCCGCCGGCACCCGCGGCTCCGGGCGCGCAAACCAGCGCCGGGCGCTCGTGTGGCGGAGACCTTTCGGTCGGGGGCAACACGACGTGCGCCTTTGCGCACAACGTCGAGCAGGCCTATGCGCAGAGCACCGGCGGCGAGACGGATGTCGCCGCATCCAGCCCCGAGACGGGACAGACTTACACCATGCACTGCACGGGTGGCTCGCCGCACGTCTGCACGGGCGCCAACAATGCCTCGGTTTACTTCTCGTCGGGGCCCTCAGGCAGCGCGGGATCCTCGGCCCCCCCTCGCGCAGGGTTATCGGCTTGCGACCAGAACATCTCGGCCGGGCCGGGAACGAGCTGCCCGTTTGCCGAGAACGTGTTCCGTGCTTACGCAGCCGACTACAAGTCCGGCGGCGAGCGCAGCAGCGACACGGTCAACGCCACCAGTCCGGCCACGAGCAAGCCCTACAGCATGACCTGCACGACCGATGGCGTGAGAGTCAACTGCTCGGGCGCCAACAACGCCTACGTCACCTTTCCGCTACACGCAGTGGAGGTCTACTGATGCCGCAGGCCAGCCCGCCCCCACGCCAGCCCTCACCCCGGCGCCAGCCCTCACCGAAGGGCGCCAGCCCTCACCCCCGCGCCAGCTCGCCCTTGAGGCGCTCGATCACCGCGATCGGTCCGGGATCCACGCCTCGCAGCACGGCCAGGTAGAGCGAGACGAGATCTCCCAGGAGGACCAGCGAGACGAGCCGCTCGGTCCGGGTCTCGCCGACGCTCTCGACGCGATAGGTCGCGGCCGCGTGCCTGCCGATCAGCCCTCGCGTCAGCTCGATCCGCTGACGCAGGCGGGGGTGCAGGTCGGAGTCGTCGAGGAAAACGGCGCTGAAGCGGCCGAGCTCCGCCGCCCCCTCCCAGCCGGCGATCTCGTTGTGGTCGAGCTCGGGCAGCTCACTGGCGAAGCAGGGCACCTTTGCGTTCTCGTTGATCTGCGTCTTCCAGCGGTAGGCGACAGGTACCGTCAGTCCCGCGCCTGCGACTTGGGCGATCGTCCGATGCAGGCCTCGCGCCAGCTCCTTGGGCAGGCAGTCCTCGGCCGAGTCGGGGCCCCACTGCTCCAGGAGCTGCTCGGCGTGCGCGGCGGCCACATCAATCTCGGCGTGCAGGTGCTCTGCGGCGCCGCACAGGAATGCGACCTCGAGCGCGATCACGAGCGAGTAGGCGACAGCGGCGCGGGGCTGAAAGCCACCTGGCAGCGGGATCACCGGTACCTTCTCCGCACGGGCGCCGTCCGCCAGCTCGCCGCCGGTGGTGGCGACGATGCGCCGAGCGCCGAGCGCGCCCGCGGCCTCGTAGACCGCGAGCGTCTCCTCGGTGGCACCCGAGTAGCTGACACACAGGACGGTGGTGTCGGTCGTGGTCCATCCCGGGAGGGCATAGCCGTGCGTCACCACGATCGGGCGTGAGGCGCGGTCACCCAGCGCCGCCCGGGCTAGGGCACCGCCAACGCCCGACCCGCCCATCCCCGCGACAACCAAGCCCCCGGGGGCGTCGTGGGGCTCGAGGTTCGCAGACTCTACGCGCCACATCGCGTCGCGCAGGTGCTCGGGGAGCGCCAGGATGTCGCCGAGCTGTCCGGCGGTGTCGATCGAGGCGACCGCCTCGCGGCTCAGAGCAAGGGCCGTACTCAAAGCACAACCTCCTTGGGACTCAGAGCGAGCGCCATGCTCAACGCACAACCATCCTCACGGCTCGGAGCGAGCGCCGTACTCAAAATCCGATCGCTCCCTCGGGCAGCTCCACCCCAGGGAAGATACGCGCCCCGCCGGAGAGGACGTTGCCCGCCCCCACCTTCACCCCCGCTCCGAGCACCACACCACGCTCGATCCGGCAGCGATCCCCGATCTGCGCGTCTGGACCGACGATCGAGGAACTGACGGTACTCCCAATCCCGACGCTCGCGCCCTGCAGCAGCACCGAGCTCTCGATGCGCGCGCCTGCCTGCACGTGCACCCCGCGCGCGAGCACGGCCCGGCCGCCGACGATCGCGTCCTGCGCCACTAGACAATCCGCCGCTACGAACGCCGGGGCGACGATCTGCCCCAGAAGGCGAAGGGGGTCGCCTTCGACCAGCGCCAGCCCAGCGTCTCGCATTCGTCTGCGCAGGGCGGTATCGAGCTTGCCTTCGAGGATGTCGAAGGTAGCCTGCAGGTAGCGCTCCGGCGTGCCGATGTCGAGCAGATAGGCATCGGAGGCATATCCGAACAGCCCTGTGCCGACGAGCTCCGGAAAGACCTCGCGCTCGATCGAGATGTTCGTCCCGGCTGGGGCCATCGTGTCCAGTACTTCGCGCTCCAGCACGTATACGCCGGCACTGATCAGGTTCGTGTCGATCTGCTCGGGAGAAGGCTTCTCGACGAACTCCCGCACCGAGCGATCGGCGTTGCAGCGCACCATCCCGTACGCGGAGGGGTCCTCGACCGCCACCAAGGCGAGCGTCGCCCGCGCCGCGGTTCGTTCGTGCTGAGCGAGCAGACCGCTCAGGTTGAAGTCGGTCAGGATGTCCCCGTTGAGCATCAGGAAGCGCTCGTCGAGCAGCCCGTGTGCGAACTTGAGCGCGCCCCCGGTGCCCAGCGGCTCAGGCTCCTCCAGGTAGCGCAGACGCATGCCGTGCGCCGAGCGCGCGCCGAGCACGCGGCGCATCCCCTCGGCCATGAACCCGCAGGAGAGGATCACGTCGTCCACCCCGTGTCCGCTCAGCCACTCCAGCGTGTAGGCGATGAACGGGCGGTCGACGAGCGGAACGACGGGCTTGGGAATCGTCGAGGTCAGCGGGCGCAGTCTGGTGCCCTCGCCCCCGGCCAGGATCAGAGCCTGCAACTGGTCTCTCTGATCCCCGTCACCTTCCGCACCCTCCTCACCCTCCTCACCTTCCGATCCCCTCGTAGGCGAAGCCCGCCGCTCTGGCCGCGGCTTGATCGGCAAAGTTCCGCCCATCGATCAAAAGCCGGCCGGGCATGCGCTCTTTGGCCGCTTCCCAATCCAGCGAGGCGAACTCTGGCCACTCGGTGACGATCACGCAGGCGTCCGCGCCCGTCATCGCGTCGAGCGCCGAGCTTGCGAACTCCACACCCACCATCAGCGTGCGCGCCTCGCTCGCGGCGACCGGGTCATAGGCGCGCACCCGTGCGCCGTCCGCCTGCAGCCGAGCCGCCAGGACCAGCGAAGAGGCCTCCCGCATGTCGTCGGTGTTGGCCTTGAACGCCAACCCCAGCAGCGTTACCGTCTTGCCGACCAGCGAGCCCAAGTGCTTCTGCAGCTTCGCGATCACGCGGCGCTTCTGCAGCTCGTTGACCTCGATCACCGCCGTTAGAAGTTGGAAGTGGTAGCCAGAGTTGCCGGCGAGCTGCTTCAGAGCCGAGACATCTTTGGGAAAGCAGTTGGCTGCGGTCATACCGTCAGTTGTGACGACGGTATGGGCGTACGGCACTTCCAGGGAATAGACGTGGCCCCTGAACGGCTGGCGCTCCGTGGCGCTCACCCGGACCCATGCTGGTCCATCACCAAACCGCCGGTAGCCGGTGGGGGCGATCCGCTTCTGCTGTCGTGCGATCGACGCGAGCGCACCTGCTCGATCACGCTTGGGCACGAGCTCGATCGCCCGCTGCACCTGATCGGCACCGGCGATGCGGATCCAATGAGTGTCTTTGGTCGACTCAGCCGTGCGTCGCGTGCGCTTAGACGCAACGATCTTCACGTCCGCAAGCAGCCGAAGCACGCCGTCGGCAAGCTCGTCGCTGATTGTCCCCAGCTCGATCACTACGCTTGGCCCACCATTCACAAGCGACCACGAGCCGTCACCTTCGAACAGACCCGACAGCAGCGCCCATTTGACCGCCGCGGGCTGCTCCCAGATCAGGTCCGGGAGGCGTTGGGCGTAACTCGTTGCACCCAAGCCGAGCACCTCCGTCCACCACGTCGCGAGCAATCGTGAGCGAAGCACCACTTTCTGCGCGGTTGGCAGCCGATGCACCGAAGCCCGTACGTTCTGAGCCCTCCAGTAGGCCACCACCTCGTCGACCAGGTGCTGCTCGCGGCTGGGGTGAAAAGACCAGCTCATGGTCCAGTGTCCCGGCGCCAACGTGGATGTGCAACCCTCCGCGAGATAAAGCCCAACGACGCGCCAGAATGCGGAATCGAGCTGAATCTCACTGCGTGGGTGGTTCCCATTCCTGGTCGTGCTGATCGTCGAGCCGCAAAGGGGCAGTTCGGCAAGTGCGAGCTCATCCAGTCGGAGTGTCCCGTCCGTCCGCGCGCCAAGGGACGCGCAGCGGCCGAGCACCCTCCGCCGGTGCGCGAGTGGCCGGCGTACCAGTTCGTCGATGTGCTCCCTGCGAGGCCTGACGATCAGCTGCTGGGGCGACAGCTCCGCAGCCTCGACTGCCGATAGCAGGGATGCGATCTTCGTTGCCTCCCACTCCTCACCGCGCCCCATCACGAGCGGAAGCCAGTCATCAGTCGTCAAGTCCCGGGCGAGCTTGAATCGCGGCTCCCCGCCGCGTCCGTCGTCAACGATCCAGCCGTGATCCGGTGTACACCGAACCCGTCGCCCCATCTTCGTTCGAACCTCGACCAGCCCACCCTCGTAGCCCCGACGGGTCACGCACATCACCGGCAGGAATATCGGGCGCTCGGCTCCCGGCATCCATGAGAGCACCTCGAGGCGGTGAGGCTCGATCAGTCCTTCTTCGAGCTCATCCTGCTCTGCAGCCAGCAGCGTCCAGAGCGCCTCGAAGGTCAAGAGCGTCGTGGCACCGCGGCGGCGCGCCAGGACCGTTTCGCCGCCGGCGAAGCACGAGCCGCCGAAGCCGATCCCCGGCTTCAGGAAATGCGTGCCGATGCGGTGATCGAGGCCCATCCCGCGCGCTACCTCCAGCACGTCGGCGCCGGTTTCCTCGCAGACGTTGGCGATCTCGTTGATGAACGAGATCTTGGTCGCGAGGAACGCATTGGCGGCGAGCTTGATCATCTCGGCGCTCGGGATGTCGGTGCGCACGAGCGGCGCTTGCAGCGGTGCGTAAAGCTCGATTACCGCATCCCCCGCCCAGTCGCCCTCGTCGCCGACGACCACGCGGTCGGGCGCCAGGAAGTCCTCCAGCGCCGAGCCCTCCTTGAGGAACTCCGGACACGAGACGTAGGCGAAGCCCGCCTTTCCCTGCGCCGCGAAGATCCGCTTGATCGCCGTTCCGGTCCCGACCGGCACCGTCGACTTCATCACCAGCGCGTGGCGGTCCGAGGCGGGCATCGCCCCCACGACTGCATCAACCGCCGAGAGGTCGGCGTCGCCGGAGTAGGTCGGCGGTGTGCCCACCGCCACGAACAACAGCCGCGCGTGCTCCAGCGCGGGGCCCAGCTCGGTGCCGAAATGCAGGCGCTGGCGGTTGCGCGCGACGTGCTCGGAGAGCCCCGGCTCGTAGATCGGCATTTCCCCTTGCTGCAGGCGCGCGATCTTCTCGGCGTCGATGTCCACGCACCAAACCTCGCTGCCGAGCTGCGCGAAGCCGGCCGCCGTGACAAGGCCGACGTATCCCGTGCCGATGACCGCGATCGTCTCCCGCTCTGAGCCCATCGAGGCCGGGAGGCTAGCGGGCGGGCTCCTACGGGGCTCGCGTCAACGACGCCGCGATCCCCAGCATCTGCGGGTTGCTCAGCAGATCGCTCAGCGAGTTCGAGATCCAGTAGACCCCCTGCGGGGTGCGCCAGGCGACCAAGGTGATCTTATGGCCGTCGAGGTACAGCGCGAGCCGCTTGCCGTTGACCGTGCGCGTCTGATTTGGGTTCGAGAGGATCGGTGCCTTCTGCCAGGTCGTCCCCTGGACCCCGTAGTACTGCCCGAGCACCGGGTTGATCGCGACCGTCATCCGGTAGGCGGCGTACGGGACGCCATGCTCGTCGCGGATCTGGTAGGCGCGCGGATAGGAGCCGGCGCTGGGGATCTGCACCGGACAGATGCTGGTCATGCTCGAGCAGTAGCTCGAGCCGGGCGCGACCAGCCGCGGGAAGTAGACCGGCATGCCCACGCTGCGCAGCGCGGCCGCCTGTGCCCGGCCGTCGGCCGGGTCGGGGGTCAGGGGCGGCGGGCCCGGCGGGGGAGCTTGACCCCGCTTGCCCGGAGGCGGTGCCGCGGCACCGCCACCCCCGCCACTGCCGCTGCTCGGCTGCGTCGGGGTCATGAACGAGTTGAACGTGGCCTGCTCCTTGACCGGATCCGCGGTCACGTAGCACGGACTCTGGGGAGTGGCCGGCGTGGCGAGCGACGGCGATGGAGCGCAGTTGAGCAGGATCGCGGGAAACTTGACCTGCCGGATCGAGTGGCCCGCCGAGAACGCCACCAGGTTGAAGAGGTTGATCAGCCCGTCGACGCTGTGCAGATTGCCATCGGTCTGGGTGTGGGCGCCGAAGATCCTCAGCAGCTTGTCGCGGTTGGCGATCAGCGCACCCACGCCGTACTGGTCCTTGGCCCAGCGGATGAAGTCCTGCTGGCGGGCGTTGCGGACGATATCGTTGTCGCCGTGGCGAAAGCGCACGAACGACAGCGCGTTGGCGCCGCACAGCCTCTGATAGCCGGGCCGTAGGTCGATGTCCGCGTAATCGGTGACCGCGGTGTTGTTGTAGTAGCGCTCGTCGACGTCGCTGTAGACGCACCCGATCGCGTCCACCAGCGCCTTGAAGCCGCCGAAGTTGACGTCGACGATGTGGTTGACTCCCAGCCCGGGAAATACCTGCCCCTGGAGCACCTTCACGAGCAGCTTCGTCCCGCCCAGCGCGTAGGCGCCGTTGAGCTTGCCCGTCCCGTGCCCGGGGATCTGGACCTTCAAGTCACGTGGGACGGAGACGACGTTGATGGTCTTGGAGTTGGGGTCCAGGCGGACGAGCAGCATCGTGTCCGTGTGCGCCGTGACGCGCGAGGTGCCGAATCGCTGGTCGGAGCCCACGACCAGGATCGTCTGCGGGTTGCCGGGGTCGGGGATCGTGAGCTGCGGATTGGGCACTGCCGGCGTGACGCCGATGTCGTACGTGATCTGCTTGAACTGGAGCAGCCCCGCCACCGCCGTCGTTGTGGCGGTGAGCGCGATGACGACCACGGCGGCGATACCAAAGCGGACGAGCGCTCCCGCGCGCGAGCTGGGAATCAACCACTTCATCGGAGCGCTGCGCCGATCGCCGCGGGGACGCTGCGCCGCGCTGGCGCCTCGCCCGGCCGTGGCCGCAGCTCGCGCGGGCCCTCCTGCAACGGAGTCGCCAGCGCGCGGATGAAGGCGCCCAGCGCTCGCCGGTAGCGCGCGAGTGAGGACAGCGAGACCCATTCCGCGGGGCCGTGGTGCCCGGCCCCCGCCGGCCCGAGCTCGACCGCCGGGATCCCCGCTGTCAGGAACGCCGCCGCGTCGGACGCCCCGTCCCGAGCTACGCTCAGTATCTCCATCTCAGGGACGCAGCCCGCCACCGCGTCGCGCAGCGTACGCACGAATGGCTGGCGAGCCGGCACGCTGACGGGCGGGTGGATGAAGGTCCGCGTGACCTCGATGCCTTCGATCCCCCGAACCTGAGCCAGGATCGCGTCGGGGTCCTGGCCCGGGAGATGGCGGACATCGACGGCCATCGTGCACCGGTCGGGCACCATGTTCAGCGCCTCACCGCCCCGGATGCGGCCGAGGTTGACCGAGGGACGATCGAAGCACTCCGAGGATTCACGGGTGAAGGGGAGGGCCTCGATGGCACGGAACACGTCGACCGCCTTGAGCACGGCGTTGTCGCCCAGCCATGGGGTCGAGCTGTGCGCCGCGCGCCCGTGGACCTCGATCGACATCACGAGCACGCCCTTGGCCTGCACCCCGATCTGCAGGTTCGTCGGCTCGCCGGTGATCGCGAAGTCGCCGCCCAGCCCCAGCTTCACGATCGCGTCCGTCGAGCGCTCGTCGCGCTCGTCTGACTCTTCGTCGGGCACGCACACCAGCCGTACCCGCACCCGCTCCTGGTGCTCGACGTCCTTGAGCACGCACATCATCGCGGCCAGGGCGCCCTTCATGTCGTAGGCACCGCGGCCGATCAAGCGGTCGCCTTGCACGCACGGCTCGAACTGCTCACGTTTTCCAGGTACGACATCGATGTGACCGTGGAGCACCACGCACGTAGCATCCGCGACCCTGGAGCTGGCCCCTACCTCGGCCACCAGCACCGGTAGCCCACGGTGATCGTGGCAATGCACTGCTACGTCCCGGGATTCAAGCCACCCCTGCACGAATCCTGCGGCGGCGAGGAGCTCCTCCGGGCGCGAGGTGTCGTAGGAGATCAGCCGCTGTGCGAGCAAGCCCTCGTCGAACATGAGAGACAAGGATAGGCGGGACGCCGGGACGGGCGCAACCGGTGCCGGGCGCCGGAGCTGCACGGGCGCGCGGGGCGCCGGAGCCACGCAGGGCGGTCCCCTATCCGCCCTCTGCAATCGCCAGGAATTGCTCCAGCCTGCGCTTGTCGCGCTCTGCGACGCGCTGCTTCTCGCTGTCCTCGCCGGCGTCTTGCAGCTCCTGCTCGGCCCGGCTGAGGCGCTCGCGCAGATCGGCGGCGTCGAGCTCATCGGGTGGATGGGCCTCCTCGACCAGCACCAGGACGCGGTTGTCGGCGACCTGCATGTATCCCTCGGCCTGAGCGAAGCGAACAACCTCCGACTCGCTCTTGTAGAGGCGCAGCTCCGTGGGGTCGAGCATCGCGAGCAGTGGCGTGTGGCGGGCCAGCACGCCGATCGAGCCGACCCCGGTCCGCGTCGAGACCATCTCGACCTCGTCGTTGAAGACCTCGCCCTCGGGAGTGAGGACCTCGACCCGGAACTTGGCGTGCTGCGCCACTACTCCGCGCCCTCCTGGTCCTCATCCTCGTTCTTGTCCTCGTCTTCGGCGTTGCCCTTCGCGTCGCTCTTACCGTTGTTGGCCTGCTCGTCGTCTTTGCTCTTCTCGTTGTCCCTGTCCGCCTCGCCTTGGCCCGCGTCCTTGACCACCTGGTCGATCGTCCCCTTCATGAAGAACGCTCGCTCGGGCAACTCGTCGTGCTTGCCCTCGAGGATCTCCTTGAAGCCACGAATCGACTCGGCGATCGGGACGTAGACGCCCGGCGTCCCGGTAAACTGCTCGGCGACGTGGAACGGCTGGGACAGGAAGCGCTCGATCTTGCGCGCTCGGTTGACCGTCACGCGGTCCTCGTCGGAGAGCTCGTCGATACCGAGGATCGCGATGATGTCCTGCAGGTCCTTGTAGCGCTGGAGCACCTCACGCACCTCGTTGGCGACGTCGAAGTGCTCCTCGCCGACGAGCTCGGCCTTGAGGATCGTCGACGTGGAGTCCAGCGGATCGACCGCCGGATAGATGCCCTTCTCGGAGATCGAGCGCGAAAGGGTGGTGGTGGCGTTGAGGTGGGCGAAGGCTGAGGCCGGCGCGGGGTCGGTCAAGTCGTCGGCGGGGACATAGATCGCCTGGATCGAGGTGACCGATCCATCGCTGGTCGAGGTGATCCGCTCCTGGAGCTGGCCCATCTCTGACTCGAGCGTCGGCTGATAGCCGACCTGCGATGGCATCCGGCCGAGCAGCGCAGAGACCTCGGAGCCCGCCTGCACGAAGCGGAAGATGTTGTCGATGAAGAGCAGCACGTCCTGCTTCTCGTGGTCGCGGAAGTACTCGGCCATCGTCAGGCCCGAGAGCGCGACGCGCATCCGCGCCCCTGGCGGCTCGTTCATCTGGCCGAAGACGAGCATCGTCTTCTCCAGCACGCCGGACTCCTTCATCTCCAGCCAGAGGTCGTTGCCCTCCCGCGAGCGCTCGCCCACGCCGCAGAAGGCCGAGAGGCCTTCGTGCTCCTCGGCGAGGTTGCGGATCAGCTCCTGGATGATCACCGTCTTGCCCACGCCAGCGCCGCCGAACAGGCCGACCTTGCCGCCCTTGGCATAGGGCGCGAGCAGATCGATCACCTTGATCCCGGTCTCGAACATCTCGGTCGTCGGCATCAGCGCCTCGAGCGTCGGCGCCTCGCGGTGGATCGGCCAGCGCTGCACGTCATCGTCGAGCGGCTCCCCCAGGTCGATCGGCTCGCCGAGCAGGTTGAATATCCGTCCCAGCGTGGCTCGACCCACCGGCACGGTTATGGGGGAGCCGGTGTCGATCACCTCGCTTCCGCGAGCGAGGCCGTCGGTGGTGTCCATGGCCACCGCGCGCACGCGGTCGTCGCCGAGGTGCTGCTGGACCTCGCAGACGAGGAAGTCGGTGTCGGAGGCCGCGATGTCCTCGTCCTCCTCGGCGCGAGCGGAGTCGGGCCGCTTGACGGTGATTGCGTGGTTGATCTCGGGCAGCTTGTCGGGGAACACCGCCTCGATCACCACCCCCTGGATCTCGACGATCGTGCCCGTGTTCTGCTCGGTCTCGGTTTGCGTTGGCGTGGATTCGGTTGTGGCAGACATGTCGTTCTCCTGATGGGGGCTGGCTAGCCGAGCCCTTCAGCGCCGGCGACGACTTCCATGATCTCCTGGGTGATCTCCGCCTGGCGGGCGCGGTTCATCTCCAATGTGTAGTCGTCAATCAGCGCGCTGGCGTTCTCGGATGCGTTGCGCATCGACGTCATTCGGGCGCCGTGCTCGGACGCGCTTGACTCCAGCAGCGCCCGGTAGACCGAGATCTCGACGTAGTCGGGGACCAGGCGCTTGAGGATCTCCTCCGGCTCGGGCTCGTACTCGACCAGCGCTCGGTGCTCGGAAGGCTCGTGCTCCTCCTCCTCGTTTCCGGCGTCGTCCTTCTCGGCGAGGACGGTCGCCCGCTGCAACGGCAGCAGCGTCTCGCCGCAGATGACCTGCGTGAGGGGAGAGACATAGCCGTTGTAGAAGATCTCCACCTGGTCGACCTCGTCGTCGATGTAGGCCGCCATCAGGCGCTCGGCGATCCGGCGCGCATCGGCGTAGGCGGGGCGATCAGTGAAGCCGGTGAACGCCTGAACGGGCTCAAAGCCGCGGAACGCCAGCGAGGACGCGGGGCGCCGACCCGAAGCGAAGAATGCCGGCGTGCGCCCGTCGGCGCTGTGGTCGCGCGCGGCGGCCACCCCAGCGCGTACGGCATTGGAGTTGAACGCCCCGGCGAGGCCGCGGTCGCCCGCCACCACCAGCAGACCCACCGTCTGAACTTGGTCATGCTCGCTGAGGATCGGCAGCCGCGGGACGTCTCCGGCGGCCTGGGCCGCCTGCCGCGTCATCCGGCGGATCGCGTCGGCGTAGGGCCGCAGCGCCTCGATCCGCTGCTCGGCGCGGCGCAGCCGGGCGGCGGCGACCATCTCCATCGCCCGGGTGATCTTCTGGATGTTCTTGACCGCGCTGATGCGGTTACGAACGTCTCGCTGCGAGGTTGCCATCTGGGGGGCTAGGCCGCCTGCGCCTCGTCCTCGAGCGGGAGCCCCTCCTCGTCGAGGTCGTAGCCGAAGTCCTGCGCGAACTGCTCCACCACCTGGTCGAGCTGGGACTGGGTCTCGTCGCCCCAGTCACCGCCGGCGATCTTCTTCATCAGGTCGGGCTCGTTGCCCCGCACCGACTCGGACAGCTCCGAGAGGAACTTGACCACCCTGTCGACGTCGATCCGGTCGATGTAGCCGTTGGTGGCGGCGTAGATCTGGACCACCTGGTCCTCGACCGCCATTGGATGGCGTTCGGCCTGGTTGAGCGTCTTCACCAGCCGCTCGCCGCGGGCCAGCGCACTGCGGGTGTCGGCGTCGAGGTCTGACCCGAACTGCGAGAATGCCTCCAGGTCGCGGTACTGGGAGAGCTCCAGCTTGAGCGTTCCGGCGACCTTACGCATCGGCGTTATCTGGGCGTTGCCGCCCACGCGGGAGACGGAGATGCCGACATTGATCGCCGGCCGCACGCCGGCGTTGAACAGCTTCGGCTCGAGGAAGATCTGACCGTCGGTGATCGAGATCACGTTCGTCGGGATGTACGCCGAGACGTCGCCGGCCTGGGTCTCGATCATCGGCAGCGCGGTCAGCGACCCGCCGCCGAGGTCGTCATTGAGCTTCACGGCGCGCTCGAGCAGCCGCGAGTGCAGGTAGAAGACGTCGCCGGGGTAGGCCTCGCGGCCCGGCGGCCGGCGCAGCAGCAGTGACATCTGCCGGTAGGCGTAGGCGTGCTTGGTCAGGTCGTCGTAGATCGCCAGGGCGGCCCGGCCGTTGTAGAGAAAGTGCTCGCCCATCGCGCAACCGGCGTATGGCGCCAGGAACTTGATCGGCGCCGACTCGTCGGCGGCGGCCATGACGATGATCGTGTTCTGCAGCGCGCCGGCGTCCTCGAGCACGCTGGCCAGCTGCACCACCGCCGACTTGCGCTGCCCGATGGCCACATACACGCAGATCAGGTCGCGATCCTTGTTGTTGATGATCGTGTCGATCGCGATCGAGGTCTTGCCGGTCTGGCGATCGCCGATGATCAGCTCGCGCTGCCCGCGGCCGATCGGGATCATCAAATCGATCGCCTTCAGACCGGTGAGCATCGGCTCGGTCACCGGCTGGCGCTGGACGACGCCGGGAGCCTTGTGCTCGGTCGGGCGGGTTTCGGTGGTGCCGATCTCGCCCTTGCCGTCGAGCGGATTGCCGAGCGGATCCACAATTCTTCCCAGCAGCTGCTCGCCGACCGGGATCTCCAGCAGCCTGCCGGTGCGCTTGACGGTGTCACCCTCGACGATCTGCTCCCACTCGCCGAACAGCACCGCCCCCACGTTGTCAGACTCGAGGTTCAGCGCCAGGCCGGTGACATCGTGCGGGAGCTCGAGCATCTCGAACGACATGCAGTTGTCGAGCCCGTGGATCCGGCAGATGCCGTCGGCTACCGACAGCACCGTCCCGACCTCGGTCAGCTCGGCGCTCGAGGGGTCGATGCCCTCGATCCGGCTCTTGAGGATTGAGGTGATCTCATCCGGCTTGATCTGCATGGTCTTGGAAGCTCCTTGCCGGCGCGGCTGGCTACGCCTGCGCTACTTGCTTTCGTAGTTGCTCGAGGCGATTTTTGATCGAGGCGTCGAGGATCACGTTGCCGACGCGCAGCACGACCCCGCCGAGGATGTCCGGATCGACGTCACTGGAGATCTCGACCTGGCGCTCGACCTGTTGGCCGATCCGCTCGCCCAGGCTCTGCACCACAGACTGATCCAGATCCACCGCGCTGAGCACGTGAACCGGCAACAGCCGCCGCTCCTGCACCCACAACCCCTCGAAATCGGTCCGGATACGGAAGATCGCCGGCATCCGGTGGCGCTCGATCAGCGCCTGCAGGAAATTCGCCAGCGCCGGGTGGGCGTCCTGGACCGCACGCTCCAGACCGTCCTTCTTCTCGCGCACCGAGAAGTGCGGCGAGAAGAAGAAGATGGCCAGATCGCGGTTCTCCCGCATCGCGTCGGTGAACGCGGCCAGCTGCTCGTGGACCTCGTCGAGCGCGTCCTGCTCGACCGCAACCTCGAACAGCGCCCGCGCGTAGACCTCGGCGATCTCCTCCACTAGCTCCGCCCCTCGGCCGAGCTCAGCGTGCTGAAGTCCAGCTCTGACAGCGCGTCATCGACTAGGCGGCGCTGGTCGTCCTCGGTGAGCATCTTGCGCGTCACCTTCTCGGTCGCCATCACCGTCAGGTCGGCGACCTCGTGACGGATCTCCTGGATCGCCCGGCGGGTCTCGGACTCGATGTCACGTCGGGTCTGCTCCATCATCTGCTCACGCCTGGCCTTGGCCTCATTTTGCGATTCACGCTCGTGCTGCTCGCCCGTCTGACGCGCCCGCGCGACGATCTCGTCCGCCTGCCCGCGGGCCTCCTTGAGCCGCTCGCGGTACTCGGCGAGCAGCGTATCGGCCTCGGTGCGGGTGCGGTCGGCGGCGTCGATCGAATCCTCGATCGCCTTCTGACGCCGGTCGAGCGCCGCGGTGATCCGCGGGAACGCGAGCTTGGCCAGCACGTACATCGAGATCCCGAACAGCAGTAGCGTCCAGATCATCAGCCCGACGTTGGGCGAGATCAAGAACGAGCCGCTCGAAGCCGCCGGGAGGAGGAGGCTGCCCATCTACTTGAGCACGTAGGAGATCAGGCCGGCGACGAGGCCGTAGAAGAAGCAGGCCTCGGTCAGCGCGAAGCCGAGCCACTGGATCTGCGTGATCTCGTCACGCATCTCGGGCTGACGCGTCACCGCCTCGATGACCTTGCCGAAGATGATGCCGATCCCGACACCGGCGCCGACGGCACCCAGGCCGCCCCCGATCCCGATCCCGAGTCCCGCCCCCACCCCGGACGAGGCGGCGAACGAGATGATGTGTGTAAGCACTGGCTCAGCTCCTTGTGGGTTTAGTGAGTAGTGACCGCGCCACCGAGATAGATGGCGGCGAGGGTGGCGAAGATGAAGGCCTGCAGGGTGGCGATCAGCCCCAGCTCGAACAGGTAGACGGCGATTCCGATCGGCAGCGTGAGCCACCCCAGGAAGGTCAGCCCGAGAATCACCGCGAGCCCTCCGGCCATGAACAGGATGATCATGTGCCCGGCGAGGATGTTGGCGAACAGCCGGATGGTCAGCGACACCAGCCGCATGAAGGTGGAGATCACTTCGAGCGGGGCGATCAGCAGCAGCATCGGCCCGTGCACTCCGCCCGGGATCAGGCTCTTCATGTAGCCGACCGGCCCCTGCGTGCGGATGCCCTGGGCGTTGAAGGCGACGAACACCACGAGCGCCAGGACCAGGGGAACGGAGACATTGGCGGTGGCGGCGTAGAGCGCGAAATCCGGGATGTGCGCACCGAACACGTTGAACGTCTGCTCGCTGTTGGTGGGCAGCGGGAGGTAGCCGATCAGGTTGCAGAACCAGATGAACAGAAACAGGGCGCCGAGGAACGGGAACCACTTGGCGGCCATCGTGTCGTCCATGTTGCCCCGGGTGATGTTGTCGCGCATCAGCGAGAAGATGACCTCGACCGCGGTCTGGACGCGGTTCGGGCGCGCGTGCATGCGGCGGGCAATCCACAGCATCGTGACGATCGTCAGGATCGTCGAGATGAACAGGTACAGCACCGCCCGGTTGATGCTGAACACCCCGAGGTGGACCCAGTTGGTGAGCTTGAACTCGTTCTGAATCTGGAATGAGTTGTTCTTGTGCCCGAAGCCGAAGATGATCGCCAGCAAGAGGATCCCGACCACATAGAAGCCGGCGATCCCGAGCATGAGCTTGCGCCTGGCGCTCATCGTGACCTCGGGCGAGTGCCGGCGGAGACGGCCAGCTGGATCGTGAACGCGAACACGATCACCACCAGCGCCGTCAGCCCGGCGTCCTGGCCGCCGGACTGGCGCACCAGGATCACCGCCAGCGCCAGCACGAACAGCCGACCGAGCATGTACCCGAGCCTGATCCCGATCGCGCGATTGAGATCGATCCTGGTCGCGGCTCGCTCGACGCCGACGCCGACCGCGCGCAGCACGATCCAGGCCCCGGCGCCGACGAGGTAGCCGCGAGCGGACACGCCGATCAGCAGCATGATCGGCGCCGCCACCACGACCACCATCACGTCGAAGTAGCGGAGCACAGGCACGGGCGAATCAGAGCTTGCGGGGACGCTCAGCGACAACGAGGATCCCCGGCGCTTGGGCCGGATCCGCACCGGGAGCCGGGGGACGGCTGTTCGTCGTGTTGTCGGCAAACGCTGATCATAAAGGGAAACCCTCGGTTCAAAGGCCGCGAAGGCTATCGGCGCAGCGACGCTGACGTCGCCTGAAAATCAGCGCCGGCTCGGGCGGCGCTCCACTGCCAACAGGGGTAGTGGAGAACCGACTACGTTAGCCGTATGTTAGCGCGTCCGCACCCCCCGGACGCGCCGCCGATCGGCGTCTGAAACCACGGCTACCGGGTGGCCGGTGACTGATTATGTCGCTGGGGGCGGCTTTCCGGCTGCTGATCGTGGCCCGCGCCGGCCGCGCCGGCCGGCGCCGACTCGCCC
>JALYUQ010000179.1 GCA_030853685.1 Actinomycetota bacterium | reverse complement strand
CTGTCCGCGGCCCCCTCGAGCGCGGCGCAGGCCCGACGGTAGAGGCCGGGTAGGTCTGATCGCGCGATCGGCCCGCGAATCGTCAGCTCCAGCGCCGGCTGGACGAGCGCTCGGCGGCGCACGGCGGAGGAGCGCCCGTCGGCTTGACGGGCGACGTGTGGTGGGTGGCGGTGCTCATAGCGGTCGGCTCCTCTCGAGCAGGAATCAAACGCTTTGACCGGCGGCCGGCGCGGAACTCATCGGTCGCCGCGAAAAGGGGCCTACTCATGCGTCGCTTCACCCGGCGCGGCGACCCTGCAACTGGTCGTGTGTTGATCGATTCACGGCTGTGGCAGAGCGCGCGCAGCCTGCAGGATGACCTCGACGCACGTTTCAAACGGGAGCTTGGTCGAGTTGAGCATCAGGTGGTAGTGGTCAGGGTCGCGTGGATCGGCGCTATAGAAATGCTTGACATAAGCGGTGCGCGCGCGGTCTGAATCGCGCAGCCGCCGGCGCGCATCGCGCTCGCTGACGTTCTCGATACGCATGGCCTGCCGCACTCGCGCCTCCGCCGGGCCGTCGAGACGCACGTGCAGGGCATCGGATCGGTCGCGGAGGACGAGCGCGCCAGCGCGGCCGAGCACGACGACGGTCCCGGCCGCTGCGCCCGCCGCCTCGATGATCACGCGTTCGGCTTCCCGGCAGAAGGCATCGTCGGTGGGCTCGGGCATCCGGACGCCGCTGGGAGCGGCGAGCGCAGCGGCCAGGCGCGCCAGACCGGGCGCGGCGGCGGACTCGTCGTGGGCCAGGGCGTGCTCGAGCGGGACCGCCAGCTGCTCGGCGACCCCGACCGGGATCGCGCGGTCGATGAACCGGCTCCCGAGTCGCTCGGCGACCCGGGGGGCGACCCAGCTTCCGCCGGCGCCGAACGAGGCTGAGATCGTGATCACTGAGATGTGCCGGCCCCCGTGGTGGTCAGGCGACCGCCGGCTCGGCGGCCAGAACGAGCCGTGGCGCTCCCGGGCGCAACAGCAGGCCGCAGATCACGCCGCCCGTGAGGAAGATTCCGATCGACCACCAGAAAGCGGTCGTGTACCCATGCAGGGTGGCGTGCGCGGCCAAGGAGGCAGACGGTACCTTGCCGGCCAGATAGCTGCTCACGGCGGTCGCGAACATCGTGTTCAGCAGCGAGGTACCGATCGCGCCGCCGATCTGCTGGCCTGCGTTGGCGGTGGCAGAGGCAGCCCCGGCGTCGGCGGGCGCTACGCCGGCGGTCGCGGTGTTCATCGCCGGGGGCATGACCAGACCCAGCCCCAGGCCGACGAGCACGAGGCCGGGAAGCACATGGCCGGCGTAAGCGCTGTCAAGCCCGAGCTGGGTGAAGATCACCAGCCCGCAGGCCGCCAACACCATGCCCAGCGGGATCAGCGGCTTGGGCCCCACGCGCGGCAGTAGCTGCGTGTTTGCGACCGCGGAGGTGATTATCAGCGCGGCGACCATCGGCAAGAACGCCAGACCGGTGCTCAGCGGCGTGTAGCCCCGCGTGCGCTGCAGGTAGTAGGTGATGAACAGGAACACGCCGAACATGCCCGCGGCCGCGAGCAGTACCGCGAGGTAAGAGCCGCCGCGGTTGCGGTCGGTCACGATCCCTAGCGGCAGCAGCGGGTGAGCGACGCGACCCTCGATCGCTACGAACGTGCCCATCAGCACCACCGCCGCCACCAGGCACCCGAGCGTGATGGCGCTTGCCCAGCCGTGAGTCGAGGCCTCCGAGAATCCGAACACGAGTGCGAACAGCCCACCCGAGGCCGCCAGCGTGCCCGGGATGTCGATCCTCGGGGTGGAAGCCGGCCGCTGGTTGACCAGCAGCACCGTCGCGCCGAAGACCGTTGGTAACGCAATCGCGAGGTTGACGTACAGGCACCAGCGCCACGAGAGGTACTCGGTCAGTGCCCCACCGAGCAGCAGGCCGATCGCTCCTCCGGCACCGGCGATCGCGCCATAGACAGCGAACGCGGTCCCGCGGTCCCGCGGATCGGTGAACGTCGTGGTCAAAATCGACAGAGCGGCCGGGGCGAGCAGCGCCCCGAAACCACCCTGCAGCGTGCGCGCGCTGACGAGTACGGCGAAGCTCTGCGCCGAGCCGCCGACCGCGGACACGACCGCAAATCCCACCAGGCCGATCACGAACGTCCGCTTGCGGCCGAACAGGTCGCCGAGCCGCCCCCCGAACAGCACCAGGCTGCCAAACGCCAACGCATACGCCGTCACGATCCACTGGCGGTCGGAGTTGGAGAAGTGCAACGCCTGCTGCGCCGAGGGCAGCGCGATGTTCACGATCGTGCCGTCCAGCACCACCATCAGCTGAGCGAGTCCAACCAGTACGAGAATCAGCCAGCGTCGATCGGATGTCGTCGCGGACGACGGTGTCGATCGCTCGGATGCCGCCACGGGCTGGGCAGTCTACTTCTTGACCTGGGGAATCTCGGTCACGCCGCCGAAGTACGACGCCTGGCAAAGCACGCCTCACCGCACCGCGCAACCGCCGCCCTTCCTGCCAGCATCCACGGGCATGAGCCCCGCCAGCGAAGGCCCCGGTCCCGTAAGAGCGCCGCCACCAGCGCCAGCCCCGCCCCCAGCGCCACCCCCGGGACCCTCCCGGGACTTCGCGATCGACGAGGCGCTCCTGACCGATGTTCTGCGCGACGTAGTCAGGGCGAGCGATGGCGATGGCGCTGTGAAGCTGCTCGACAGCGCGGTGGCACTCGGGAGAGCAGCGCGGGACGGTGAGAAGGCCGCCGCGGATCGCCTGGCGGCGCTGGTAGCGAAGCTCGATCTCGGGCAGACAGAAGTCCTGGTGCGGTCGCTGACGCGCTGGTTTCAGCTCATCAACCTGGCCGAGGACAACGAGCGGGTGCGGCGCCTGCGCCGGCGCGGCGCCCGAGAAGCGCCGGCACCGCGCCGGGGGTCGATGCGCCACGCGGTCGCAGAGCTCGCCGCGCTCGGGACCACCGCGCCGGAGCTCCAGGAGATCCTCTACGGCGCCGAGCTGAGGCTCGTGATGACAGCCCACCCCACAGAGGCGCGCCGTCGTACCACGATCGACAAGCTAGCGCGCCTGTTCGGCGTGCTGCGCGCGCTCGACGAAGCCTCACTCGCCGACTACGACCGCGCGCGGCGGGAGTTGCTGGGGGTGGTGCAGGAGCTGTGGGGCTCCGACGAGCTGCGTGCGATCGCGCCAACCGTGCTGGACGAGGTCCGCGGCGGGCTGGTCCACTTCGCCACGACCCTCGCCGAGACGGTGCCGCGCATCTATCACGACCTGGAGCAGGCGCTGGCCGAGCTCTACCCGGGTCACCGCTTCGAGGTGCCGCCGCTGCTGAGCTTCGGTTCCTGGATCGGCGGCGATCGCGACGGCAACCCGTTCGTCACCCCCGCTGCCACCGTCCAGGCGCTGGCGCTGATGCGAGAGCAGTGCCTGCGCTTCCTGGAGAATCGCGTCGAGCTGCTCGCTATACGGCTCTCGCTCTCAGAGCGCATCGACGGTCCCGCACCGGGCCTCGAGCCGATCCTGGCCACGGGGACCGAGCTGTTCTCAGAGCTCGCCTCAGAGCTTCAAGAGCTCAACCCAGAGGAGCCCTATCGCCGCGCTTTGACGTTCGTCCGTGCACGGGTGCGCGCCACGCTGGAGAACGAGGCGGGGGGATATGAGGAGCCCGGGGAGCTGCTGGACGACCTCCGGCTGGTGCGCCGCTCGCTGCTGGAGGGCGCCGGCGCGTTCATCGCCGCCGGAGACTTGCACGACGTGATCCGCCAGGTGGAGGTGTTTGGGTTTCACTTCGCGCGCCTGGATATCCGCGAGCACGCGCGCGTGCACCGCCACTCGCTGAACGAGGTCTACACCACGCTTGGCATCTGCGACTACGCCTCGCTGAGTGAGGAGGAGCGAATCGCCGTGCTGTGCCGCGAGATCGCTGATTCCCGGCCGCTGATCCCAGCGGACATCGCGGGCTTCTCGGCCGGCACGCGAGAGACCGTCGAGACCTTCCGGATGCTGCGCCGCCAGCTCTCAGGCGAGCACCGCGGCGCGATCCAGGCATACATCGTCTCGAGCACCGAGGGACCCGCCGACCTGCTGGAGGTGCTGCTGCTGTGCAAGGAGGCGAGCCTTGCGCAGGCGGGCGGCGAAGGCGCGTGGCTTCGGATCGTACCGCTGTTCGAAGCTGGCTCCACGCTCGCCGGCGCACCGGCGACGATGGACAGACTGCTGCGTGAACCGGTCTACCGCGCGGCGCTGCGCGCGGTCGGCGACGAGCAGGAAGTGATGATCGGCTACTCGGACTCCAACAAGGATGTCGGCTACGTCGCATCGGGGTGGGCCGCCTACCGGGCGCAGACGCGGATCGCGGCGGCGATCGCCGGCCACGGCGCCAGATGGATGTTCTTTCACGGACGGGGCGGTGCGATCGGCCGCGGCGGCGGCCCGACCAACAGTGCGATCCTCGCGCTCCCTCCGGGGACGGTCAATGGGCGCCTGAAGATGACCGAGCAGGGCGAGGTGCTCACGGCCAAGTACTCGGGGACCGAGATCGCCCACCGCGAGCTCGAGCTCGCCGCGAGCGCGACGCTCGTCGCCAAAGGGCGCCTGGTGGCGGTCGGTGAACGCTATGGGGCGTTTGAGGCCGTCGTGCAGGAGATGGCCGAGCGCTCGGCCGCGCTCTACCGGTCGCTGGTGCACGAGGACCCGGACTTTGTGCGCTTCTTCGCCGCCGTGACGCCGCTGCAAGAGATCTCACGCCTGCGCCTGGGCTCCCGGCCCGCACGCCGGCGCGACGAGGGCGGGATCGACGACCTGCGCGCGATCCCGTGGGTCTTCTCCTGGACGCAGTCACGCATCATCCTGCCCGCGTGGCTCGGGCTGGGAACGGCGCTCGCCGGCGCTCGCGAGCGCTACGGCCTCGAGCTGCTGCGCGAGATGACCGCCGGCTGGCCCTTCTTCGCCACCCTGCTCGCGAACGCCGAGATGGCGCTGGCCAAGGCCGACCCGGGGATCGCCGGCCGCTACGTAGCGCTATGGGACGACGTGCATGCGCGGGAGCGCATCTGGGGCGTGCTCGCCGCCGAGCTGCAGCGGGCACGCGGCGAGCTGATCCTGATCCGCGGCAGCGATCGCCTGCTCGACACCGAGCCCGTCCTACAGGCGTCGATCGATCGCCGCAACCCGTTCGTCGATCCGCTGTCGTTCATCCAGATCGAGCTGCTCTCGCGACTGCGGCGTGCAGACACCGAAGACCGCGACGAGCTCGGCCGGGTCAGCCTGCTGACGATCAACGGAATCGCGAGCGGGCTGCGCAACACCGGCTGAGCCCGCCCTCACGCCTGGTCCTCAACACCGCCGCCCCCCTGGTCCTCAACACCGTCGCCGCCCTGGCCCTCTGCGCCGCGCGAGCGGCGCCTGCGCGTCGTCCGGCCCGATTCGGACCCCGGCTCGCCGCGCACCTGAGCCAGCCGCGTGGCCGCGACCAAGCCGATCCCGCCGACGAGGTTGCCGACGATGGCCAGGCCAAAGTTCCCAAGCAGGTCGCCGACGTTCGACTTCGAGGTGCCGGCGATGATCCCGAACACGATCTCGCCGAAGCTGACAACCGCGTGGTTCAGGCTGGGCGCCACGAGCAGAAAGCCGGCGATCAGCCCGAGGAACAGCCGCGTCACATCGCTCTCGGCGGCCGATGCGAACCACGTGAAGAGCGTCATCAGAGCGCCGGCCGCGACCGCGCTGAGCAGCGCCGCCACCACGCCGCGCGAGGTGTAGGCCTCGCCTACCTTTCCTGCCGCCTTGAGCGTCGCGGGCTCCAGCACCCCATGTGGCGAGAAGACCAAGGCCATCAGCAACAGCCCGACCAGATTGGCCGCAAGCGTGATCGACCACAACCGCAGGAGCGCCCAGATTGTGTTGCGCCCTGCGTAGACGCTGCTGACGGGGATCAGGAAGTTCTCTGTGAAGAGCTCTGAGCGCCCGATCGTGAGGAACACCAGGGCGAGGCCGAAGGTGAGCGATCCGAGCACGTGCGCGGTCTGCGCGGGCATCACGGTAGAGAGCGCCGCGGTGCTCACCACGAGGGCGAGGACGCCGAACATGACGTCGACGCCGCCCAGCAGGCCAGTCGCCACCAGCGCTCCGGAGCCTCGGCCAAGCCGGCGCTCGCCCTCCTCGAGGACGTCCTCCCAGATCTCCGCGGGAGAACGACCACTCACGCGGGACCCCCCTCAACAAGCCGAGTCTCGCGTCCGATGGCGCCTACGATACAGCGCCGACCGGCGATGCCCGCCTGTGTGCGGGCATCGATCCACCGACCCCCGGTAGAGTCGCCCGCTCCGCAGCGACGCACGAAAAGGAGCCCCCGCGAGATGCGCATCAGCGCCCGAAACCAACTCCACGCCACGGTGATCAACGTCTCGCGCGGGGCGTCGATCGCCAACGTCGAGCTCGACGTCGGCGGCCAGCGGGTGGTGGCCTCGATCACCGTCGAGGCTGTCGATGAGCTCGGTATCGGCGAAGGGACCGAGGTCATAGCCGTGATCAAGGCCTCCGACGTCATGATCGCCACCGACGCCTGACCGGCAACCGCCGCGTTGCGGTCACCGGCGCGCTGGGCCAAACCGGGCTCCCGGCCTTCCCTCAGCCGTGGTGGTGACCGAACCCCGCCCTGCAGACGCGATACGCCTCGACCGCGTTCAGTCCCGCGCCGATCACGTGGTGGGTTCGCAGGTCGACCAGCAGGCGGTGCCCGTGGTACAGGCAGAACACCTTGTTGACTCGGCGCCGCGCCGTCGGCGTGCGGGCGAAGTGGTTGACGACGTGGTGCGCGGCGACGCCTCCGACGAAGTGGCCCGTCGAGCCGCATCCTGCGCTCGCGAGCGCCGCCACGGCAAGCATCGCCACGACGGCAATCAGGGCGACCGTGCGCTTGAAAGGCCTAATCATGCAGCGGAGGGTACAGGGTTCCGCTCAGCGGCTGCTGCCCTCCAGCAGCAGCGACGCGACCCGATCAGGGGCGTCCCACATCGGCACGTGGCCGGCGCCGGGCAGTCTGACGCTGCGCACCGCTCGCGGCAGTTGCGCCGGCGGCGCAACGAGCCGGTCGCGTTGGCCCCACACCAGCGTCACGGGGACGTGAATCTTATCGAGCCCCGTGAAGCGGCCGCTGCGCATCGCCGCGTTGACCTCATCGAAGCCCGGGGCTGTCGCGTAGCCGCGCACGAGTGCGAGCGCGGCCTGTGGCGGGACGCGCGCCCCATCTGCGACGGTCCCGGCGAGCACTGCGCGCCGCGCAGCGCCGCTGCGCATCAGCAGCGGGAGCACCGGTAGCGCGGCTCGCGCGAGCTTGCGCGCTGTTCCCCGCTTGGGCATCAGCGGCTCGGGCCACAGCCCGGCCGGCGCCAGGGCGGTCACCGAACGCGCCCGGCCGGCGGCCGCCAGCTCCAGCGCCACCCAGCCGCCGAGGGAGTTGCCCGCGACGTGAGCGCCAGCAGCGAGCCCGAGGTCCTCGAGCAAGTCCTCAACCGCGCTCGCAAGCGCCGCGGGGGTCGCCGGCCCGCTTCGGAGCGCGGGCGAGGCGCCGAAGCCAGGCAGATCGAGCGCGATCACATCGCGCTGCGCGGTAAGCGCGGCGCTCACGGGCTCCCACACGTGGCGGTCGGCGCCGAGCGAGTGCAGCAGGACCAGCGTGGGCCCGGTGCCGGCCCGGTCATAGGCGAGGGCCATCGGGCGATCGGTCAGCGGTTGCGCACAGCGAGGTTGATGCTCTCCGCCGCGCTGGCGCCCGCGACCACTACCGTCGCGGCGGCGGAGCGTGCTGGCAGGCCGCGCCGCGCCATGATCGTGGCGGCGATGTCGACCAGGTCCCCGGCCGCGCTGGCAACCAGGAACGGGCGCACGGAGCGGCCCCGCAAGGCGCTCGCGAGCGCCATCGTGTGCAACACCGCCTCGCGCGCCCCGAGGGCGCGCAGCGCAACGGCGGTCGGCTCGCTGAGCGGCCCGAGCCAGCGCCTGGTCAAATGCGCAGGCTCCGCCACGAGCCAGGTGCCGTAAATGATCCTGAGCGCAAGGACGCCGGCGAGCTCAATTTGCAGTCGGGTAGGCACTTGACACGAATATATCCCACCCCGCGGAGGGAATTACGGCCCGCCACCGACGTCGGCACGTCACGGGCAAGCAGCATGTTTACGTTGCGTTAGCCACGGCCTTTGCGGACGGAATCGTTGATCCGCGCGCCACAGGTGGGCGTAAGCTGGAAGTACTCCCGGGCGCTGGTACCCGGGCCAGAGCTTGGAGGCTGGTATGGAGGATTCTGGTATGAGCAGTGAGCAGGAGCGCGGCGCGGTGGCCGAGCAGGAGCGCGAGCCACAGGGCCCGGGAATCGT
>JALYUQ010000166.1 GCA_030853685.1 Actinomycetota bacterium | reverse complement strand
GATGGGCGAGCCGCTGCGCGACCTCGAGTTCTTCCGGCGCGTTCGTGTCGACCCGGAGCTGAGGACGATCGTCTGGCCCAACGGATTCGATTTGGACCCCGACGTACTCCACGGTGACCACGAGCCGGCGCGACCCGCTCGGACGCGTCCCATCCAAGCGCCTACCTCTTCATAGCACAAGATCGCGAGCGTCGCATCGGATGCTCGCCAGCGTCGATGACATGCTCTCCCGGATAGTCTGATCCTGTCGTGACGCTCGAAGGTCGCCTCGCCGACTCGCGATTGCCCGCCGCCGACGATCCGTCGTTGTGGATCGAGGGTCGGCAGATGATCGTCTCGTCTTCCTGGGGCGTGGAGTCGCCGGGGGCGTGGATCGGCGTCCATGCCAACGCGGTTGACAAGCCGATTCCGGGGGAGTTCGAGTTTCGCATCGAGGTGGCTGAGGTCGACGCGCTCGGCCAACCGACATCGATCGTCCAGCAGCGCTCGCTGCGCACGAGCGTCTCGAACGAGCCCACCGAGCTGTTGGAGCGCGACGCTCATCCACCGGCCGCAGCACCGGCCTGGTATCGGATCAGGACCAGCGTGAGCCAGGATGCCTTCTCTGCGGAGAGGCGCGCGTATATCACGGTTCCCGCCCAGGTTCTAGAGGCGGAGCTCGTACCCGCCAGGAAGCGAGGCCGCCCAGGTGACAAGCTCAACACGGGCCCTACCGACCTGTTCTTCGGCGTCGAGTACCGTTTGGAGCGTGAGGAAAGCGGCAAGTGGACCTGCTGCAACGTCGAGGAGGCGTGGAACTGTATTGGCCTGTACCTCGAGCCCGGCGGACGCTGGAGGGATGCCGCGACGCTTCCCGAGGACGCGCCGCCGGGCCGCTACCGCGTGAGCAAGGACGTCGACGGCATAGGCACCAACCTGATGCAGACCGTGAGCTTCGAGTTCCACGTTGCGGAGGAGTGACCGGGACGGCCCAGGCTGTCGTGATCGAACTTCATTACCCCGGAGGCGTTCTCGTCGACAGCCTCGAAGCGATTGCTACACCCGGGATGCAGTTACGCGGGCTTGCTGCTCTGCCTGCCCACGATCGCACAGCAGTCCCCGCGGGCGGGCCGACGGGTGCGCAAGGACGCTGTCACCACGCTTCGAGCCCAGCCACCGCGCTGCGTCGCGGCCAGTCCGGGAGTCCCTACCGGCTAGCTGCCCGCCGCCAAGGTTCCCGCCTTTGCGGACCGGCCGGTCAGTGCTGCTGTCGCCTGGGCTGAGCGGCATAGCTCTACTGGGAAGTCGACCAGCTTCCGCCGTTGACAGCCGGAAACGCGCCCGGCCTGCTTGGCAACTACCGCGTTACCCGCCAGCGGCCGCGGGCAGGCAGCGTGCTACGCTCAGCTTCGGCGACCAGGGCGCTTCCAGCCCACGCCCCTGACCCTACAAGGCAAGCTCGAAGAGCACAGATAGTCACGCTGATGGCTGACTACCCTCCACGGCCCGAGCAGCGCGCTGCCCTGCAGGAGGCACTCTCAGACTTGGTGCGCACGCACATTCTCGAGGCGTTGTGGACTCGCGGTTCGCAACAGCACCACCCCGCGTGGCCCGGGTCCAAGGATCCTGCCCCAGCCTACGCCGGCCCATCGGGGCCGGTCGCGCGGCTATAGCCGGTCGCGCGGCTATGATCGTCCCTCCGAGGTTGCGGGGCAGGTGAGCGCGTTGCGAGCAGGCGAAATGCGGAGTCACATCAGCGTCGGGATCGCCCTGGTGGTCGTGATCGCCGGAGCGTGCGTGCCGGCGGCGGCGTCGCCGCGGTCGCGGCGCGCGCGGTCCTCGCCGCCAGTGCTGCGGCTTCACTGGCAGGATGGGGGCGCGGCCGCCCGAGTCGCTGCCGATGGCCGGTACGCATTCGTCGAGCAGGCGGATCAGACCTTCGCCCTGGGCACGCTGACCTCCCTGGGCACGCTGATCGACGAGCGGACGGGCGCTCGCATCGTGGTTCCGAATCCCGCCGGCGAGTACTGCCCGTCGACGGTGCTGAGCGATCGCGGGCTTGCGACGCAGTGCTACGTCGCCTCGGGCCCGAATGGCGGAGAGGTGCAGGTTCTCGTGTTCGACGTCGCCGCTCGGAGCTGGACGGCGATCGTCGCCAGCCGCAGAGCGCTTCCAACGCTCGACGACGTCGGCAGGGACTGGATCATGTTCAGCGGGGCCTACTACCACGGCCCGAGCTACAGCAATTTCCAGAACATCGCGACAGGTCGGGTTCTCGCGGACCCCACTACCCGCCACACGGTTGCCGACCTGAATGCGCCAAGGCTCGCCCAGCCGGTCTGCCGGCCGCTGTCGGTTCCGTTCGACTGGCAGGAGCCCTACGGCTATGTGCGGACATTTGGGTCGCTGCGCCGGGCCGGCAGCTACACGCTCGCGCTCGGCGCGACCCTCAACCGGCATCACGCGATCGTCCCGTTCGCTTATCTCGAACGTTGCGGGTCACGTCGGCGCGAGCTGATCGCGCGCGGGTACAGCTTCGGCTACTTGACCTCCAGTTCGCAGCTGGTGCTGTGGAGCACGGGCGCGAACGTTCCCTACCTGAGCGGTCTGTTCCTTGCGAGCAGGCGTCGCGTCGAGATTCCGATCCCGCCATCTGTGTCTAAGTACGCCGACTATTCCGGCGGCTGGGCTCAGAGCGACAGCACTCTCTACGTCATCTCCGGCGGCGAGCTCCTGACGGCGACGCTCCCCAATCACTGAGGCGCAACCGGCCAGCGACGAGCAAGGGTCAGCGTTTGCAAATCAGCCCCCGTCAGCGCATCCTTGGTGCCATCCACGATCGTGAATCACGTGGGAGTACGGGTGCGGTCGTCGTGCTCGCGGCGCTGCTCGTCGCTGTGCTGCTGTGGCCCGCGAGCGCGTCGGCGGCGTTTCCCGGCGGTAACGGGCAGCTAGTGCTGGCGGCCGGCTGTGCGTCGCCCGCACCGGGGTGTCACGGGCTGCAGGTGGTGGAGCCGAACGGCAGCGGGCGGCGGATGCTCTGCCCGCTCGTGGCCGCGTGTGCCACCGCCACGGTGCCCACGTGGTCCCCGGACGGGACACGTGTAGCGTTTCATTCCCCGAAGGAGGCGGCAACCGTTGTCGTGTACGCGGACGGCTCGTGCCTCGACTGCCAGGCCCGCAGCGACGGGTCCGCGAGCCTGAGCACGGCGATCCGGCCCGCATGGCGGCCGGACGGCCGGGAGCTGCTCGGGGTAGTCGCGGCGCTGGCGGGACCCGGCGTTCTAGGTTTGTCCGGCGACGACGGGTTGCAGGAGCCCTACCGGGGGCCGCCCGGGTCCTCGGTGACCGACTTCGCCGAGTCCTCTCGTGAGACGCTCGCCTATTCAAGCCTGACCGGTCGCCGGCACCGCGACGTGTACATCCACCAGCCCGGATCACCGGCACGTCGGCTGACTCACGGCGGTGGAGTCCAGCCGGCGTGGGCGCCGGACGGTAGATCGCTGGCGTTCGTGCGCGCCGGCGACGTCTACCTGATCGGGGCCGGCGGCCGCGGTCTGCGCCTGCTCGTTCGTGACGGCGCCGATCCGGCGTTCTCGCCTGACGGGCGCTCGGTCGCGTTCGTCCGCGGATCGGCCGCTGGTCCCGGTCGAGTGCTGATCGTGGGGGTCGCCGGCGGGCGCCCCCGGCTCGTGCCCGGCGTCACCGCGACGCAGCTCGACTGGCAGCCGCTGGTCAAGCGCCAAGCGCGGCCGTGCACGTTCAACAGCGGTGCGCGTGTGGTGGCGCGCGACGGCTCGACCGTGGTTGCGACCCGCACCGCCTCGCCGGGGTTCGAGACCAACCAGGTGTGGGACGTGTGCGCCGGCGGGAGCGACGGGCCGCGGACGGTGTGGATCTCGGCCCGCGACGGCGCCTACACCCCGCTCGACGGGTTCTCCTCGGTCCACGTCAGCGGAAGCTGGATGACGTTCGTGATCACCTCCGCCAGCGGCGACCACGAGGGCCCGCCGTCCGGCTGCGACGAAATCGAGGTCGAGAACACGAGGACCGGGGCTGCGGCGAGGTCGGTGACTGCTTTCCCGTACCTGGACACACCCGGCTACGTCGCCGTCGGCGCGGACATCACGGCGCTGACCGTCGACGGAGCGGGGGACGTGGCGTGGATCGCCACCGTCGTCCCGATCCCGGGCGAGACCCCAGGCGCGACCCAGGATCAGATCGGCCTGTTCGACCGCTCCGGCGCGCACGTGCTGGAGTACGCGGCGCCGCATGCGCTCTCGGGCCTCGCGCTCGGCCAGCGCACGGTCACCTGGCTCGACAACACCGTCCCGCGCTCCGCACCCCTCGCTCCGCGGCGGCCGTGAGCGGCGGATCGTCGATCAGCCATGCGCGCGCCTGTTTCAGAACATCGCGACCGGTGCATTGCGGGCAGACCCAACCAGGCGGCACATCGTGCCCGCGCGCAACTCTCAGACGCTGGTCGCAGGATCTGCGCGCCGGTGAGCGTGCCCTACGTGCGTGCTCGCGAGGATCGAGGACGCGCCCGCCTTCGCCCGAGAAGCGAGCTCTCGAATACGTTGGCGAACTTGCGAGCCAGACCACTTAGGCGATCAGCCTCGCCAGACCTCGAGCACTCGCGGAAGATCTCGGGCGTCCAAAACGATTTCACCCTTCGGGTTTGTCGGGGTGGACAGACGACGCCACCGAGTGCAGCTCTGCTTGACTCACCAGGCGACCTACCAGCGACAGCGACAGACGATGCTCTGCGGAGAGAAACGCACGCTGTCCCCCCGGGAATGACGAATGCACTCCGTGCCGAGTGTCACCGCGCTAGGGTCAATGGTCATGCGCCTGATCGACCTCATGCACCTCGGTCGCGAGCGCGTGATCGGCTGCTGGCAGGTCGGCGAGGTGCTCGTCGATCCCGGACCCAGCTCATGCCTGCCGACGCTGCTGCGGGCTCTTGGCGGGCAGCGCCCGCGCGCGCTGCTGCTGACCCACATCCATCTCGACCATGCCGGTGCGGCCGGTTCGCTCGCGGCGCGCTGGCCCGAGCTCGAGGTCTACGTCCATGAGCGCGGCGCCCCGCACCTCGCGGACCCCTCACGGCTGCTCCAGAGCGCCGGCCGGCTATACGGAGAGGACATGGATCGTCTGTGGGGCGAGGTGCTGCCGGTGCCCGACTCCCAGCTGCGCATCCTGCGCGGAGGGGAGAGGATCGAAGGCGGCTTCGAGGTCGCCTACACGCCTGGACACGCCTCCCACCACGTCTCGTACCTGCACGAGGGCACCGCGTTCGTGGGAGATGTGGCCGGCGTCCGGATCACCCCATCGACTCTTACGATCCCTCCGACTCCGCCCCCGGACATCGATCTGGAGGCGTGGCACAGCTCGTTGCAGTGCGTGTCCGCATGGTTGCCAGAGCGGCTGGCGATAACCCACTTCGGCTCGAGCGAAGACGTGCAGGCACAGCTCGACGAGGTCGGGCAGCGACTCGACGCCTGGGCTGAGCTGGCGCGCACCCACGACCTGTCGTCCTTCGTACTGGGCATTCGCGAAGAGATCGAACGAGGGGCGGGTTCTGACGGTCCCGTGGTAGCGGCCACCTACGCGCAGGCTGCGCCCGTTGAGCAAATCTACGCAGGACTGAAGCGGTACTGGCACAAGGCCGGCGCCCCGGACCGGGGCGCGGAGGGGACGCCGGAGCGCGATGCCGAGAGCCCGCCCTCCCGCGGCGCCGCGGTATCGTGAGGTCGATGTCGCTGTCCTCTCAAACCATCGAACGCCCTCGTCTGGGCGGGCCCGGTAGTGGCGTGGGTGGGCTGTGGCGGGTCGTTGTGCTCAACGACAATCACAACACGTTCGACAGCGTCGCGGAGGCGCTTGCGCGCTTCATCCCCGGCGTCTCGCTCGCCGAGGGGTACAAATTTGCAGACCGCATCCACAACACGGGTGCTGCGATGGTCTGGAGCGGCCCTCGCGAGGATGCTGAGATCTACTGGCAGCAGCTCGACGAGGCGGGGCTGACCCTGGCGCCGCTGGAGGCGGGGTAGAGGCGATTTTATCGCTTCTCCTTCGGCTGGACGGCGTCGAGCTGCGTGCAGACGGTGTCGTAGATCTCTGCGATCTGGTTGATGACGCGAGCCGCGGCCTCGAGGTCGCGGTCGGAGAAGCCGGTTAAGTGCTCGTCCCATAGCGAATGCCAGCGGGCGAGGTTGCGCTCGAGCAGTTGCCACCCCTGCGGCGTGAGCGAGACGTTGCATATGCGCCGGTCATCGGTGCCGCGATGTCGTTGGACGATGTCGGCCGCTTCGAGCTGATCGAGCATCGCGGTGATGCTGGCTGGGTTGAGGTCGGCGCTGCGGGCAAGCTGGCCCGCCGTCATCTCCTGCCCGGCACCGAGCGTGGCCAGGGCGCGCAGCTGGGCGTTGGTGAGCTCACCCGCGCGGCTGTGGTCGCGGCTGCGCAGGCGCCGCTCGGCACCGAACGCGTGGCCGACCGCCCGGCGAAGACCCTCGATCGTCGGCCGGCGATTGGCATCCGCCTCGGCACCCGCACTCACGCTCTCGGCGCCCGCACTCACGCTCCCGGCACCCGCACGCGTCTGCTCGGCGCCTGCGCTCACGCGGCTTCCAGCAGTGGGGCGCCGTCGGGCAACAGGGCCGCGCTCTTGGTCTTCGCGCGGCGTTCGATGCGCATCAGCAGAACTGTGGGCGCCAGCGCGACGAGGGTCACCGCCATCACCCACCAGTATGTGTGGGCGAAGCTGGCGGCGAGTGCGGCGTGGCTGTGCGCGGCGTGCGTGAGATGTCCCTGGAGCACGACCACGATGATCGCCGTGCCGAGCGAGCCGCCGACCCGCTGCAGAACTGTGAGTTGGGGGGTGGCGTCGTTGACCTGCTCGCGCGTGAGCACCGAGAAGGCCGCCGTCATCGCCGGCATGATCGACAGGCCGACGCCCATCCCGCGCACGACCATCGCCGCGCAGATCACGGCAAACGGAGTCGACGCGCCGATCAGGATGAATGGGACCGTGGCCAGAGCAAGGATCACGCCACCGATCAGCGAGGTGCGGCCAGCGCCGAATCGCTCGGTGGCGCGCCCCGACAGGACCATGCCCAGGCCGCCGCCGATGCCCTGCGGGATCAGCAGCAGCCCCGTGTGGATCGCGTCCTCTCCGCGCACGACCTGAAAGTACAGCGGCAGCAATATCATGGCGCCGAACAGCGCCGCGCCGAGGCAGAAGGTGACCAGCGAAGCGGCACCGAAGGCACGGTTGGAGAACAGCGTGAGGTCGAGCAGCGGATGCTCGGTGCGCCGCGCGTGCAGCACGAAGAGCCCCACGAGCACAAGCCCGGCGAGCACCGGTATCAGCACCGAGGAGGCGGTCAGGCTGCCGGCCGACTCGCTCTTGGACAGGCCATACGTGATGCCCACGGTGCCCGCGGCGGCTAGCACGAGCCCCACCACGTCCAGGCGCCCGGCCTGCGTGCTGCCGCTCTCGTTGTGCGGCAGCAGGCGCAGCGCGAGCGTGAGAGCCACGATCCCAACCGGTACGTTGATCAGGAAGATCCACTGCCAGCCGGCGCCCTGCAGCAGCAATCCTCCGAGCGTGGGGCCAAAGACCGGTGCGAGCACGATCGGCACGCCGATGAAGCTCATCACCTTAGCCAGGTTGCGCGGGCCGGCGGCCTTGACGAGGATCATCTGGCCGATCGGGGTGAGCATGCCGCCGCCGATGCCCTGCAGCACGCGGAACGCGATCAGCTCGCCGCTGGTGCTGGCCAGCGCGCACAAGGCTGAGCCGACGGTGAATACGACAAGTGCGATCAGGTACAGACGGCGTGCGCTGAAGCGCCTTACCGCCCAGCCGGTGACCGGGATCACCGCGGCGAGCGACAGCAGGTAACCGGTGATGACCCACTGGATGCTGTCCAGCGAGGAGTGCAGATCATGCGAGAGGTCGTTGAGCGCGACGTTTACGATCGTCGTGTCGAGCACCGACATGATCGCCCCCAGGATCACGACGGCCGCGACTCGCATCACCTCCGGCTCTATGCGTGGCGATTTCCTAGGGAGAGTGTCGTCGGCGACCATCGAAGAAAATCCTTTGATACCGAAAGGTTAGCTACCCAATCATCCGTTGTCAAGACATCCCATGCAGTGCTGGCAGGCGGCGTGGTCACGGCGCCACCGGGACCACGCCCGACGCTCTCTAATGGCGTACCGGATCGCCGCCGACGACCTCGACTCCGTTGTGGTCGTCGTGCTCGTGAGTCACGAGCACGAGGGTCGCCCGCATGCCTTCGATCGGTGGGTAGTCGAACTGTAGCCCGCGGCTTGCGAGTCCCGACATATCGCCGAACGGATCGATCGCGACTGATGCCTCCGGCGAACTGAGGCAAAAGGCCGACTGGCCGTACCACTTCACATGCATGGTGCTCCTCTCGTGGTTCACGCAAGAGTGCTCCTCACCGCCGATCGACCTCGTGTGCTCTTCATCGTCGATGGACTCATCCCAGTCCTAGCTTCCGAGCGCGCGGTTCGGTCGCAACCCGCCACCTGTCTCCTGCGCGCGAGTGTCATCTGCGTGGTACATGCCCCCGCGCATGAGCGACGCGGCGGCGGCGATCAAGCACGCGACGATCGCGAAGGCGAACGCTTCGTGCAGGCCCGAGCGGAACGGTGCGGAGATGAGGTGCGGGAAGAGTGAGCGACCGGTCAACAGCGCTTGGTTGTGCGCGCTCACGTGGCTCAAGACTGCCGGTCCAACGAGGTGCTGGATCGGGTTGTAGCCGAGGAACGCGGCGAACAGGATCGAGACCGGGGGCAGGTGTGAGACGTGCATGGCGGCCGAAGCTGCGACACCGTGCGCCTCGAGGCCGGCCGCCATCGCCTGCGGCAGCTTCGTGGCGAGACCGAGGACCATCAGCGTGAAGAAGACTCCGACCGACAACACCTGCGCGGAGTTCTGGAAGGTCTGGTTCATGCCGCCGCCTGCGCCGCGGTCAGCCGCCGGCAGGCTGTTCATCACCGCTGCTCGGTTCGGCGAGGAGAACATGCCCATCGATACGCCGTTCAGGAACAAGATCAGCGCGAACAGCGGATATGGAAAATCGGTTGGGAGCAAGTCCAGCAGGACGAAGCTGAGTGCCGCGCCGATCATCCCGCCCGTCGTAAAGAAGCGCGCGCCGAAGCGATCCGACAGGTATCCCGATGCCGGTCCGGCGACCAGCATGCCGAAGATCAGCGGCAGCATGAAGATGCCCGCCCACAGCGGCGCCTTGTTGAAGTCGTAGCCGTGCTGGGGTAGCCAGATCCCCTGGAGCCAGATGATCAGGATGAACATCAGGCCCCCACGCGCGACGGCCGCGAGAAAGGTCGAGAGCGTACCGAAGGTGAACGCGCGGATCCGGAACAGCGGCAGGCGAAACATCGGATTGGCGACCCGCCACTCGATCAGCACAAACGCAATCAGCGAAGCCGTACCGCAGGCGAGCAGCGCGATCACGCGCGGGCTCGCCCAGGCGGTCGCCGAATGCCCGTACGGGCGGATGCCATAGGTCACGGACACCATGATCAGGATCAGTCCGAGGGCGAACGTGACGTTCCCCGCCCAGTCGACCGGCGCTCGCCGTGGCGTGGAGCGCTCCTCGAGCTTGAGGTAAGCCCAAATCGTTCCGAACAATCCGACGGGCACGGAGATCAGGAAGACCATTCGCCAGTTGACCGGCGCAAGCAATCCGCCCAGTACGAGGCCGACGAACGTGCCGGTCACGCCGACGATGTTGTTGATCCCGAGCGCCATCCCGCGCTGATTGGCCGGGAAGGCGTCGGTGACGATCGCCGTCGCGTTGGCGAGCAAGAACGCAGCGCCAATGCCCTGCACGACACGAAATACGATCAGGAAGCTCGCGCCCGGGCGCCCTGTCATCCAGTCGATCGTCAGTATCAACGAGGCGGCCGTGTAGATGACGAAGCCGAGGTTGTACATCCTGACGCGCCCGAACATGTCTCCGAGCCTCCCGAGGCTGACGACCAGCACGCTGGAGACGACCAGGAACCCGAGGATCATCCATAGCAGGTAGAAGCTATTTTGGGGAATTAGCGGGTCGAGGTGGATACCGCGGAATATGTCCGGCATCGCGATCAGAGTGATCGATCCGTCGAGGGTCGCGAGCAGCACAGCGAGCGTCGTGTTCGAAAGCGCTATCCACTTGTAGCGCTCCCGAGCGGGAGGTCCTCCTTGCGTTGCTGGCCGCTCTCCTGCCGTCGCTGGCGCCCCGCTGCTCGCTTGCACTCGCGCAGTTATACAGGAAGGCTAAACAGTTTACCTGTCTTGTATCTTCGTATACTTTGCTGGCTGTGACTGCGGCCGTGGACACCAGCCTGCTCGCAAGCGAGCTCCGGATCGTGCTCGGACAGCTTCTGCGGCGCTTGCGCGCTGAGCATCGCTTCTCGATCTCGCAAGGTGCTGTGCTCGGCCGCCTCGATCGCGAAGGAACGAGCGCAATCGGCGCACTCGCCGTGGCCGAGCGCGTGCGCCCTCAATCGATGGCACAAACCGTGTGCGATCTCGAGGCGCTCGGTCTGGTCGCCAGGCGGCCCGATCCCGCCGATGGCCGTCGATCCCTGATCGAGCTCACAAGCTCCGGGCGCGAGACCTTGGAAGTGGACCGCCGCCGTCGTGAGGGGTGGCTGGCGCAGGCGATCGTCGAAAACCTATCGCCGCGGGAGCACGAGGTACTGACCCAAGCGGTCATCCTGCTCAGGCGCCTGACCGACGCGTGAGCGCTCTGCGGCCTCAGGACGCCGGAAGCGGGCCGCTGAGCTGGCTGATCCGCAGACGCCGGGCCGAGCGCGATCCGTCCGGACATGCGCCGGCCGTTTATGCGGCGCGGGCCGCGCGGGCGCACGCAGCGATGCAGAGCCATTTTCGTACGAGCGAGGGGCTCTATCGTCGCGACGGGCTGCCGCGCCGGCCGGGGGCCGCAGCGCACCTGTGGCCGTTCGCGCGCGCTCTTGTCGCGACGCTCGACCTCGCCGGCGTCCGGGAGGATCTCGGCGAGCGCTTTGACGCCGACGCCGCGATCGCGGACTGCCTACAGGCGCTCGAGCGCTACTGGGACCCGGCCGGCGATGCGCCAGCGTACTCGTCGGACGTGCTCGGGACGCGATCCGGCGGGGATCGCTACTACGACGACAACGCGTGGGTCGGTCTCGCCCTCGTCCAGCTCGAGCGCCTGCGTCCCGGCGCGGGTCACCTCGACAGGGCCGCGGACCTGTTTCGCTTCGCCGTCGCTGGCTGGGATCGGCGGCCGGACGTGCCGAGCACGGGCGGCGTCTTCTGGGTCGAGCAGGGCCGTGGAGCGGGAGCGAGGAACCACCACCGCAACACCGTCTCGAATGCGCCAAACGCCGAGCTCGGGTTGCACCTCGCCGAGCTGACCGGTGTCCCCGTTGGCGCGCAGGGATCGATCGGCGCCGAGGAGATGTACGGGTGGGTCAACGCGACGCTCGACGCAAGCCTCGCCAGTGACTCCCCGGCCACCGGGCTCTTTTGGGACAAGCTGCGCGACGACGACACGCTCGACGAGACGCTCTGGAGCTACAACCAGGGCAGCATGCTCGGCGCGAACGTGCTGCTGCACCGCCGCGAGGCGCGCGCGCACACCGCATACCTCGCCCGCGCCGAGGCGATCGCGCGCAAGGCTCTCAGACACTTTGGCGACGGCGTCTACGAGACGCAGCCGCCGGCGTTCAATGCAATCTTCTTCCGCAACCTGCTGTTGCTCCACGCGGCGACGGGCGATGCCGGACTGCGCACCGAGATCATCGAGGCGATGCGCGCCTACGCTGACGGCGCCTGGTCGCAGCGGCGCGACCGGTGCGACCGCTTTCACTTCTCGAGCGGCGGCGTGACGCTGCTCGACCAGAGCGCCATGGTGCAACTGCTCGCGCTGCTCGCGTGGGATCCCGGCGCATACGGAAAGCTTGCGTAGGAGTAGGTAGGTAGGAGCCTCGGGCCAAATCGCGATCTTCTACCTTGGGCGCCGTTGCTTTCCCCGCGGCTTCGCGGCGATTGGAGACCTCACAAGGATGTAAGCCCCAGCGCCGTCATCGCGAGTGCGGCTAGCCGCAGGCGGCGGTCGGGGCTGAGCGCCGCGAGCGCCACGAGCCAGGCCATGTACCAGGGAACCAGCAAGCCGGCCGTGATCAGCAGCGCGACCATCGCCCAGCCGGCTCCGGTGATCCAATCGAGCTTGCCGATCCAGACACGCCGCAGTAACCACAGGACGCTGACCACGAACCCCGCGGCGAGCACGAGTTGGGCCGCATAGCCGAGTTTCCCCAGTCCGAGTCCGGTCGAGATGAATCCCACAACGCTCTGCGAGCCGCCGTGGTTCTGAATCGTCTGCAGGGTGCCCAAGAGGTGCAGGGGACCGGTGCCGAATAGCGCAATGCTGAGGGCGGCAATCGGCGCGGCAGCGAGGACCGCCCCCGTGAGGAGGTCGCGAGGGCGGCGAGCGCCATCTCGACGGCCCCCGCTGCCGGCAAGCGCGAACGGCAGCAGTAGCCCGGCGGTCAGCTTGACTGCTGTGGCGGCAACGATCAACGCTCCGCTGGTGCGCTCCCGCCGCTGGAGCAGCACGTACACGCCGGTGACCAGGAGGGCGAGCATCAGCAGATCGTTGTGCCCGCCCCCGACTCCGTACACGATAATCACCGGGTTCAGGCCCACGAGCGCGACGGCCTTGACCTGGTCGAGACCGCGCAGACGCGCCGCCTTCCAGACTACGACGACGATCACGAGGCTCGACATCGCGGCGATCGCCTTGTACGCGAGCACGTTCGCCGCGGCGTCCAGGGGGGCGAGCAGATAGCTGAGCGCGGTGAACAGTGGACCGTAGGCCGACGGGGTGCTTTTCCATTGCGTGCCGATCAACGGATAGAGAGGATCGAGCGCGATCGCGCTGGGCCCGTGCAGGTAGGGGTTGGCGCCGTACAGCGTGCCCATGCGGCCATATGCCCCGTAGCTGAAGATGTCGGTTGAGAGCAGCGGCGGCGCCAACAGCACCAGCGCGTGCAGGGCAGCGATGCTCAGCAGCACCGCCCGCCCCGAGAGCTGGTCGGCGGCCCGGGTCGCCACCGCGTAGGAGACGAACATCAGCGCGAGGACCGCGATCAGACCCCCGAGTCCGAGGTCGAGCCCGGTGGCGGTGAACGGGCCCGCGAGCCAGCTCGGCACGGGTCGCGCGGACTCCGGCAGCAGCAAGCCGGTCTGCGCCGCGGAAAGGGAGATCACGAGGCCGGTCACGAGCAGGCCGGCCAGTCCGAGCCGGCCCCGTCGCGCGGACAGCGAGCTGCGCGCGCCAGGCTTCGGCGTAGGAAGCTCGAATGCGCCGCCCTGGGGCGTGCCGGCAAGCGGCCCGATTACGTTCACCTCAGACACGATGCCCGCCCGATGGCCGGACGCAGGTTGGAAGGGAGTGCGTTGGTGCGATCAATGAGAGGGCGTTGGTGCGATCAATGAGGCGGCCGATTGCGCAGCGTTATTGGCTGTTGACGGAGAGCGGCGGGTGCGCTTGGCGAGCGTACGGCGCGGCTGACTATCCCACCGCGACCCGATCCGCATCATCGCTGGGTTCGCCGCACCTTCGCGCGCAGCCTACGCCGTGCGCATTGCGCGAACAGCTACTGCAAGAGTGTCTGCGTCGAAAATGAGGTTGAGATGGGTTCGCTGCTGCAGCGAAGCCTTCGGGCGGAGGGAATGATCGTCGAGCTTGTCGCTACGGGCAAGGACGCAGTTTGGCGAGCCACCGCGACCTGGCGTCGGTGACCTGCGCCTAGATCATGCCACGCGAGCGCTCGGGCGCGGCGAGAACGAGCCTTGGTTTGTCAGCCCGTGAGCTCGCGATGCTGGCGCCGTCGTGCGGTTTGTGATGCCAGGCGTTGCTTCTCGTCTTACGAGCACGACCACGTCACCGCGAGTTGTAGCTTTCTAGTAGGAAAATGACGCTCAGGGTCGCGACCACCTTCCGGTGAAGGGCCGTTCGGACGGCGCTGCCGCTCAGGCTGCGATGGGCGGTTCTTGCAGGGCGACGGTATGGCCGAGGCGTTCGAGCTG
>JALYUQ010000160.1 GCA_030853685.1 Actinomycetota bacterium | reverse complement strand
GCGGCGGTCCCGCTCCGGGGTCAGGTCCGAGCAACGACTGACCAACCGAAGGCTTCGGCGGCGAGTGACATTCCCATGTGCTGTTCGTAGCACAAATAGGTTGCGCAGGCAGCTAGGAAGCGCGAGCCCCCGCACGGGCGTCATCACCTGTCCAGATCCGCGGTCCGGCCGCTGCGGTCGGCGGAATGGTGTTCCTGGGACCCCACCCGGGAAAAGCCCAAGAGGCGCTGAGAAAGCGCTGAGCTGAGCAGTGCTCGACGCCGTTGTCCCAAGCGCCAGATCGGGGGCTCCTGCGGGGTCCTCCGGACTCGGGCGCGTGTAGCCGCGCAGCCCGGTCGGCCAGCCAGTGTTTAGTTCAGTTGAGCCGCGCTTGTATGGCTCGAAGCTCCGCCTGCAGGCCATCGCGTAGCGAACCTTCGGCCGGGAGCGCCAGGCGCATGCTGGCGGCGCGAATGGCGGCGGCAAGGTCACCGCGCCGCTGGTACACCAACACCAGGTTGTTGAGCATCCGCAGCGCGATCTCGTGAACGCGCCACGGACGCACAAGCGCGCCGAACCGTGCAACGTCTACCAGGACGGTCCCGCCGCCGGCGAAGGGGTCGAGCAGCGGCGGCGGATCGGCGCCGAAGTGCCCGACCACGAAGTGGCCCGGCAACCCTACGCCGGCAAGCGGAATATTCGCTCGCCTGGCAACTTCCACGTACACCACCGACAGCAGAATCGGCAGCCCACGACGCGTCGCGAGCACCGCATCGAGCATGGAGCTCGCGGGATCGTCGTAGTCTTCTCGGGCGCCCGCAAATCCCTGATCAACGCCCAGGAGCTCTCCGCAGGCGAGCGTCAGCGCTTCCGGGGTCCCGCTCGTCTGCCCCGCGCCATGCGAAAGCTTCGCGCCGAGCCGATCGAGCCGCGCCATCGCCGCGGCCCGGTCGACATCGCCAAGCTCCCCAGCGAGCGCGAGCGCGATGGCATCCAGGGGCGGGTCTGGCATCGCGGCCAGCTCGGCAAAGGATGGCATCCCCGGCATGAGCGCATTGTGGCGCCGCACCGATCCACGCTTCAGGCAGCTCCCTCCATCGTGCGGTGATGCTGTCGGTGAGTCGATAGCTTTGGGCGATGGTGCGCGATGTGCCGATTCAAGGTCAGATGATCAGGCTTGGCCAGCTACTGAAGCTTGCGGCGGTGATCGACAGGGGCGCCGAGGCTAAGGCGTTCCTCTCGGCTGAGACGGTGTTGGTGAACGGAGAGAGAGACGGACGGCGCGGGCGCCAGCTATACGCGGGTGACGTCGTTCGGGTCGGCGAGCGCGAGGAGCTGCGCTTGATTTCCACGGTTTCTGAAGGTCCCTGAGGACCTGGAGAGTCGCGCCCCTGCCCCCCGCGCGGTGGGCGGCGGCGGTCGGGCGTCATCGACTGACCGGGCCTTACCCCGGACTGGCGCACAGCCTGCGAGCATGAGCGTGGTGAGCGCTGCCCAGCTTTGGCGGCGCGGCCAGGCCGGCTGGCCGCGCACCTTTCCGATCGCACAGTTCCCGAACGCGCCGCTGCTGCTCGCCTTCGCGGGCCGGGGGCTTGCAGCCGTTGCCGGTGGCACGCGACAGGAGGTCGGCCGTGCGGTGTTCATCCTGGGCCTCGGCGTGTGGGCATGGGAGGAGGCGGTGGGCGGGGTCAACTGGTTCCGTCATCTGCTCGGCGCGGGAGCACTTATCTGGATCGTCGCCGACCTGGCCGGCGAACTGTAGGGGGCTCCCGCACGCGCTTGGACTCCTGCCGTTTGCTCAGCGCACCAGCGGACGGCAAGCATCCGGTCGGGCCGCTGACAGGGGCTGACAGGATTCGCGTCGCACGTAGCCGCCGGTCCCGGTGGCCAAGCGGTACGGTGCTGCCGTGGCCACGAACGAGAAGCCCGAGGTAGAGGTTCCCTCAGACCAGCCGCCGTCCTACCAACTAGAGCTCGAGGACATCGTCCTCGGCGATGGCGAGGAGGCCGTTTCTGGGCGCATCGTTGAGGTCCACTACGTTGGTGTCTCGTGGAAGACGGGCAAGCAGTTCGATGCGTCGTGGGACCGCGGTAGCACCTTCAAGTTTGGCCTCGGCAAGGGCCAAGTCATCGCCGGCTGGGACCAGGGCGTGATCGGGATGAAGGCCGGTGGGCGACGCCGGATCACGATTCCGCCACTGCTTGCCTATGGCAGACGCGGCGCTGGCGGCGTCATCGGGCCCGACGAGACACTCGTCTTCATCGTCGACCTAATCGCTGTGCGCTGAGCACGGGCCGGGCCATCCAGTAGCTGAAGCACATTCCAGCGCTTCACTTGAAGTGGCACCCGCAGGGCTACGCGTCGCGGGCGCCGCAGACTGTGGACATCGAGGTCAAGTTGTCCGCTTGAAAGCGTCGCAAGCACGATCTGCGATCTCGCGCGCTTTGGCGTTTACTTGCGCGCGATTGGCGAGAACGTCAGCTAGCGGTCGACGACCAGTCGCATAGCTCCACGCGTCGAAGATCAGCGGCCGAGCCGCGACGGCCGGCTCCAGCCGGTCGAGCTCGGCTGGGTCGAGGGAGACATGCTGCCGGTAGCCTTGGACGGCCGCGTCGATGTGCCGCGGCCCGGACAGCCCCGCCGACCAGAGCAGGAAGGCGAGTGTCCAGAGCCTCGGCGCGACCCCGGCACCGGCCCAGTCGATGATCATCGGGTCGCCGGCGGGCGGGACGAGGGCGTTGGCGGTGACGAAGTCCGGGTGGGTGAAAGCCAGCGGCAGGTGGTGCAGCTCATCGAGGGCCGCGACCTGTTCGCGAAGAGCCGCCAGCGCCTCCTGGCGCTCCTCAGGGACGTAGGTGCGGGCGTCGAGTAGGGTGCCCAGCGCGGCGATCTCCGCGCCCGGCCCCCCTCGAACGCGAGGTGGTGCCACGCGCAGCCCGATCGCGCCGGCGGGTCGGGCAGCGTATGTAGCGCGCCCAGCATCTCGCCGAGTTGCCGGAGGGTCGCCTGCGTGCTGCGCGGCGCTTTGCCCTCGACAAACTGAGTGACAAGCACCGCCTGGCCGTCGTGCTCTGACACGGGCTCCGATGCGGCGACTCGTTCTGCCGGGTAGCCGGCATCGGCGAGGTAAGCCAGGACCTCGGCGTCCCCACGGGTGACGTTCAGCGGACGCGCCGTGGGGAAAATCCGGGCCACCCAAGCCGGTCCGTCCGCGCGGTCGACGCGCAGGACTCCACGTCCAGGCTACGGGTGCCGTTGACCCGGATGCCGTAAGTGGTGGCAAGATGTTCAGCCAGGCTGTCCATTCCGCTGCGATGAAAGGTGCGCTCCAGGTAGGCTCCGATGCGGCTCATCGTCGGCATCGCACCTGGCTCCCACACCGGCACGCCGACCAGCATCCCCGCCCGCTGTGCCCGCTCGCCAAGCTCGGCCGTCCGCCAGCGCGCCGCCGTCAACAGCGTCCCGACGCCGGCGTCGGCGAACGCCACCGGGTCCTTCAGGCCGGCGCGCGCCGCGAACTTCTCCCGGCGCGCCGGGTCAGCGCCAGGGATTCCACCCGACATCGCCAGCCGGGTGCCCGCGGTCGCGACCGACCGAAGCTGCGCGAGCAGGCCGGCAAGCACGGCCGCGTCGAGGTAGACCGCGACCCCTTCGCAGAGCAGTAGCGACGGGGCGTCCGGCTCAAAACCAGCGTCGATCAAGGCCGCGGTGACATCGTCGGAGACCAGATCGGCGACGACGAATGTGACGTCTGGTGTCGGGATCGCGAGCCGCTGCAAACGCTGACGCTTGTCGCGCTGGGTCACCGGATGGTCGACCTCGAACCAGCGGACACGCGGCTTGGCATAGCGCAGTGCACGACCGTCATAGCCGGCGCCGATGGCCGCGACCTGGGTGGCTCCGCGGTCGAGCGCATTGACCACAACGCGGTCAAAGAACGATGTGCGCACGCGCAGATAGCCGGCCATTCGTTCCTCTGGCTCGAAGTGCAACCCGGCCAAGACGTCACGCGCGAGCCGTTCGTCGGACTCGGAGTCGCCGAACGGGGCCGCCAGCCGCTCGAAGGCGAGCCGGTAGGCGGCGACATGCTGCGC
>JALYUQ010000144.1 GCA_030853685.1 Actinomycetota bacterium | reverse complement strand
CGCCGACCATGCTCGCCAGCGTCGACCGCGCCCACAATCACCCCAAACAGCCCGGCCGAGCCTCACCACGACCCCCCAACCGCTTACTGCAAGCCGACCGATTAACGCCCTTCCTGCACGATCGAGGTAGCCAGCATCACCGTTGCCAACGTGATTCCTCGCATCTGCATTTGCATTACGGCTCCTCCAATCGTCGATCGTTGATCTGTTGATCTCGCGGCGCAACCATATACCGGCCTGCCTCTATCGCCAAGGCGGCGACGCGGAGATGGGATTGAGTCGCGGGCTTCAGCAGCGGGAAGTGCGAAAGGAGCTCGAGCGGCGAAGCGGCAATCGGGTTCAACGTTGGCTTCCGCGGCGGGGAGTGCGAAAGGACGATCGCCAAGGCGGCGACGCGGAAGGGGTTCCATCCGGGTCAGATGCGAACATGTGTTTGTCGATGATCGTCTGCGTCCTCTTACCGCGCTTTCAGCTCACGATCGCCGCCGGCGATCGGAGCGAGCTCCTACGGGCTCCAACCGCGCTTGCGCCGGAAGCCGCCGGCCCCGCGAAGCGGGGCGGTCAGGGTGCAGCTCAGCAGGTGGGGGAGGTGTCGCTCGCCGCGGAGGCATTCGGCGTCCATCCCGGGATGCGCCTCGGCGAGGCCCTCGCCCGGTGTCCGCGGCTGGTGCTCATTGCGCCGGATCCGGCCGGCGTGGCCGACTTCTGGGAGCGGCTGCTCGTGCGCCTGGAATCGATTGGGGCGATGCTCGAGCCAGAGCGCCCCGGGCTGGCGTGCTTCGACGCGCGCGGGCTGCTAGCGCTGCACGGAGGGATTGAGGGGGTGCTGGCGGCCGCGCGAAGGGCTCTGCGGGTGCCGGCTCGCTTCGGGGTGGCGCCGTCGCAATTCGCGGCGGTGGCGGCGGCGACGCAAGCACGGGCGCGCCGGCCGGAGATCGTGCCCGCTCGCGCTGGCGGCCTCGCGCAGCGCCGGGGCACCACTGACGCTGGGGGCCTCGCGCAGCGCCAAGACGCCGCGGAGGGCGCAGGAGGCCGCGCGCAGGCGCGCGCCTTCCTCGCGCCGCTGCCGGTCGCCCTGCTGCGTGCTCGGCCTGCGCTGGCCGATCTGCCCGAGGCGCTCGAGCGACTGGGAGTGAGGACGCTCGGCGAACTGGCGGCGCTCCCGGCGTCGGCGCTCGCGGATCGCTTCGGGAAGGCTGGGCTGCTCGCCCACGAGCTGGCCAGCGGGGGCGACGGACCATTGCGCCCGCGGCCGGCGGCCGAGTTCCTGCGCGAGTCGCTCGAGCTGCCCGAGGCCGCATCGGGCATCCAGCTCGAGCGGGGATTGGGACTGTTGATCGATCGTCTGCTCGCCAGGCGAGAGCGGCGCAGCCGGACGTTGCGGGCGGTCGTGCTCTCCGCGGTGCTGGTAGAGCATGGGGGGACGTGGCGCGAGCAGATTGTTTTTCGCGAGGCGCTCGCGGACCCGACGCGGATGCGTCTCGCGCTGGTCCCGCGCCTGATGCTGATGCCCGCTCCGGCGCAAGCGCTCCGGTTGGCGGTGGAGCGCTACGGACCGCCGGCGAGCGATCAGCGCGCGCTGCTAGAGGATCCCGTGGCGGCGCGGTCCGCGCGCCTGCGAGAGGCGATCCGCCAGGCGCGCGCCGCTGCCGGTCCCGATGCCGCCCTACGGGTGCTAGAGGTCGATCCAGGCTCACGCTTCCCCGAGCGTCGCGCGGTGCTGGCGCCGTTCGAGGGCTGAGGTGTGGAGGAGCTGCCGTGACCCGCCCGCGCCGCCTCTCGGTTCCCCGCCGTATCACCGTCAGCACCAACCCCGGTGACGGCCGCCCGCTGTTCGTCGACGGCCGTGAAGTAGACGCGGTACGCGAGTCTTGGCTGGTCGAGGATCGCTGGTGGACCGATCGCCCGCTTCGCCGCCGCTACTGGGAGCTGGTCACCGTGTGCGGGCGCAACGTACTCGTGTTCCACGACCTGGAGCAGCGCAAATGGTGGAGTCAGCGCTGAGGGCCTTGGTCCTGAGCTCGAGCCGCCCTCGATCGCCCACGACGTGCGCCCGGACGCTGTCCTATGTCCCCCCCATCTGGTGTTCGGGGGCTGGCGCGTGTCCTCGATCTACGGCGCCTGGGCGTGCTCAGCGATCCGCGGCCGGTTGAACCGGAAAGAACCAGTTGAGGCCTGCGGAGCGCGCGAACCCACGGTCCGCTGTCGCCAGCCTGCAGCCGTGTGACAGGGCAAGCGCTGCCAGCCAGGCGTCGGGAACGAACGGTCCGCGCACCTGTTCGTCGCTGGTGGCGATAGCGCGAAGGCGCTCCCAAGTTGCTGGGTTGGCGCGAGCTGTCGAGCTCGCGGCGCGGCGAGCAGCCTATCTACGAACCGCAGCGAGCGATCGTCTGCATCGGCCTCGTGCTGCTCGGGGCGTCGTTCTTCTGGATCGCGCAGGACTCAGCGACCGTTCCCTACGGGATCATCGTCATCCAGATGGTGATGATGAGCCTGACTTACGGTGCCGGGTATGTTTTAGTCGAGCAAGTGCTCGATCGATTGAATTGGGATTGACTCCTCGCTCCTACCAGATGGGCAAGCGAGCCCAAAGCGCGGCGCAGACCCGTCAGCGGATCGTGGAGGCCACGCTGGCGCTGCACCGCGATCGGGGGATCGCGGCCACAACAATGAAGGAGATCGCCGAGCAGGCGGACGTCGGCATCGGAACCCTGTATCACCACTTTCCGCGCTACGAGGACGCGATCCGGGCGTGCGGCGCCCGCACCGCGGAGCTGGCCCGTTTCCCAACCTGCGAGATCTTCGGCGCTGCCCGCTCGCTGCCCGCTCGCGTGGCCGTGCTGATCGGGGAGCTATTTGCGTACTACGACCGCCATCCGACGCTGCCTCTGGCCCGCTGTGAGCAGGCCAGATTTCCGGTGCTGGGCGAGTTCGTAACCCGCCGCCGGGGGCTGGTCGAGGCGCTGGTCTCCGACGCTCTGAGGCCCCTAACGCCGACTGCGGCTCAGGTGCAGACGGTGATCGCGCTGACCGACTTCGCCGTGCATCGCTCGCTACTGGACGCGGGATTCACCACCGAGCAGGCGGCCGACCAGATGACCGACGTGCTGGTCCGGTGGCTGCGCCGGCCACGCCACCCGAACAAGGAGCCAGATCATGCAGATTGACGGAGCGGTGGCTCTGGTCACCGGAGCCAACCGCGGCCTCGGAAAGGCGTACGCCCGCGCCTTGGTCGAGCGGGGGGCGCGCACGGTGTACGCGGCCGCGCGGGACCCCCAGCAGGTCGAGGATCCAGATGTCACGCCGATCGGGCTGAACATCACCTCACCCCAACAGGTGGCTGACGCGGCGCGAGGTTGCGCTGAGCTGACCTTGTTGATCAACAACGCCGCCGAGCTCCGCCCCAGCCCGCTGATTGGCGCCGGCTCCCTGGAGGACGCCCGGGCGCAGATGGAGACCAACTACTTCGGGACGCTCGCGATGTGCCAGGCGTTCGCGCCGGTGCTGGCCCGCAACGGCGGAGGTGCGCTGGTCAACATGTGCTCGATCATCTCGTTCTTCAACCGGCCCAGCATCGGCTCCTGCTGCGCCTCCAAGGCCGCGCTGTGGTCGATTACCAACGGAATCAGGATCGAGCTTCGCCCCCAGGGGACCCTGGTCGTGAGCGTGCACGTCGGGTTCATCGACACCCGCAACGCGGTCGGTGTCCAGGGACCCAAGCACGACCCCGCAGACGTCGCGTCGTTAGTCCTCGATGCCGTCGAAGCCGGCCAAGAGGAAGTCCTCGGCGACGAACAGACCCGCCG
>JALYUQ010000134.1 GCA_030853685.1 Actinomycetota bacterium | reverse complement strand
TGGAGCTAGCCGGGCTCGAACCGGCGACCTCCTGGGTGCGATCCAGGCGCTCTCCCAAACTGAGCTATAGCCCCGAACGACGGCTGATGCCGCACGGATAGGGACAGTGTAGCCCCGGTTGCCTGCGGGTCTGGCTGGCGGCTGGCACCTTGGCGACTACTCAGGAGGAGGTCCGGCACTTTCTGGATTCGCGCCCCGGTTGGAGCTGAGGAGCCCATCGTCGCGAGCTTCGACAGGAAGCTTTACTTGACCACGCGCCTGGCAAGAACAACACCAGTCGCTTGGGGGGCACAGATAGCGAATGTGTTCGGTGGCGAGTAGGCTTTCCGGGATGGGTGTGCTGGACGACGCGATCCGCGAGCACCTGGACCTCAAGCGCCGGCGCGGCGCCGATCCGTCCGAGGTCCAGCGTGCTGAACGCGAGGCATTGGGCCCCGTCCGCCGTGAACCTGGCAAGTTGCCTGACGCCGGCCTACGCTCAGAGGAATCGCTGGCATTCGATTACGAAGCCGAGCCGCAGGGCTGGGATGAGTCCTCTACGGGCTCGAGTGAGCATTTCGAGTCGCCTTTGGCGCCCGAACCGGCGTTTGAGCCCGCGGTCGCCAGCGAGGATGTGAGCGCGGACGAGCGGCGAGTTTGTGACGAGCCTTTCGCTGTGGAGGAACCGCCATCCAGGGCGAGCGCCGCGGAAGGCGCGGTACAGCCCCCCACCGAGGATCCTCCGGACCCCGTCGAACCGCCGGCACCACCCGGAGCCGAAGACGTGGCACAGCCTCCCGCCGAAGTCCCCTCGAGTCGGGCCGAAGCCGCAGAGTCTTCCGTCGATGCTGGGGCACAGCCCGCCGCCGAAGCGTCCCCGGGCTCTGCCGAAGCTGCGGCACATCCCGCCGCCGAAGCGTCCCCGGGCTCCGCGGAGGCCACTGCACAGCCTCCCACCGAAGCCCCTCGGTTGAGATGGCGTCGCTCCCGCCCGTCTTCGAGGCGTGCGGAAGCCGCCGTGGAGCCGCTCGCCGAGGGCGCGCCGGAGCACCCCACCGAAACGCCTCCCCCACACGCCGCCGAAAGCCACCCGGAGCGCGCCGCCGGATCCGTCACCGAGCCCCCCGCGGGGGATGAAACTGCTGAGTACCGCCTCGATCACGAGGGCGAAGATCACGAGGCCAACGAGGACGAGGACGTGCTCGAGGAGACGCCTGAGTTTCTTCAGGATACGCCTGAGCACGACAGGCTCTGGTTCGAGCAGCGCCCGCCGCGGGATTTTGACTTCGAAGGCTAGCCCGGGACAGCTCCGGGTTTCGCCGCATCAAAGGAGACGCGTTTCGCGGACCCTCCACGTCGGGACTAGCCTGACGCGGCAGCGGCAAGAGCGGTGTGCGCGCGACATGACCAGCAGCGCGCGGGTGCGAGTCCCCTGTGGAGGTTGATGGCACCAACCACAAGCCGATGGCAACTGCTCAGTCGCGAGGCTGGGTGGGGAGGAAGCCGGAGTGCGAAGTCGCGACCCTAGGAACACATGGCGAGTCGGGACCGTCCGCGGTCTCGTCTCGCTGCGCGTAGAAGGCGGGGCGGTCCGGGCGAGTCTGCACCACGAGGCGAAGCCCGATGCCATCAAGGGGCCGTTCCGTAAACGCGGTGGGTGTGCGATGAAGGTTGCTGGTCTTACTCGCGGAGACCTCCGCGAGTGTCCCGGGATGCCCGGTCACGCTTGGCGTGCTCGCCGGGGTGGGAAGGGACGGCCGGGGTCGAGAGGCCCTGGCTCGCCGTGGAGAAGTCAGCAGAGGTCATATTACCGGCGGGATAGCTGCTCGCCGGGAAGGACCGAACGCGAAGCCGAGGCGCAGGATGCTCGTGCTCGCGGGATGGGCGCTGAACGCAGCCAACCCGTGAGGGGCCTGGAAGGGAAGGTCTGACGGTGAAGCCCGAGGATCTCCGTGCAGAGCGCAGTTCATCCCCGGCGCCTGGCGATACCGCTCCTCATCCCGCCGAGGCGAGCCTGTGGGAGCAGTTCCTGGCCCGCGGGAATCTCGCTGAGGCGCTCAGACGCGTCGAGCAGAACGCCGGTGCCCCTGGCATCGACGGGATGAGCACCCAGGAGCTACGGCCGTGGCTTCACCGCCATTGGCCGCTGGTCCGCTCGCAGCTTGACGCGGGCACTTACCGGCCGCAGCCCGTCCGCAGGGTGATGATCCCCAAGCCCTCGGGTGGTCTGCGGATGCTGGGGGTGCCGGCTGCGGTGGATCGGTTGATCTGCCAGGCCATCGCGCAGGTGCTCACGCCCATTTTCGACCCCAAGTTCCATCCCCACAGCTTCGGCTTTCGGCCGGGGCGCTCGCAGCACGATGCTGTGAAGCGGGCACGCCAATTCATCGTTGATGACGCGGCGTGGTGCGTTGATTTTGATCTCGACTCGTTTTTCGATCGGGTTCAGCACGACGCTCTGATGGCCCGGGTCGCACGATGGGTCCACGACAAGCAGGTGCTCAAGCTGATCCGGCGCTACCTGGAAGCGGGCGTCATGGCTGACGGGCTGGTGCACGCGAGCGAGGAGGGGACCCCTCAGGGTTCTCCGCTCTCGCCGCTGCTATCGAACGTCATGCTTGACGACCTCGACTGGGAGCTGGAGAGGCGCGGGCTCAGGTTCGTGCGCTACGCCGACGACGGACGTATCTAGGTCAGGAGCGAGCGCGCGGGTCAGCGGGTCATGGAGAGCATCACGCAATACATCGAGCAACGCCTGAAGCTGCGCGTGAACCGACAGAGCTGCGCGTCAACCGACAGAAGTCGGCGGTCGCCCCAGCGGTCGAGCGGCCCTTACTGGGGTTCCAGTTCTTCCGCTACCGGGACGGCAGGATCGGCATGACGGTCGCTCCGAAGGCTCTCAAACGAGCCGAGGCGCGAATCCGCGAGCTGACCACGCGCAACTGGGGCGTCTCGATGGAGCGGCGGGTCAAGGAGATCAACCGCTTCACGGTCGGATCCACCATCCTGCCGTTCGAGAAGCTCGAGAAGCTCGAGAAGCTCGAGAAGCTCGAGAAGTGGTCGCGCCGCAGGCTCAGATAGGTGCGCTGGAAAGCGCCCACAAACGCGCTACCGGAACCTGCGCGCGCTCGGTATCCCAGACCACGACGCTCGCTCAT
>JALYUQ010000119.1 GCA_030853685.1 Actinomycetota bacterium | reverse complement strand
CCCCCTGTCCATCGGCAATCGTGCTCCAGGCACGAGCGCACGTGGCTACGAAGGCGCTCGGCACGGACCAGTGTCAGCCGACCCTGCGAGAAGGGCGAATCCGATCGCGTGACACGGCGCGGGCGATGGGTTCCGAGCGAGACGCGGGCTTGGTCGCGGGCGAAGTCGTCCGCTGGGTCGGCGAGCTGACAATGGCCTTCGTGGCAAGGCACCCGTCGCGAATACGCTGCTCGTCGTGGGTCAAGTGCTAGCTGCGCATGGTCTTTCTGCTAACTCCGGACCAGGTCAGCGTGCCCGCTGAAGCGGCAAAGCAGCCACGTTCGGACGCCGGCCACGACTACTGGCTCTCGTCCGTAGCGGCGGTGAACGGCTCGTCGCCGGTCGCCGTCGGAAGTCCAGTGACGCCACCGGGAGTTGCGCGAAAAGTCTCGCGCGAGAAGCCGATGCGGGAGCGGTTTTAGTCTCGCGCTCAGGGACAGGCGCCGAGCACTGCCCCTGCTCGTCGGTATGAAGGGGCGCTGTCTCGGAGCGCCACGGCTCCTGTGGCTTCCGTCGCCGAGTAGTCTGGCTTCGCGTCGACGCGGTCCTGCGTGGGAGGCGGGGCAGTCTGATTGACCTCCTCGTTGTTCTCTCAGGCGATGGTCTGCGAGAGCGTTTGGTGCAGTCGCGGGGTCGCCCAGTCCTCGGGACGAGTCTTTTCGATCGTCAGGTGGGCGCCGCGGCCGGTCAGGTGCAGGCTGGCGACCTGGTTGTCGAAAGTCGGTTCCCCCCGGAACTCCCAGCGCACGGCGGCCGGCCGCACGCCGGCGCTCCGCGCGAGCAGCCGGGCGACCGCGGCGACGCTGCGAGATAGCGCTGCCCGCAGCGCGCGGCGTTCGGCCCGCTCCAGCGGGTTGCGAATCGGCGAGCAGACCGCTTGCACGACGGCGCTCTCGATCGGCGCGCGCCCGGGGAAGGACGCCTCGGCCAGGTAAGCGTGGTGCACGTCGCCCGACAAGACGATCACCGACGCCGGCGCCGGGCCGCGACCGCCCGACGCCACCTCGTGGAGCAGGTCGGTCAGGCGAATGAACGACCCGTGGAACGCCGACCAGTGCTCAAGGTCGATCGCCTGACGGATCTTCTCGCCCAGCCGCGCCGCCATCCGGCCCCAGGCCCCTTCGCAGACCGCTTCGTTCCAGGCTTCCAGGTGGTGCAGACCGGGCGACAGCAGCCACGGCAGCGTCGTCGCGATCAGCAGATGGTCGAAGTCGCCGGTGACACATTCCTCGACCCACGCCCACTCCTGCTCCGAGAGCATTTCGCGGCGTTCCTCGTCGAGGACGCGGCCGGCACGGGAATCCAGCACGAGCAGCCGGCTACGTCCGAAGTCCCGATGGTAGCTCCAGCGGGTTCCCGCGATCTCCTCCTCGGCCTGTTTCGCGAAGGCGCGCAGGATCTGCTCGGCGTCGGGTGCCTCGCGGACGTCCGCTAGCAGCGCGTTCTCGGCGAGCTCGGCAGGGGAGAGGTTGCCGAGGTGCTGATAGATCCAGTAAGACATGTAGGCACCGAGAATCCGCTCGTGCCACCACGGCACCGTGCGGATCGCTCGCACCCATGCCCACGACGTGTTCCAGTCGTCGTGCACGTCGTGATCGTCGAAGATCATCGCGCTGGAGATGGTGGAGAGCAGCCAGCGCGTCGCGGGATCGCTCCAGGCCTCGCGATAAAGCCACGTGTACTCCTCGAAGTCGGCGACGTCCCCCTGCGGCGGGTCGTCCGCGCGTGCGTCGCCGCTCCCGCGGCGTTCCTCGACGAGGCGCTCGGTCTCGGGGGAAACCTGGTCGGCATAGACTTGGTCGCCCAGGAGCAGCAGGGCATCGGGCCACTCGTGCGGCGGCTGCGTTCGCAGGCGCTCGACCAATGCCAGGAGCGCATCAACCCCGCGACCGCGGTCGTCGCGGTCCTTGCTCAGCGTGTACGGTGGCTGGTGCGGCACGGTGACCCGGCACGACCCGAAGACCAAGCGCAGCGGCTGGCCGGGCGTGCGCGTGCGTATGACGCTCGGAGGGAAAGGACTGTCCGCTAGCGGCCAGCAGCGTTCGCCGTCGAGGTGGACCTCATACGGAACGCACGCCCCCGCTTTCAGACCGCTCACCGATAAGAAGCCGTAATGGTGGCCCGCGACGCAGAACGTCGGGGATGAGCAGCCGAGCACCTCCACCGCGCACGCGCGGTCGGTTTCGACCCAGAGGGTGGCCTCGTCGTCTCCGACGTAGCGCAGGAATGGTCCCAGAACCAGACGCGCTGGGGCGGGCGTCATCATGCCGACCGACAAGCCGTCGGCAGGCGCACGATCGTCCTGACGACGGAACCGCAACTCGGTTTGTAGCGTCGTGCAGCCATCTTCAGCTCGCCGCCGCACCAAGCGGCTGTCGGTGACGGTGTCCAGCGCCTTGGCCACGTCGCCAGCGGCGCTGCCAGGGTGCTCGGGTACGGTCGAGGCGGTGGCGAGGCGTTGGCGACCTCGTCGTCAGGAACCCCGCCTGGCTGCACGAAGCCGGCCTTCTCCAGGACACGCACCGAGCGACTGGGCTCACTCAACCGAAGTGGGCGCGAGGACGGTCCGCACATCCCCGCGCGGCGAACGCTTCGCACAGAAGCTCGCGAACGGCGGCGGCGGGGCCGCGACCCTCCCATCTCGGCGCGACCTCTGGATGCGCGTGGCGCGTCAGCCGAAGCGCTTTGGGAAATACATCCCGGGCTTCGGCCACCTCGCAGCCGAGCGCCGGAGGATCGTCGATCGCGGCGTCGAGCAACTCCAGACCGGGGGTCACGAAGTGGACCAGAGGAGCCGACATATCGAAGTATCATGGGTGCGGGTCTTCTGGAGGGACTTGGGGAGGGCGGAAGTGAAGGTGATAAATGCCCTGCAAATTGTCGGGTGTTCGGGTGTTCGGCCGATGCCGGTCGCAGCGCTGTCGAGAGGGACCAGTGATAGCCGGGCGGTCTTGCGACGTCTGAGCGCGCTGTTGCCTTCGCCCGGGCCTCCACAGCGGCCTTACGCTGGCCAAAACAAGGCCCCAGACGCAGTCCGGTGCTCCCGAATCATAAGCAAACCAGGCATTCCGACGTCCCTCCAGGAGACCCGCACCCAAGTATTATTGTCTCTCGTCCGGCAGCGGAAGTGCTCGCCTTTGCGAGCATCCGTTCGGCTGGGACCCCCCTGACGCATCTTGATGTGCATTCTCGCCAGGAGATTGCCCACTGGGATGCGTTGGGGGGCTGGGCTACGCTCGGCGCCAAAGCGGGGTGGCCCGGGCCTGGTGGGGGCCTGCTCGGATATGCGACGCTGAGCCTCGACCGGCAGAAGGCCCAAGGTTTGGACGGCGGGTTCTGCTCACGTCGGCGGCGCTCGGATGCGTGGCCTTCGGCGTGGTCGCGATCCTCCAGCCGCGATACCGCCGGATGTGACCGCCG
>JALYUQ010000117.1 GCA_030853685.1 Actinomycetota bacterium | reverse complement strand
CACTTCCGTATCCGCCTGAAGCCTGGCTTCTACGTTCTCGTGCCAAGGACCAGGCTCAGCAGCGAGGGCAACGGCACGATTATTGGCCCGCGCCGGGCTCAGATCCGTGTCCGCGTGCGCTGCGGGGCCTACAAGATCGTCAAGATCGAGTACCTCAGCTCTCCTCTGCTCATGTGAGCCGCACGGATCGCCGCAAGAGGCTCTCCGTGGAACGCCCCCGGAGCAGCTCGTCCGGCTGTGTATGGCTGCTGGTACCCGCCGAGAGCAGAACTTCGGCTGCGATCCCAGGGGCCATTCGACAGGCCCGATCCTTCGTGAAACCAGCGCTCTGCCGGTCCTCATCCGCCTTGAGGCGCAATGGCTCGCTGACGGGCTCGCTGACGGGCTCGGATATAAAGTCCGTCCCTGTGACGGATCCAGGCGATGCGCTTGCTGGCCTGGCGCCCGCGTATGAGGCGCAGTACCGCCGGTTGCTCACTACGCTGGGCGAGGATTCCCGCGTCCGGGCGATTCTGCTCACCGGATCGGTGGCGCGCGGGAGCGCTGATGCCTACAGCGATCTTGACCTGGGTGTGATCGTCGAGACCGGCACGGTCGCGGCGGTAGCCGAGCGGTGCGCGGCGTTGATCGGACCGTTGGCGCACTCGACGACGATCGAGCGAGGGCCGGTCGTGGTCCTCAGCGCGCTCACGGTCGAGGCGTTGCGGATCGATGTGCTCGTGGAACCGGTGAGCGTCGCCACCAAGCGCCCTCAGCCGCCCCATCGGGTGCTCGTTGATCACGACGGGCTCTCCGAGAGCCTGCGTACCGTCGAGGATCGTTCTCGGTCGGCGGATCCAGAGCCGGTGGTCGCGGAGTTCATCCGTGTGCTCGGCCTGCTGGATGTCGTGATCGGCCGCGAGGAGTACTTCGTCGGCGCGCAGGGGGTGATGCTCCTGCGTGATCTGCTCGTCGATCTGTTCTACGTCGAGAACGGGCGGATGCGCAACAGCGGCCGTAAGCGCCTCAACGACGAGTTGAGCGCCGAGCAGCGGTCGCTGCTCGGCGCTCAGCCGGTGCTGTCCCATGACCGCAGCGCGGTCATTGAGGGTCATCGTGCGGCTGCTGAGGTGTTTCTGCCGCGCGCTCGCGCGATCTTCGACGCTCGTGATCTGGCATGGCCCGAAACACTCACGAGGGTCGTTCAAGAACGACTGCAGGGACTCATCGACATATCCGCGCTCGCTCTCGGCTGAGGCCCAGCGGTTCAGCTGCCGCAACGTCGCTCAACTGAGCGGTGAGACCATCGACTCCTGCTTGGTCTCGGAGGAGCAGTCAGGCCGGGCGCCTCGTCGCTTGTAAAAGCGGGAGCTGTGGGCTCGAGGGCAACGCGCCCACGGATGAGACCGTTGCGGTCTGTGCTGGCGGCCGGGAGAATGCCGCAGCCATGACACTGCGCAATCGATCCGCTCCGCCCCACGCAGTCGTGCCGATCCTGGTCTACGACGGGGAGCACGCCGTGGAGTGGCTTACGCGAACCTTTGTGTTCGTCGAGAAGGTCAGAATCAGCGATCACCGTGCTCAACTGGACGCAGGCGGCGAAGCCGTGATCGTCGCTGATGCTACGCATGGCCGCCGGGCGCCCGCAGGAGAGGAAGGCGACACGCACTCGACGATGGTGCGAGTGCAGAACATCGGCACGCAGTACAGCGCGCGCGATCCGGCCGTCCCACCTGTGGACCTTCAGCGAGTCCGTGGCTGACGTGGCGCCAGAGGACTGGGGCGGGAAAAGCGTCTCTCCGTGGTAGCTGGCACCTGGTCGCCCTTCGCGAGGGCCCGGAGGACCCGGCGTCTTGAACGCACCTCTGGTCAGTCCCTCCTTCTGAACGCTCGATCGTCGCTACTGCTCTCGACTGTCGCCGCGCCGGAGCGGCAGTGTCACGACACACCTCGTGGCTCGTGGAAGCGGCAGAGATTGGGCCTCGTGCTCTCGACGGGCTTCGCAGTTCAGTCGAGTAGTGCGGTGAGCTTCTTGGGCGCGAGGAGGCGGTAGCTCTCCGTTGCCAGCTCGCGCATCTCCTCCCAGTCCGTGTCGTCGGTGAGCCGCACCCCAACGCGATCACGATGACGATGGCCCGCCTACGGGCAGCAGTACGGGTGCTCGAGTGAGACCAACGCCTCACGATCCCGTGGGTCGACGCGCAACACGAGCCGCGGTCCAGGCTTGCCGGTTCGGCCCCTCACGGCCACGAGCAGGCAGAACGACCTGCGGCGGACGTCGCAGGACCACGCCGTTGACCGTCCGCTGATCCGCGGCTCGTCGACCCGCACGGTCACCTCGGGCAGCGCCAGGCAGAGCGCTCTGACCCGCTCGTAGACCTGGTCCGGAATCTTCACGGGCGCGCCGAGACGCGGATCCCGGCGCACCGCGGACGAACGATCGTCGCTGCGTCGTCCCATCGACGTCCTACCGGCGGAACGCCGCTCGGACCGCGGCTGCGGTCGAGCTGTAGTACTCGGATGGACCGATGAAGCCCCACTCACGGAACGCCACGCCGTCGGTGACGGCACGCCGGTAGCTGAAGCAGGTGAGGTAGAGCGTCCGGATGTACATGACCGCCTCCAGGCGCTCGAGCTCGTCGTCGGTCGGCTCGATGTGCCGACGGTAGGCGTTGACAGCAGCATCGATGCGCTCCTGATCGGGGCGACGTGGGTTCCACGAGCCCGTGCCCCAGAGCAGGTAGGCGAGGTCGGCGAGCCGCGGTCCGCGACCCGACGCCTTCCAGTTGATCGCGACCGGCCCCCGATCGCTCAGGACGGCGTGATCGGGGGCATGGAGCAGGTTGCCGTGAAGCAACCCCTCGGGAAGACCGTGACCGTCGTCGGCCGAGCGGACCCTGTTCCTGAGTCGCTCGAACCGCTCGCGCTCGGCGGCCGGGACCTTCGTATCCACGGCGTCGAGGAACGCGAGGGCGGCCAGCAGGTCCTGACGCGGTGTGCCCTCACGACTCGGGTCCTCGCCACTCGCTCCGCCCGGGCGGCTGACCGAATCGTCATAGGGCAACGCGTGCAGCCGTCCGAGCAAGTCACCCATCATGGCGAACTTCTGCGCGCCGTCGGGAAGCTGGGCGCCCTCGACGAACCGCGTCACGAGGACCGCACTGCCACCGAAGTCGGATACCGGATCATCGACCGCCGGGCGCTCGGCCGGATAGTCATGTCGCTCGAGGAACCGCAGGATCGCGGCGTCGCCTTCAACGCCCGCCCTCGGGCGAGCGGGCGGAAACGCCCGTGCCACCCACGAACCGCCATCCTTGAGGTCGATGCGAAAGACGTAGGTCTTGTGCACGCTGAGCTTCGTCGCGCCCACCGGGTCGATGCCGTAGCGATCCCCGAGGTGGGCGAGAAGCCGCTCGGCAGCGGGCTCGTGGTTCATGCGCGCACCGAGACCCTCCAGATCGGTCAACGCTTCGGTGTAGCGCTGCCCGGTCTCCTCGGCATGGCGCCGAACGACCTTTTTGAAGCTGGCGTTCTTGGTCATGGACAAGCCTCCTCTGCACACCCTCGTCCCCCAGCGACGCGGTGTTGGAAGATGGCTTGTGACATCCACGACCGAGAGGGCAAATCCCCTTCACCGATGGAACCCCGGCTGGGGCGGACGTCCCACGGCTCGGCGACCGATCGTCGCCGTGAGCAGATCCTACTGCTGCTCGGTCGCCGACCCAGCTCGGGCGTCACTGCTGGAGCTTCCGTCGGACCTCGAGGCAATGCGGGTCCCGGGTCACAGGCCCCGAAATTCGTGGAACGAGCAGTTCAGCTTGACTGTCTCGCGCTTGGAGTTCGACGCCTGCTCGAGGCAGGGGATCAATGTGGCCCGTGTTTGGAGGCTCGGCTCGTCGAAGCTGAGCCGGTCGCCGGTGCGGCGAACTTGTTGATGAGCAGGCTCACACGGAACCGAAATCTCACCGGGAGATCTATCGGAATGCGTCCACATTTTGGCTTGGAACCACGTTCTACGCAGCCGCGGAGGGTGCTTGGGCCGACGCCCGCGTGGCCCCTCGCAGGCTCAGCGGCGGTGATCCTCGTGCTCGGACTGGCTGCATGCGGGGTTCCGGCAAGACCAAGACCGTGGTCCAGACCGTCGTCGCCGCTCCGACCCAGACTACGACGACGAGCACGACTCCCACGGCTACCCAGACGACATCGACCTCCCAGGCTCCGTCGGGTGGATCAGCGACCCCACTGAGCGGGACCTACACGTTGAAGCAAACGTACGATACATCCGACGGCAACCTTTCGGACAACCCTCACGACGGCATCAGGCACGCCGACATGACATGGATGGCACTGAGCAGCATGTGCGCAGCCGGCACGTGCACGGTGCAGTTCCGCCGCGTGCTGTCGGATTCGACCCTTGAGGGGCTCACCTTGTCGTCAAACAGCCCGACTGGAGTGTTCACCGGGCCGATCCCGGACGCGCGCTTGGCGGGCGTGCTTCTCGGATGGGGAACCAACATGCTGGAGGGCTCTCTGGCGCCCTCGACGTGCCATTTCCCCAACTCCAAGCGGAAGCACCCCTGCGTGTCCTGGCGCACGCAGAACTTCGAGCTCGCGCCTTCGCTTTGAATGGCTACGATGATCGATGATCTATCCTTTGTATGACCATCGGCTGAGGTAGCCATGCGTCTGCGTTACGCCCGACAGCTTGTCGTCGTGATTCTTGGTCTTCTGATCGCGGTCGTAGTGGCTGACGCCTATGCCTACCCGCGACGAGTCAGGCTTGCAAGCGGGATTCAAGGGGTGATGTACGCGCATCCCGGCGGGATTGCGGATCCCCCTTGCCCGCCTCCTCCCGGTCGCACGAACTGCCTGTCTTTTCCCTACACAGCAAGGATCCCCGTCCGACTTCGTGACGGTCATCGCATAGTTGCAGTCATCAGGGCTAACTCGAAAGGACGCTTCCGTGTCCGCCTGAAGCCCGGCTGGTACGTGCTGATGCCGAGAACAACGATCGATAGCGTCGGCCTCAAGATTGTCCCGCGTCGTGCTCAGATCCGCGTCCGCGTGCGCCGCGGCGCCTACAGGATCGTCATGGTCGAGTACCTCAGCTTCCCCCTGCCCAGTTGAGCCGCACGGATCGCCGCAAGAGGCTCTCCGTGGTTCGTCTTGCCCAAACAAGCCAGCGTGCGCACGCAGACGCAGGAGAGCTTGGCCTGATTGCTGGGTCATCGCGGGACCTACACCCTGACGCAAACGTACGAGACATCCGACGGCAACCTTTCGGACAACCCTCACGACGGCATCAGGCACGCCGACATGACATGGATGGCACTGAGCAGCACGTGCGCAGCCGGCACGTGCACGGTGCAGTTCCGCCGCGTGCTGTCGGATTCGACCCTCGAGACGCTCACCTTGTCGTCAAACAGCCCGACTGGAGTGTTCACCGGGCCGATCCCGGGCACCGATGGCGACTCTACGTGCGTCAGCGGCAGCAACGGACCCATCAAAGAGCACATGCTGGTCCGACTGAGCCCTCCGCAGCAGGTTGGGGGCCAGATGGTCGCGACCATGATCCAGGGTCGCATCTTCGCCGACTACACGTGCGCCGGCCAACCCCCCGTTGAGGACGTGGCGACTTACCAGGGACAGCGTCAATAGATCGCGCTTGGCCAGAGTCGATGGGCTACGAATTCGGGCAGAGATCGAGTGCTAGGCTTGCACCATCGCCGGCTCGTCGTCCGTGACGTCGCTGGGGTCCTCGTCGGTGAGCTCGGTCAGGCGGCCCGGGTCCTTGTCGGTGCCCGCGATCAGCACGTCGGATGCCTGCCGGTCGCTCTTCGGCAGGAAGCCTGACTTCATTCCGAAGTACACGGCCTGCGGGTGGTGGGTCACGATCGCCAGCGTGGACTGCTCAGGCTCCAGCGCGTAGCCGTCCGAGAGCCGCAGGCCGATCGACGACGCGTCGAGCAATGCAAAGACCTTCTCGTGCTCGGACTGCTCCGGGCAGGCGGGGTACCCCCAGGAGTAGCGACGCCCCTGATCGGGCGCGACGCCCAGGTCGCTCCGCGCGCGTGCGTGCAGCCACTCCGCGGTGCCCTCGGCGGTCTGGACGCCGAGGCCGTGGACGAAGAGCTGCTCGGCGAACTCGCCGTCCTGCTCGAGCGTCGCCATCAGCTCGGTCACGTCCTCGCCGACCGTGACAGCCTGGATCGCCACGACATCGACATCCGCACCCATGCCCGCCCCGGGCAGCGGGCGATAGAAATCGGCCAGGCAGATGCGGTCGTGCCTTGGCTGGCGCGGAAAGACGAGTCGCGTCAGCTCGCGCTCCCCCGGAGCCTCAGGGTCCCAGACGATCAGCTCGTTGCCGCTCGAGTTGCACGGGAAGTAGCCCAGCAGCGCCCGCGGGTGAAGGTAGCTCTGTTCGCGCCACATACGCTCCAGGCGCGGCTGAAAGTCATCTCGTACGAGGCTGGTCCAGCGCTCGCCCTTGACGCCGCGCCCGCCCCAGTGGAGCTTGAACAGGACGTGGGTGTCGAGGTGGTGGTAGACCTCCTCGATTGGCACATCGATCTCTCGCACGCCCCAGTACGGAGGCTGCGGGACGGGGTTGGCGGTGTTCGCGGCGCTGCGGACCGAGGTGTCGGTCACCGGCGGCCCGTCCTCTACCTCGGCGCCGGGTTGCTCGCGCAGCCGGCGCGCCGCCTCGCGCGTCCTGGCGACCAGTTTCTCGCGGGCATCGGCGTCGACGAGCTCGTCCATCCGCGCGAGCCCCTCGAATGCGTCCTTGCAGAAGAAGACGCCGGGCTCGTAGACCTCGTCGGAGTCGAGACCGCTCGGGTACAGGATCCGCAGACCGAAGTTGCGGTTGATCGCCGCGCCGCCGAGGAGCACGGGAAAGCCCAGCCCCCGGGCGTGCAGCTCCTGCACGCACGCCGGCATCTGCTTGGAGGTCGAGACCAGCAGCGCGCTCAGGCCGATCGCCGTGGCGTCGTGCTCGAGCGCCGCATCGAGGATCGTCGAGATCGGAACCTGCTTTCCGAGGTCGATCACGGTGTAGCCGTTGTTGGTGAGGATCGTATTCACGAGCGACTTGCCGATGTCGTGCACGTCTCCGAAGACCGTGGCGATCACCACGGTCCCCTTCGTGTAGCCCTCGATCCTGTCGAGGTAGTTCTCGAGCTGGGCGACCGCGCGCTTCATCACTTCCGCTGACTGGAGCACGAACGGCAGGATCAGCTCGCCGGCGCCGAACTTGTCACCGACCTCCTTCATCGCGGGGAGGAGCACCTCGTTCAGGGTCGGCACGGCGCCGATCTTCACGACGCTGCGATCGACCCAGAGCTCGACGCCCTCTCGCTTGCGGCGCAGGATGTGGAAGTGCAGCGCCGCCTCGGGCTCCATCGCTTCGGTTGGGTCGGCTGCGCCGGGGGCGCCCTCAGCGTCGGGCCCCTTGATCTCGAAGTGCTCGATCAAGCGCTCCAGCGCGTCCTCGCGGCGGTTGAAGACGAGATCGTCGGCGAGCTCCCGCTCGCCGGACGAAATCTCCGCGTAGGGCGTGATGTGGTTGGGATTGACCATCGCGAGGTCGAGCCCGGCCCCGACGCAGTGGTGCAGGAAGACGCTGTTGAGCACCCTCCGTGCTGGGAGCCCGATCCCGAACGAGACGTTGCTGACCCCCAACGAGGTCTTCACGTCAGGGATCTGGGCCTTGATCCTCCGGATTCCCTCGATCGTCTCGACGGCGCTCGGCCTCCACTCCTCATCGCCTGTCGTGAGTGTGAACGTCAGGCAGTCGAAGATCAGAACCTCCGGGGCCAGGCCATGCTCCTCGCAACAGAGCTGCGTGATTCGCTGTGCGATCTCCACCTTGCGCTCGGCGGTCTTGGCCATCCCTACCTCGTCGATCGTCAGGGCGATCAGCGCCGCGCCATGGGCCTTCGCGAGCGGGGCGACATGGTCGAGCTTGTCGCGGCCTGCCTCTAGGTTGACTGAGTTGACCACCGCGCGCCCTGGTATCTGTTGCAGCGCGGTCTCGATTACGTCGGGCTCGGTCGAGTCGATCTGGATCGGGGCCGGCTGGGTCAAGGAGATCTTTTTCACAACCTGACGCATCTGCTCGGCTTCGTCCTGGCGCTCGGTGAGCGCGACGCAGACGTCGAGCAGATGGGCGCCCGCTGTGACCTGGTCCTCGGCTACGGTCGCGAGCCCGTCGTAGTCGGCGGCCAGCAGCAGCTCCTTGGCCTTGCGCGAGCCCTGCGCGTTGACCCGCTCGCCGACCAGCGTCGGCCGCGGATCCTGGACCAGCGGCGTCGCGGCGATCATCGAGCTCAGATGGGGAGGGCGCGGTGGCGGGCGCTTCCCCGGAGCATGGCCCTTGACGCGCTCGGCGATCGCGCGGATGTGCTCGGGGGTCGTACCGCAGCACCCGCCGACGATCGACACCCCGTAGCGCTCGACGAAGGACCCCAGCACGTCGGCCAGCGGTCCCGGTTGCGCCGGGAATATCGTCTCGCCACGCGGGCCTTGCTGCGGCAGGCCCGCGTTGGGAATGCAGTGGACGGGGACAGGACTGAACTCGCCCAGGAAGCGGATCGCATCGCGCATGTCCTCGGGCCCCGTCGAGCAGTTCAGGCCGATGAAGTCGAGATCCAGCGCCTCGAGCGTGCTCAGCAGCGCGCTGGTGTCGGTCCCCAGCAGCATCTTGCCGGCCTGGGGCAAGAGCGACACGCTGCATTGGATCGGCAGTCGCTTATCGGCGAGCTTGAACGCCTCGCGGGCGCCGAAGACGGCAGCCTTGACCTCGAGGATGTCCTGTGCGGTCTCGATGATGATCAGGTCGGCACCGCCCTCCACCAGGCCCCGGGCCTGCTCGGTGAAGACCTTCAGCAGCTCGAGGAACGTGATCTGGCCGAGCGACGGGTCCTCGCTGGCGGGCAGGAAGCCCGTCGGCCCGATCGAGCCCGCCACGAAGCGCCGCTCGCCGGCGGCCCTGCGCGCCAGCTGCGTGGCCTTCAAGTTGATCTCGTGCGTGTGATCCTCCAGGCCCCATTCGGAGAGCTTCAGCCTCGATGCCTGGAAGGTGTCGGTCTCGAGCACCTCGGCGCCCGCGTCGAGCATCGCATGGTGGACCCCCTCGATCACGTCGGGCCGGTTCAGGACGAGCGCCTCGTGGCAGCGCCCCGGCAGCCTGTAGTCGTCCTTCAGGCTCAGATCGAACTGCTCGAGCGTCGCGCCCATGGCGCCGTCATAGACGACCACACGTTCACGCGTGGCTGCTGGCAAGTCGCGCACATGCTCCATGCTAACAGCGCGGGCTCCAACCTTGACACGAGTGTGGCAAGGTTTGTGGCACCGTTGCCTATTGCGCCGCCGCGCCGAGACGCCGCCGCCGCGCCGAGCCGCCGCCGCCGCCGCCGGGAGCGCTTGCGCGCAAATGGGCCTTGGCACGCAGCCGACGCTTCGTCAACGGCGCCGACCGGCGCTCGACCCGCGGCTGTCCCGCGTCTGGCGCCGGCGGGGCTCTTGCGTCCGGCGCCGGCGGGGCTCTCGCGTTCGGCGCCTGCGCACGCCAAAGCTGACCGCGGCGACGAGTAGCACCAGGACCGCGATTATCGCCACGATCGCCAGGCCCGGGGCGAGGATCAAGACCAGGGCCGCGGCAAGCACCGCGAGTCCGGCGTCGATCAGCAGGGTTCGGCTGCTCAAAGGGGCAGCCTGCGGTAGACCGAGCGGGGAAGGTGACGCAGCACCGCAAAGAGGAGCCGCAGCCGGCCGGGCACCCAGATCGTGTGAGCGCTCCCGTCGAGGGCGCGTACCGTGGCGTCGGCTACGGCGTCAGGCGTCGTGGCAAACGGTGCGGGCGCCAAGCCCTCGGTCATCCGGCTCCTGACAAAACCCGGGCGCACCACCAGTACGCGCAAGCCACTGCTCCTATCCGCGGCCGCGTCCGCGAGCCCCTGGGCGAGGGAATCGAGCCCCGCCTTCGCCGCTCCATAGATCGCGTTGCCCGCCCGCGGACGCTCGGCGGCGACGCTGGAGAGGACCACGAGCGTACCCCGGCCCTGGTCGCGCAGATGACGCAGGCAGTGCAGCAGCAGCGACCCGCAGCCCAGGAAGTTGACTGCCATCACCTCGGTCGCGAGCTCGGGGTCGGCATCGAGCGCCTGCTGGGCGCCGAGCGTCCCGACCGCGAGCACGACGAAGTCAAAGCCACCCGTGCGCTCGAAGGCGCGCGCCACCGTGCCGGCGTGGGCTGCAAGATCGAGCGCATCGACGAGATCGATCTCCGCGGCGGCGCAGCCGCCGCGGGTCAGGATCTCAGCGGCGGCGTCGAGACGAGCGCGGTCGCGCCCCAGCAGGTACGGTGTAAGCGGCGCGTCCAGCGCAAGCCTGATCGCGATCGCGATCGCGATCTCGGAGCTGCCCCCGACCAGCAGCGCCCTGCGCTCGGGGGCGGCGCTCAGCGCCATGTCAGCGGGGACCCACCCGTTGGGGCTGCCGGGGTGCTCATCGCTGCGCCGCCGGGATCAGGCCCGTGCGCAACGCGAGATCCGAGCGCCACAGTCGCTCCGGATCCGCGCGGTCTCGCATCGTGCGCCACTCGCCCAGTCGCGGGTACATGGCGGATGTGGCATCCGGGCGCAGCCGGGCATCCTTGGTCAGGTAGACGCGCCCGCCGGCTTGCGCCACCAGCTCGTCGAACCTGTCCAGCAGCGCGCCGAGCCCGAAGGCGGCGCGTGGAAAGTCCAGTGCGAGCGTCCATCCGGCGAGCGGGAACGAGAGCGGGGCGTCGTTGGCGACGCCGAGGTCCTTGAGCACCGCCAAGAAGCAAGGAACGCGCCCGTGCCGCAGTCGCTCGATCATCGTGCGCAGGACCTGCTCGCGTCCGCGCGGCACGACGAATTGGTATTGGATCAGGCCGGCTGGACCGTAGAGGCGAGGCCAGTTGCGCAGCGTATCGAGCGGAAACATGTGGGCGCCGAAGCTCTGGCGCCGGCCGCGCTCGCGGCGCGGCGCCCGGCGAAAGCGGAGCTCGTTGAAGGCACGAACGGTACTGGTGCGAAGCATGCCGGTGGGCCATCGGCTGGGGACCGTCGCACGTGGGCAGACCGTCGCTCGTTGGCTCGCGGAGTCCTGGGCGCTCGCGGAGTCCCCCAGGATGTGCTCGGCACGTGTGACGATGCCACGGCCTCGGCGCATGCCCAGCAGGTCTAGCCATGCCACCCGATACGATCCTCCCGGTGCGGCGAGTGCTGCGAGCGCCTCGTCGATCCCCTCGACGCGGTCTGTGTCTACGCCCATGAGGCCGCTGCTCACCGGGCGCAGAGCGATCCTGGCCCACAGGATCACACCGGTGAGGCCCATGCCCCCGACCGTCGCCCAGAACAGCCGGTCATCGCGCTCGAGCTCAAACACCTCGCCGGCGGCGCTCAGCAGCCCGAGCGCTTGGACGTGAGCCCCGAAGGTCCCGGCGCTCGCATGGTTCTTGCCGTGGACATCGCTCGCGATGGCGCCTCCGACGGTGACGTACTGGGTGCCCGGGACGACGGGGAGAATCCAGCCGGCGGGCACCAGTGCGTGGAGCAGGTCGACGATCGCGGCGCCTGCCTGAGCGGTGACGGTGCCCTGCTCCTCATCGAGCCGAAAGTCGCTGCACCGCGTCATGTCGAGCACCGTGCCGCCCGCGAGCTGTGCGGCGTCGCCGTAGCTGCGCCCCCATCCCCGTGCGATCACGCCGCTGCACGCTTCGTCGCTGTCTGCGGCGCAGCGGCACACGGCGAGTGCGGCGCGAACGTTCTCGCCGCTACGGGGCGCCACCACTAGCGCGGACGTTCCCTGCCCGCCGCCCCAGCCCCGGATCCGGCGGCGCGTCGAATCGACCGGGCCGGTTTCAATCGGCGCCACGCATGCCGTGAGCTCAGCCCGCGGCATGGACGCTCAAAGCGAACATCACCAGCCAGGCAACACCAGCGACCTGCAGCCAGCGGTCCGCGAGTAGCACTTCCTCGGGGGCCTCGCCGTCACCAGCCTTCACCAAGGCGCCGTAGCGGAGCAGGCAGGCGGCAAACGGCACAATTGTCAGTGGCCGCCAGGGAAGGCCATGGATCGCTGCAAGCTCGAACGCCCAAACGGAGTATGCGAATAGCGCACAGGCAGCGCTGGCGGCGAGGATCGTGCGCAGCCGCGCCTCGCTGTAGAGCTCCAGCACCCGTCGCTTGCTTCCCTGCGCGTGGTCGGTGCGTCGCAGCTCCGCCCGGCGCTTGCCGGCTGCCACGAACACCGCGGCGAACGTGACGACGAGCACGAACCAGCGCGACAAGGTCACCGGCGCCGCAACGCCGCCCGCGACGGCTCGCAGTACGAACCCGCCCGCTATCGCCACCAGGTCGAGGATCAAGATGTTTCGCCAAAGCGCTGTGTAGCTCAGGGTGAGCGCGAGATAGCCAGCGCCCACCGCCGCGAGCAACGGCGCCACGAACGCGCAGAGAGCGAGTCCCGCGAGCATCGCCACGGCGCCCAGCGCGAGCGCGGCGCGCGGACTCAGCTCGCCTGCCGCGACCGGGCGGCGGCGCTTGCGCGGATGACGCCGATCCTCGGGCGCGTCCCTGACGTCGTTGACCGCGTAGATGCCCGAAGCGAGCAAGCAGAACGCGAGGCACGCGAGGCCGACGCGCACTGGCACGCCATCGTGGCCGAGCGCGCCGGCAGCCCCGGCGGCGGCTATCACGAGGAGGTTCTTGATCCACTGCCTTGGACGCATCGTGACCAGCGCCGCATGGAGGGGGCGGCGCCGGGGAAGGATGCCGGGCAGCGAGACGACCGCCGCCATCTCGCCGGTCTCGAGAACCGGCGGGGCGCAGGCTTCGGCGAGCAGCGGCTCACGCCGAACGGGCTCGCGCAGGGTGGAGCCTCCCTCGGAAGATGGCATTCCGGTCATCGTAGACCTCAACTTTCAAGCTCGGCTGTGCAATTGATGAGGAACGTCTCAGCATCCCTTTACTTACCGCTGGGAGATCGGTGACAAGCTATCCGTCGTGCTTGCTGTGCAAGACACCTTCGTCGTACTCCCGTCTTCGCCTGCTTCCAAGTCGCGGGCGCCCAGCCGGCCCGGTCCGCCGAGGCGGGGGCGGCGCGTGGGGAGGATTGCGCTGATCGCTGCGATCCTGGCAATGGTTCCGGTGCTCGTGTCCTACGCACAGGCGCTCGCGCAGCCATCGAACTCGAGCGTCGGCATCCGCACGGTGGAGTGGATGCGCGACAACGGCGCGCGTGGCCTTGTCACCAAGGTCGAGTCGCTGTACTACTCGCTGAGCGCCCCTTCAAAGGGGGGTCCCGCGCTGCGCTCGCTGCCCGGACAGCCCGGCATCGTTCCGTCTTCCGCGGCTGGGCGCACCGCTGCCGGACACGCCGTCCACGTTCACTACTACCGTCCACGCGCGATTACGCCCGTGATCCAGCCCGCGCTGGCGGGCGAGGGCGCGTGGAGAGCTACGTTCGCGGATGGGGGCGCGCGGCCACCGGTGCTGGTGGCGAGCTTCCGCCCCGATCCCGCCTACCCGCAGACCGTCGCGGGGGTGGCGTGGATCGACCACACCCGCACCTCGACGTGGCTGTATCCCGGGCGGCTGGAGCCCGCCGTCACGCTCTCGCGCGGCCCGATGGAAGTGCCACCACGCCTCCGCTCCAACCTGGTCGCGACGTTCAACAGCGGCTTCAAGCTGAGCGACTCCGGTGGCGGGTTCGCGGTCGGCGGTCACGCCTACGCGCCGCTGCGGCGCGGGCTCGCGACGATCCTCCGCTACCGCGACGGAAAGGTGAACGTGGTGGACTGGACAGGGGGATCGGATGTCGGGCCGTACATCATCTACGCGCGCCAGAACTTGCCACTGATCGTCGACAACGGGCAGCCGAACCCAAACTTGTCGTCGGGGCCGCAGTGGGGGGCGACGCTCGGCAACGCGGTGCGCGTCTGGCGCTCGGCCGTCGGCAAGGATCGCCACGGCAACCTGATCTATGCGGCGGCCGACAACCAGACCGTCGGCTCGATCGCGGCGATCATGATCCGCGCCGGCGCGGTGCGGGCGATGGAGCTCGACATCAACAGCTACTGGACGAGCTTCATCACTTACCGCCACGGGGGCGCCGTCGGTGCTGCCAACCTGCTGGCGACGATGAGTCGGTCGCCGCAGCGCTACCTGACCCCTGACGATCGGGACTTCTTCGCCGTCTACGCGCGCTGAGCCTGTCGGCGTGGTCCGCGTGGGAAAGGTGGCGCCGGGCCCCGGAGGACGCGGCGGAGCTCGCGCGCTGCTGGTTGCCATAGCCGTCGTCGCGCTCGCCGGTTGCGGGGGCGCGAAGGAGCGCGGACCGGTGAGCGGAAGGGGCGCGCAAGCTCCGGCGCCCAGCGCGAGCCCGGGC
>JALYUQ010000102.1 GCA_030853685.1 Actinomycetota bacterium | reverse complement strand
GGACGCTTGAGCACCGACCGGGAGCCTCAGCCCGAGTCGGGCTGAGGCTCAGGCACGACCGGAGTCGCCGGCTCCTCGGGAATCGGAACCCGCGCCGGCTCCTCGGGAGCGGCCGGTGAGCCCGGGTCCGGCACCGCGGGCGCCGTGGGCGCATCCGGTATGACCGGTGTCGCCGGCTCGGAGGGCTGTGGAACCTCGAGCGAGGCTGGACGGGTTGAGTGCATGAGGGCGGGGAATTGCAGGGTAGTAGTCATGTGGGGGATGCTAGCCGAGCGCCAGGGTCATCGAAGGGCGGGGGGTACGGTGCGTAGGTCTGGCGGGGGCGCAGGGCGCAGGCGCTGGTAGGCGTAGGCTCCGAGGAGCAGGAGCAGTCCGAGCGCGACGAACGACGCGATCCGGTAAATCGAGTCGAGCGTCGAGAGGTCGTAGAGGAACACCTTTCCCGCTGTGAGGAGCAGCACGCCGAGCGCGCCGAGTCTCCAGAGCCGCTGGTTTCGGCGCAGGCCGAGGACCAGCACGCCGACACCTGCCAGGCCCCAGACGCCGCTGAGCAGTATCTGGCCTTGCTGGCGCACGGTCATGTCGAGAACGGCATCGCCGGTCTCGATCGCGCTGGGCTGGAACGCACTCACGATCAAGACCGATGCGAGGTAGAGAAGAGCCAGTGAGGCGGCACCGATCAAAGCGGGCGTGGCTCCGCGATCGCGGATCGTCAATCGCGTGCGGGCGATCATCAGGCTCGCCGCGGCGCAGGCCCCAATCGCCGCGGCTGCGGCGCCAGTACCAGATACGCCGAGCGCGAGCGCTCGCGGTGGCGCTTCGACGGCCAGCGCATGGATCGCCCCGCCGGCGAGAAACGTGAGGGACGCGATTGCGGCGACATCGTCGCCGCTGCGCCGGGCGATCCGTGCCAGCGCGGCGGCCTCCAGCGCCCACGCCACGACGAGCCCTGCGCCATGGAGGTCGACCGCCGTCAGGTACGCGAGAACGGCGAGCCCAACCGTGTCCAGGGCGACGCGCCACCGCTGGTTGGAAGTAGTCGTAGTGCTCGTCAACCGCGCTGAGGTGAACGCAGCGGCCGCCACCGCCGCGAGCGCGATTGTCGCGGCGACCTGGTCGCCGGTGCCAGCGCCGAACAATCCGATCGGGGTGGCCTGGCTGATCGCGACGAGCAGCGCGCCGGCGACGTGACCGCCGAGTCCCAGCTCGGCGAGCGTGCGGCCGTGGGCTCGCTTGACGCTGCGCGCCGCGAGGCGCGTGAACAGCACGCTGGCGCCCGCCCATCCGGCGGCAAGCACCGGACCGTCGACGAGAAGCGCGAGGGCGACGTCGCCCAATAGCACTCCGAGCGTGAGCAACAGCAGCCTGATGTCTGCGCAGACGCGCGGCCGGCGGCCAGCGAGCAGCGCGAGCGCCAGGTGAGCGGCAGCGAGCGCAGCGATCCAGAGCCTAGCCGCGTCCGAATGGCCGAGGTCGATCAGTGCCCCGTAACCAGCAATCGCAAGCACCGCCGCGTTCAGTGCCAGCAGGAGGCTCGACGAGGGCCGGAGCACGCTTGCCGGTAGCCGCAGCTCAAAGCCGATCGCCGCGGCGTGACCGAGCGCGCCGAACGCGACCAGGGCGACGAGCGCTCCGCCGAGGCTGGGGCGGTTGAGGAGCCACGCGAGCCATTGCGGCGCACACACGAGCAGCACGGCAGCCCCGAGCCAGTCCCAGCGGCACCACAGCAACGCGCCCACCGCCGACAACGCCGCGGCGAACAAGACTACGAGGGTCGCCCCGTCGTCTGGCGCCCCGACCAAGACGGGGGCGAGCAGCGCGCCGATGATGCCAATCGCGCCGATCACCTTCGCGTTCCAGCGGACCGCGAGCGCGGCCCCGGCCACGCCGGAAGCCAGGGCCAAGGCGAAACCGGCGCCGACCGGGATCACCGCATACACCCGGCTGGCAACCACCGCCGTCATGAACAGCCCGGCCACCGCGGCGGCGGCGACCGTGCTCGCGGCGTCCGTCCGGGCGCGGTGCTCGTGCAGCCAGATCCCGAAGCCCAACAGCGCAAGCGATGTGACGCCACCAGCAAGCACCCGCGCCGACTCGCCGATCCAACCCCGCGAGATGGCGTAGGCAAAGAACAGCGCCAGCCCGACCACCACGGAGAGCCCGCCCAACCATGCGAGCATCCGGCCACCGAGAAGATCCTCGAATCGCTGGGACTGGTGGGAAGTCGAGGGTGTCGAGGGCGTCGCGGGAGTGGCAGCCCGCTTGATGGGTGCGGGGGCCGAGCCGCTGAAATCCGGCACCGGTGCCGAGCGGCTGAGGTCCAGCGCCAGTGGCGGCTCCGATCGGCTGCCGGCGGGCGCGGCGACAGCCACGCTGGTGCCGGGCCGGCGCGCCGGCCCGGGTACGAGTCCTGTGGCCGCGTCGGATTCCAAGCGGTACACACGGTCCGACAGTGATTGCGCCCGCCGCTCCAGGGCTTCGATTCGCCGGTCGTCCACAACGCTCATCCCAGCCTCCTTGTTGACCTTAGGTTTACAAGGAGCCTACCAGCTTATCGACTCACGGTCAATAGAGCCTTCTCCCGCGCGATCGACAGTGCGGACTCAGCCACATCGACTCCCAGAACGTCGTGCAGCCCGAGAGCGGCGACGTGAAGGGCGTTCTCGCCTGTACCGCATCCGGCATCGAGGACTGCGCCGGCGAAGTCGCTGAGGTATTCGTGCTGCGAGCTAACTTCAGCCATGGCTCGACGATCGCCGCGCGTCGCGCTCACGACGCGGCGAAGGAATCGAACCTTCCAAGCGAGGGGCTGCCTCGCCCTGCCGGTTTTGAAGACCGGACGGGCCACCAGGCCCCTGCCGCGCCGGGGTCATCGTATTTGACCCGCTCCGGCGCGTCGCCCACCCGGTACATGTCGACCGCTACCGCTCTCTCAAGCGGCGAGCCCGTGCTCGAGCGTCCCCTTGACCCCGGTGTCAAGCGCGTTCAGGCGGCACAGCGCGAGTGCTTCGGCTGACCCGAAGCGCCCGCCGGGCGCCGCCGAGGCTCCGTGATGAGAGAGGACGCAGTGCAGCAGCGCCAGGCGCCGTTCGCCGTCGAGGCCGGCCGCGCGCTCGGACAAGATCTGCGCTCCGATCGCGACGTGGCCGAGCAGCCGTCCTTCGTCGCTGCACCCGATCTCGGCGCCGAAGGAGAACGCCCGCGTGTGGCCGAGGTCGTGGGTAATGGCAGCGGTCAACAGCAGGTCGCTGTTCAGGCGCGGATGAAGCTGGCAGACCTCATGCGCGAGCGTGGTCACGGCGACCGTGTGCTCGAGCATTCCGCCGAGGTACGCGTAATGGCCCCGGCGCGTGCAAGGCGCCCGCCGCCACGCGCCCCGGAGCTCCCGGTCGCCCAGCACGATCTGCAGCAGTGCCTGGTAGCCCCGGTCGTAGACCTCTTGCGCGAGGTGCTCCAGGAAGCCGTCGAGCTCGTCGAGGTCCCTGTAGGCAGATGGGAGGAAGCGAGCGGGATCGGCCTGCGCGAGGGTGCAATCGGCCCGCCCGATGTCGGCCACCTCCAGCACCAGCTCGTCGCGGAAGCGCTCGACCTTACCCCGGACCGCCACGAGGTCACCGCGCTCGAAGCGCCCGGCCAGAGCGTCCGCATCCCGGAAGGCCCGCGCTGCAATCGTCCCGGTGCGGTCGCGCAGCTCGAGCGCGAGGTATGCCGAGCCGGACCTGGTGCTCAGCCGGTCCTTGCGCGTGCACGCGAATACGCCGCGCACGTCATTCCCGGGACGCAGGGCGCTGACGACGACCCTCGCCGGATCAGTGCAGTGCGAAGGGTCCATGCAGCCCATGATGTACGGTGCCCCGGATGCCGCCATTGAATTGGCAGTACCGGCCCGACGGATTGCGCGCTCCAGCCCTCGTGTGCGCGTTCAAGGGCTGGAACGACGCCGCCGATGCGGCGTCCACGGCGATCACGTTCGTCGGCTCGGCGCTGGGAGCGCGCCGCTTTGCGACGATCGAGCCGGAGGACTTCTACGACTTCCAGGCAACGCGCCCGCTGATCAAGATGGTCGACGGTCAAACAAGGGAGATCGTGTGGCCCGCGGTCGAGCTCTACGAGGCGCGCATCCCGCGCGCTCCGCGCGATCTGATCCTGCTCGCCGGGAGCGAGCCATCATTCCGCTGGCCCAGCTTCACGAAGCTGGTGATCGAGCTAGTCGATGCACTAGGCGCCCAGCTCGTGGTGACCCTCGGGTCGCTGCTGGCCGACGTCCCGCACACCAGGCCCGTCTCGGTCACGGGGCTCACCTCCGATCCAGCGCTGGTCGCGCGGTTGGGGCTGACTCCATCGTCCTACGAGGGCCCGACTGGAATCGTTGGCATCCTGCAGGCGGCCTGCCAGTCTGCCGGGCTGCCGTCGGCGAGCCTGTGGGCCACGGTGCCGCACTACATCGCGGCGGCGCCGAACCCGAAGGCGGCGCTGGCGCTCGTGCGCAAGCTGGAGGGCCTGGTCGGCGTGGCGGTCGACGCCTCGCGTTTGGAATCGGCCGCGTCCGAGTACGAGCGCCAGGTCAATGCAGCGGTGCAGAGCGACCCCGACGTCCAGGCGTTCGTGGAGCAGCTCGAGCAGAGCGCCGGCAGCGAGCAGAGCGACGAAGAAGCCGGCCCGCTTCCCTCGGGCGAGACGATCGCGCGCGACCTGCAGCGCTTCTTGCGCCAGCGCGGTGACGAGGACCCGCGCGGGCCGGCGGCCTGACGGTCGGGCTGCCGAGCGCCCGGACGGCGCTCGTACGGCGCGCAGCCAACCATCACGGCTCGACCGCCGAGCAGACCAAGCACCGCCAATGGGCGCTTGCTGGAAGGGTCCAAGATGGACCAAAATGTCGTGCCCGGCGCGCCGTCAGCGCTCGACTGCGGGGCACACCAAGCAGTAGTCGCACACCGAGCACGCGGCGACCGACGGCGTCGGCTCGAAGTCCTGCGCGAGGATTCCCTGCGCGACCTCCATCGCGACCTCGCGTATCCACTGCGCGCGCTCGCCGACGCCGGCCCCGACGCCCCCTTCGGCCCCGACGCTCCCTTCGGCGCCAACGGCCGGTAAGGCGACTTTCTCGTCGTCGAGCAAATAGTAATAGGACTGCCTGCAAGCGTCGATATGCCATGCCTCGCGGGCGCCGACCGCGTACAGTGAGAGCTGGACATCCTGCGCGAGCTGCGCGGGAGCCTTTGGCCGCCCGGTCTTGTAGTCGATCAGCTCGTAGCCGCCGCCCGGGAGACGATCCACCCGGTCAACCCTGCCGCGTAGCAGGTGCGGCCCGAGCTTGAACGTGAACGGGCGCTCGAACCAAACCGGCTCGGACTCCTCGCACTGGAAGCGGGCGTGGTAGCGGGTCAGCGCGCTCGCGGCCTTGCCGCGGAGCTGGCGCTCCTGCTCTGAGTCACCGAAGCCGCCACGCCCCCAGCCCGCGTCGAGCAGGCCGAGCAGCTCGCCCAGCGTGCCGGTGGACTGCTCGCGCGCGTGAAAGCGCTCGAGCACCTGGTGCACGAGAATTCCGAAGCGCTGGTGGATCGTCGGCTCCTGCGGGATGCGGAAGATGCGCGCGAACTTGTACTTGAGCGGGCACGTTCGGTAAGTGTCGATGTCCGTGGCCGACAAGATGACGCCGTCGCCGCGCTTGGGGAGGAACGGCTCGAGCGATGGCTCAGCGCGTGCCGCCAGCACCTGCGTCCGGCGTGTCGAGTCGCGCTCGTCGTCGAGCAAGTACTCGTCTAGTGCCGAGGATGTGAAGATCTCCCGTTGCTCGGCGGTGACCGCTTGGAGGATCCTGGCGTTGACGCCGCGCAGGCCCTCGGCGACGCTCTGACCCTCGGGGCGCGCGATCAGCCCCGCCAGCTTGAGCAGCTCCAAGTAGCGCACGACCGCATGCGAGACATCGAGGTCGGTGTCAAAGCGTAGCTCGCCGAGGCGCCCGCCGGCCAGCATCGTGCTCTGAAGCAGCTCGTCACGCAGCAGCCTATAGGTCGAGTGCAACGTCTCGGCCGGCCCGAACAGCTCTTCTGGCTTGCCCTCCCACGCGGCACCGATGGCGCCGCGCACCTCCTCCACCTCCACCAGCGGCGAGGCGGAAAGGCCAGTGGCTCGGTCGCCGGCAGCCGGATAGGCGAGCACCACTCGGCTTCGGGCGCGGGTGATGGCCACGTACAACGCCTGGCGCAGCGCGAACCGGCGGCTGGCCCCGGTGTCCGGCGCAAGCTCTTCGCGCAGGAGCGCATCGGGGACCCGCTCGGGCGCTGCGAGCGCGAGGCCGGCGTGGAGCCCGAGCACGTACACATGCTCTGCCTCGGCTCCCCCAGCGGCCCCGAGCTCCAGGACCTGCACGGCCGAACCTGCGTCCGGGTCTGGCAGCTCGGGCTCGTGGTCGCGTAGCCCGAAGTCCCGCAGTCCTAAGTCCGCCACGGCGGCGACCGAGCGCGCAAACTCCCTCGCCGTGGCCTGCGGCGCCCGTCGCACGTACGCCGACGCCAGCTCATCGAGCCGTGCCAGGGCCCGCAGGCGCTGCACGACATCGGCCTGCGCTGCGAATAGCTGCTGGCGGCGTAATCCGAGGCGGTCGATCAGCCGGTGGACGTAGAGGTCGGGACGCGTAGAGTCGATCGCGCTCACGCCGGAGCGATAGAGCTTCAGGAACACCCGAATCCGCTCCCGCCCCTCCGGTGGGACCTGCGGCGATTCGGTGGCCGCCCAGAGCGCGGCCACCATGTCGAGCTTCCGGCGGCGTGCGATCTGCGTGCAGCGCGCGATGTCCACCGAACGCAGGTCGATCGGCGGGCGCGCGAGGGCGCGCACGACGGCATCCGCATCCGAAGGATCGGCCAGCAGGCGCAGCCACGCCAGCACATCTCTGATCTCGGCGCGATGAAAGAAGGCCGCCTCGCCCACCAGGCGATGCGGCACCGCCCGCTCTCCCAGCGCCACGGCGACGGCTCGTCCCTCGTGGGCAATCGCCGCAACGAGCACCATGATCGACCCGGGCGTCGCTCCCTCGCGGGCGATCAATCGCTCTACATCGGCGGCCACCGACTGGGCCTGCGCGCGGTCGTTGGCGCAGCGCCAGAGCTCGAGCGTCCCGCCGGGACCGGATGGCTCGAGCGAGCTGGGGCCCGATGACTCGGCTGTGTCGCTGGGGCCCGATGACTCGGCCGTGTCGCTGGTGCCCGATGACCGGGCGCGACCGAGCACAGCGCCTGCCGCTTGTGCGATGGCCTCCGGGCAACGAAAGCTGTGCTGCAGTCTGATGACCCGCGTGCCTGCGCCGGCGAAGCCGTTCATGCGGGGGGCGCCCGCGCCCCGGAACCGTCGCAGCGCTCCATCTGGATCGCCTGCAACGCTCAGCCCACGCGCGCCGAGCACTTGTGAAAGGGAAGCGGCCCCCAGATCGAGCTCCTGCGCGTCGTCGAGCAACACGTGCTCAAAGTGCGGTGCGGCCCCCGGGGCATCGCGCATCATCCGCAGCGCATCCCGGACGAGATCGCCCGTGTCCCTCGCTCCCAGCTCGGCGAGCATGCGCTCGTGGGTGCGGTAGAGCTCGGCGAACTCGCTCTCGAGCGCAGCCTGCGAGGCCCCGCCCCCGGGCTGGTTCAGCCCAGCCGCCCACCTGGCGTAGTCATCGGCCCCGATCAGCTCGGCCTTGAGCCGATCGATCCTCGCCAGGAAGCCGCCGAGCAGAGCTTCGGGGCTGGCGCCGAAGTCGTGGCGGCTCAGCGAGAGCTCGTCGATCCGCCCCAGCAGCATCGAGAGACGATCCCCTGCGCCGAGCATCGACTCGAGCGCTTGCGAGCTGGGCCCGACGCCGTCCAGCACCAGGGCCGCCAGTCCGACCGGAGTCACCACATGGAGCTCTCCGTAGCTCCGCGCCAGCGTGCTCTCCAGGCGCGCCCGCAGGGCGTCGGCGCGCGGGTCCGACGGTGCCACCACGACCATCTGCTCGGGCTGCAGTCCATGCTCCGCGAGCCACGAGAAACGGGCCTCGATCACGCTCGTCTTACCGGTTCCAGCGGCCCCGAGGATCAGCAGCCGGGCACCGGGGTGGGCGACGGCCTCGCGTTGCTCGCAGAGCAGGCCATCGAGTGAAGGCGCCACGTCTGACAGCATAGGTCGGCGATGACCTCCACCGACTCGGCGCTGCAAGCAGATTGGCTCGGCGTATGCCGGCGCGCCGTAACGGGCTGCAAGCGGGTTCTCGCGCAGGCTCCGAGCACCGCGGAGCGCGCGATCGAGACCGGTGCGCGAGGCAGCGGCGGCGACCGCACGCTGCGCATCGATCGCTGCGCCGAGACTGTCGTACTCGCCGAGCTCGATGAGCTGCACGCCCAAGGCCATCGCTTTCTGGCGATCTCCGAAGAGCGCGGAATGGTCGACTACGGCGATCCGGGCGTGAGGGTGATCGTCGATCCGATCGACGGCTCGCTGAACGCCAAGCGAGGCATACCCCATCATGCCCTTTCGATTGCCGTCGCCGACGGTGAGACGATGGCCGATGTCGCGTTTGGCTTCGTGTTCGACTTTGGCCCTTCCGAGGAGTGGTGGGCGAGGCGCGGTGAGGGCTCGTGGCTCGACTCCTCGCCGCTAGATCGCAGCGCCGGAGAGCGCCGCGGGCGTGACGGGCGACTCGAGGTGCTTGGGATCGAGTCGGCCGATCCGCGCTGGGTGGCGGCCTCGATCGACGCCCTCGCCGATTCCGCCCACCGCCTGCGCGCACTTGGAACGATCGCCGCGTCACTGTGTCAGGTCGCGGGCGCGCGCTTCGACGCAATGGTGACGCTGCACAGTTGCCGGGGAGTCGATGCGGCGGCCGGACAGCTCATCGTGCGGGAGGCCGGCGGGGTGGTCAGCTTTCCCCGCTGCGACGATCCGCTGGGCGCGCCGCTCGACGCGGCGCCGAGCTCGCCGGTGATCGCCGCGCGCTCGCTTCAGACCTTGCGCGGGCTCGAAGGCGTTCCCACATGATCGACTGGGTGCTGGCGGAGAAGATCGCCGGACAGGTGGCCGGTACCGGCGATGGCCGCCCGCCGACAGCCAACCTCATCCCCCTGGCCGCCGAATCGGCGCGCCGCGTCACCGCCTACACGAACCTGCAACCCTCACGCCCTCTCCCGGAGCCGGAAGGCATAAGTCGCCGGGAGTGGGTGTCGAGCAACATCAGCGCGATGCGGGCGCTGATGGATCCCGTCCTGGAGCGCGCGGGCAGTGGGCTTGGCCCGCTGCGGCCCGCGATGGCGCTCGGGGTCGGCATCGTGCTGACGGGGGAAGTAGGGCTCGTGCTGGGATACCTGGCCAAGCACGTACTCGGTCAATACGAGCTGGTGCTGCTCGACGAGGCAGTCGATCGTCCACCGCGGCTGCTGTTCGTACTACCGAACCTCGGACAGGCCGTGCAGGCGTTCGGTGCCGAGGAACGCGAGTTCATGACGTGGGTCACGCTGCACGAGGTCACCCACGCGGTCCAGTTCGCCGGGGTACCCTGGCTACACCGGCACGTGTCGGGCTTGGTGGCAGAGCTGCTGCGTAGCGCCGAGCTGCGAATCGATGCCCCGCGCAGGCTGCGGATGCCAACAAGGCAGCAGATCTGCGAGACCGCCAGCGCGCTGCGCCACGGAGATCTGCTCTCGATCTTCACCAGCAAGGCGGAGCGCGAGACGCTCGATCGTGTGCAGGCGGTGATGGCGGTGATAGAGGGACACGCCGAGCACGTCATGGACGCGGTGGCGCCGGACCTCCTGCCCTCGCTGCCGCGGCTGCGGGAGGCGCTTGACCGCCGGCGCCGGTCGCAGTCAGGACTCTCACGCCTGCTCGCGCGCCTGCTCGGCTTGGAGCTCAAGCTCCGGCAGTACGAGCAGGGCAAGTACTTCTGCGATGCGATCGTCCGCGAGCGCGGGACGATCGCCCTTCACCACATGTTCTCTGCTCCCGAGGTCCTGCCAACGCTGAACGAGCTGCGCGATCCGCAGGCATGGCTGGCGCGGACGATGCCCGCAGGCCTGTAGGTTTATGGTTTACAAACGTACGTTCGGCTATAGTCTCAGCGAGCACGGGAGACGCAGTATCCTTGTCCCCGCGAACGGCACCACGACATCAGCTTCCCCCGCCCCGCGCCTGGAGAGCGCCGCGGGCGGGAAGGATTCGCCGGCCTCATAACCCGTCGGCGGATGAAGTACCTCTCCTCCCTCAACCGCCGGGGCGTCACGAAAGTGGCGTCCCGTCGGTCTTTGAGGGGAGTGAGATCGAATTGGTGGATTGGCGGGATCGGCGGATAGACGGATAGACGGTGATCGGCGCTGCATCGCGGCGAGCAGGTTCTGCCAGAATGGGTCCATGCCCACCAGAGACCAGGTGACCGAGATGCCCACCAGAGACCAGGTGACCGACGCGCTACGCGTGGTCATCGACCCAGAGCTGCGCCGGGACATCGTCGAGCTGGAGATGGTGCGGTCGATCGAGATCCACGAGAACGGCGTGGTGGACGTAATGGTCTCGCTGACCACACCCGGCTGCCCGATCCGCAGCCACTTCCAGAACGGCGTCACGCAGGCGGTGGGCGGGCTGGCGGGCGTCAGCAGCGTGGACGTGAGCTTCGACGTGCTCTCCGAGGACGAGAAGACGGCACTCGGGCACAAGCTCGGGCGAGGATCGCTGCCCGCGGGAGCGCTGGCTCAGGTTGCCAACGTGGTCTGTGTGGGCTCGGGCAAGGGCGGCGTCGGCAAGTCGAGCGTGACGGCCAACCTTGCGGCTGCGCTGTCGGGCGACGGCAAGCAGGTGGGAGTGCTCGATGCCGACGTGTGGGGCTACTCACAGCCGCGGATGCTCGGTCTGGGGGCAGAGCGCCCGCGTGTGAGCGCCGAGCGCAAGCTTCTGCCGCTGGTCGCCCACGACGGCATCCGCGTGATGTCGATCGGCTTCTTCGTCGAGCAGGATGCCGCGGTCGTATGGCGCGGCCCGATGCTCCACAAGGCGCTGCAGCAGTTCCTGGAGGATGTCGAGTGGGGCGAGCTCGACTACCTGCTGATCGACCTGCCACCCGGCACCGGCGATGTTTCGATGACCCTCGCCCAACTGCTCCCCCAGGCCAAGTTCCTGATCGTCACCACGCCCCAACCGGTGGCGCAGCGAGTCGCGCGCCGCTCGGCCGAGATGGCGGGCAAGCTGAAGCTGGAGATCGCCGGGGTGATCGAGAACATGTCAGCTTTCGTGAGCCCCGCCGGCGAGCGCTTCCCGATCTTCGGCGAGGGCGGCGGGCAACTGCTCGCCGAGGAGTTGGAGGTCCCGCTGCTGGCCAAGGTTCCGTTGACGATGGCCCTGCGCGAGCAAGCCGACGCCGGTACCCCCATCGTCTTCTCAGATCCCGATGACCCTGCGGCGCAGGCACTGCGCCAGGCCGCGCGCGGCCTGATCGCGCTGTCGCCGATCGAGCTGCCGGTGATGCAGGAACCAGCGGCGGCGGCAGCGCCGAAGCCGGCGGGCATGTCGCTGCCCATGGCGTAGGTCGCCGGGCAAGTCGGCCTCGTCATGGCGGGCGACGGATCACGGCGCGGTAGGTTAGGCAAGTGACGTGAGCGGGCGACGGATCACGGCGCCGCAGAGCCCGACTGGGAGGCCCAGTAGTACGGGCATGGCGGCTGCGCCGGGCGCTGCGCGATCAGCAAACGATCAACGAGTGAGCCCGACCGTCGGCAGCGTCGGCGGGGTGACGCTCGTGATCTGGCCAGACGACCACGATCCACCGCACGTTTATCCGCGCGCTCACGCCCGCCTAGCGGATTCCCAAGGTCTTAGGGCGAGAGGTCGCCGGCTAGCTAGGTCTCAGGAACGGTTGGTCACGCGTGCGTTCAACCCGCGTCTGAGCCCTGCGCATGAGTCACGTCAATGAGGCAAAACGTGACCGGAGGCACAATGAGACCACCGCAGTCCGCTCCTGCTTCCGCGCTGGCCTCCACCGAAGCGGAAGCCGCGGTTACAGACCCGGAACGGCGACAAAGCGGCGTGCAGACGTTGACGAGGTTGAAGGCGACCCAGGTCTCCCCGCTGGATGCCGTTCAGACCGATCTCTCGGTGGGGGCGCCTGGGATGAGGTAGCTGGCCGCCGATCGCCCGGTCATGATCCAGGCGATGACTGACCCCGAGGTCCCCCCGATGGCATCGCACATCACGACCAAGCAGGCCAGGTCGTTTATGTGCGCGGTGCTTGGCAGCGATCCCGACGCCAAGGAGACGATCGTCCGCTCGGCCAAGCACAAACCCGAAGAGCTCCTGCCCGCTCGCTGAACCGTTGGTACGTCTGCGCGTCATCGTGACCCCTGACCGCGCCGCCCGAGCGCTCGAGCTGCTGCGCGCCTACGAGGCCGTCACCGACCTCGTGTACCTCGGCGGCGCCGCGGAGCGGCCGCCTGGGGATGTCATCCTGTGTGATGTCGAGCGCGACCAGGTCACTGACCTGGTGTCCGAGCTGCGGGGGCTCGGCGTGGATCGCGATGGGTCGATCTCGCTGCAAGACGTTGAGGCGACGATCTCCGCACGCGCGCGACGGGACTCCACGAGCTCGGGCGAGGGGGTGCGGGCGGTCGTGTGGGAGCAGGTCGACCAGTACACCGCCCAGAGCGCCGAGCTGTCAGTCACCTATCTAGTGTTCATGATCCTGGCGACGCTGATCGCCTCGGCCGGGATCTACCTGAACGCCGTCATCCTGATCGTGGGCGCGATGATCGTCGGCCCGGACTTCGGCCCGATCGCCGGAGCATGCGTGGGCATCGTTGAGCGGCGCCCTGACCGCGTCGCGCGCAGCGCGCTGGCCCTTGTCGCCGGGTTCACGCTGGCGATCCTCGTCGCCTACGCTGCCTCGCTGGCGTTTCGCGCCACCGGGGTGACGGCCGCCGACTTCGCGCACGTGGACAACTCGGTCACCAGCGCGATCTCGAGTGTTGGCTTCTTCTCGCTGTTCGTCGCGCTGCTCGCAGGCGTTGCCGGTGTGCTGTCTCTCACCACTGCCAAGTCCGGGGCGCTGATCGGCGTGCTGGTCTCGGTGACGACCATCCCCGCTGCGGCCACCATGTCGGTCGCTGCCGCCTACGGCCACGGCTCGACGTTTCGCGGTGCGCTTGAGCAGCTGGCGATCAACATTTGCGCGATGCTCCTCAGCGGGACGCTCACCCTCGCCGGCCAGCGGCGCGCCTACCGACGCCGGCGCGCGGCGCATGTGGGTGAGACCTCGCCCGTGCGGGACCGACGCTGAAGACGCGCGGGACGAGCGCGGCTCCTGCGTTCCGCGCAATCCGGGGCTCTCGTCGTGGAAGTCGAGATGACGCTTGCGCAGACTCGCAGGCAGGTGACTCGAGGCGGCCGTGGACAGTCCTCAATCGTGTGGCTCGATCCGTTCGACCTTCGCCAGCCAGGCAGCTGCGCCCTCGGGAGCGAACCTTGCCTGGAGCCGCTCCGGGCTGACTGAGACGATGCTCCATCCGGAACCTGATGTGAACG
>JALYUQ010000064.1 GCA_030853685.1 Actinomycetota bacterium | reverse complement strand
CCGCACCCTGACGGCGCTCCATCTCGCTCACGTGAGGGTCGACATCGACGCCAATTCGAGCGTGATCGCGTCCGGCACCTGCGAGCCCGGCGACTACTACGGGCCGGCACTCACCAAGCCGCCTGTGAGCGGCGCCGTCGACGCGGGCATCGCCGGCACGGGCACCGTCTGTCCGAACAGCGGTAGGGCGGCCGGCCTCTCTGCCACCGACATCACGCAGACTGACGACCGCAGCGGCGGACAGACGCGTACGGAGGTGCCGATGATCGATGACACTTCGCCGACCCAGGACGAGACCGTCTACGGTGGGTTCCGGGCGCTCGCCGGGGCGGGGCTCCCAGGCCCGCACGGCGTCATCATCCCGAGCGCTGCCCGGGTAGCCCTCACGATCACCCGCGCGGCGGGCGGAGGGGTCGTCCTCCAGGCTGCGAACGTCAATACCGCGAATGGCGTCCCGGTGCGCGTGCTGCCGGCCGGGCTCTACAATGCCAGGTGGGTCCTGATCGACGCCAACGGCGACACGCGAACGGTCAAGATGCGCTTCTTCGCCGCTTGACCGTGGAAGCAACGGGTAGACGCGCGATCAGAATGCGCCAGATGGACCCGTCGCGTCGTAGACGTGACCGGGCGCGGCCGTCCGGTGGGCTTCCCGGTAGCCAACTGCGAATCGGGTGGGGGCGATCATCCCGAGCGAGCTGTGCGGGCGGTGGTGGTTGTAATCCTGGCGCCACTCCTTGCGAGCCGCAGGCGCTAAAGGCCCGCTGCGCTGAGCAGCAGCACGAAAGCGAGCACGAGCGCCGGAGCTCACCCCGGTTGGGTGAAGCCACGCTGGGCAAGCGAGCCAGAATCCGAACTGGCGCGCAGGGATGCGCGCCTTTGCGGGCGTCTGCGCGGCGGCGTGATGCTTACGAGCGGGAGCTTTACCCGGGACGGCGGACGAGGACTCGACTTCTTCTTCGCCGGCGGGGAGACGGTCACGCCCACATTGGTGATGTGCAATTTGGAGAAAGTCGCCGCGAGGTCGACGGTGGCGTCACTTTCGCCGAGCGCGAACAGGCCTACCTTGACGTTCGTGAGGCTCGCGCCGGTGTTGTAGAGCTCGGCGAAATGGGTCCCGTCGGAGGAGTAGTAGGTGGTGTAGCGGGGGCCCTGCTTGACCATACGCAGCCACACCGCGCCCCCGAGCTGGGCGGCGGGGACTGAGCTCAGCACCTCGGTCACCGGGGTGCCCGCGAGGTCGTCCGAGGTCGTCTCGCTCAACCGCACGGCCCCGCCGCTGTACTCTACGTCGAGCTTCAGGTAGTTCTCGTCGTCCTGGTAGGCGATTACCCCGGCTTGCTGGGTCGCCGCGTGCGGCGGGACGCTGAACTGCAGGCGAGACTGGATCGTCCAGTCGCCCAGCGCAGGCTCCACGAGCAAGTTGTGGTTCGTGTGAGCGTTCAGATCGCCCGGCTGGGCCGCGATCGTCAGAGAGCCCGGAACCTGATGGACGTGGGCCGAGTCGGGCCTGATCCACGTCCAATGGGCTCCCGGCCGGGCGCCTGAGAAGGCGTCGCTGCGGGCGGGGCGAGCCAGATGGACGCGATAGGTGAAGCCGATGCCGTCCGGGCCGGTCACGCTGATCGTTGCCTGACCGGGGACCCCGGCTGCTTGGGAGACGTGCATCCGTGCGCCCGCCGGGGCCACGCCGCTGACCCGGGCCCGGGACGCGCCGGTCGGGACCAGCAGGTCGTAGTCGTAGCTGTCGGGATGGAAGCTCGCAACTGGCCGCCCGTTCACCGAGAGCGCGCTCAGCTCCGAGAGCACCCGGACCACGAACTGGGTCGAGCGGCTGGAGCCACCGAGCGAGACCGTGGCGGTGATCGTGGCCACACCGTTGGCCAGCGTGTGCAGCGAGCGGTCAGCGGAGACCGACACGACGCCCGGGTGGTCACTGCGAAGGCGCACTACCGTACGGCGGGGCAGCGCCCGCCGGTGATAGCCGTACAGCGACTGGTCGTTCATCGACACGGTCAGGTTGGGTAGGACGGTTGTGCCCTGCGGGAACAGCACCCGGGTCCGAATGCTGCGCGCCGCGTCCCTGGGCATAGTCGGTTGGGCGGTGACCACGTTGGGGACCGGCGCCGCGCGACCGCTCACCTGCAGGTAGCTCCCGAGTTCGATGTCGCGACCCTTCGCCGAGGCGGCGATCTGGATCCCGTAGCGGCCGTCGTTCACGACGAAGCGGTTCAGGGCCGGCTTGAACGTCCCCAGATCGGAGACCTTCAGGTTGAAGCTGACCGCCCTGGTCTGGCCCGGGGACAGGGGGACCTGGCTGAAGCCCTCGAGCTTCTTGATCGGCTGCTGGCCGTCGCCCCCGCCCGGGGGGGTGAGGTAGAGCTGGACCAGGTCCTCTCCCCGCACCGGACCGGTATTGGTGGCGTCGAGGGTGATCTTGACAGTGTCATCGGGTTTCGTGCGCGAGGTGGAGAGACGGAGGTTCGAGTTCTTGAAGGTGGTGTAGGTCAGCCCGTAGCCGAACGGGTAGGAAGCCGGCCCGCGGTGGTACATGTAAGTGCGACCTACGCTGCCGCGGCCGGGACGGATGCTGTAGTCGGTGATCGGGGGCAGGCCGGTCTCGTTCTCATACCAGGTGAAGGGCAGGTGCCCGCTGGGGTCGTACTTGCCCAACAGTACGTCGGCCAAAGCGGCGCCCCCCTGCTCGCCGTTGTAGGAGCTCCAGAGCATGGCCGGAACACGGCCGGCGAAGCTGTCGAGGTTGACCTCGCCCACGGTGTCCATGACCGCAATCGTGTTCGGGTTGACGGCCGCGACGCTGGCGATCAGCTGTGCCTGCGCTCCCGGCAGGCTCAGGTTGGTGCGGTCCTCGTATTCGCGCGAGGTCGAGAGATTCGTGCCGGCGTAGACGATCACGTCGTTGTAGTTGGCCGCCGCCGCGACCGCCGACGGATCGATCGAGGTCAGCTGCGACGCATTGCTGCCCGCGCTGAAGCCCGGAAGGAAGTCAACAGTGGCGCTCGGGTTGATCGCGTGGATCGCTGCCTTGAGGCCCTCGTAGGGCGTGACCTCCTTTGCCTGCCCGGCCGGACCTTGAGCACTGCCGTAACCGCCCAGGTACTGGTTCTGCTCGTTGCCCATGGTGCCGATCACGGCGACCCTGAATGGCCTCCTGGAGGGAACGGAGATCGGCAGCAGCTTGCCGACGCTGCCGCCCCGGCGCGCTGTCGCCGCGTTCTTGAGCAGGACGAGGGCGTGGTCGGCCACTCCCCGGGCCAGGCCGAGGCGGGCCGGCGTCTCGGTTTCGGCGTGATTGGCCTCGCTGTTGACCCAGCTACCCGCCGGTAGCTGCGCCCGGGCGGCGCGCACCCAGGGCTCGCTGCTGATGTGCCCGAACTCGCCCAGCTGCATGCGTGCGGTGAACAGGCGCACGAGCGAGGTGTCGAGATCCTGCTCGTTGTAGACATCGTTCGTCGTCCGTATGCCCTCTCCGACGGCGGCCGGCAGCAGGTTCGCGTTGGTCAGCGGATCGTCGGCGCTGGTGCAGTCGAGATCCTCCCCGGCAGCGTTGGCGAAGGCGTGGGCCTCGGTCTGGTTCAGCGGGCGCCGGTAACCGCGCGGGCGCCAGTTCTGATAGTCGACGATGGCCTGGACAGCGTCGCAATCGGAGGTGAAGTAGCCGCCGAAGCCGAAGGTCTGCCGCGCCAGCGTGTTGGTCAGGAACGGGTTCGCCGCGGACGGGGTCCCGTTGACCGCGTTGAAGGCTGACATCATCGCGCCCGGTTGCGTCTGCTGGTCGATCAGCCGGAACTGGGCGGTGTAGTACTCGCGCAGAGTACGCTGGTCCATGTCCGAGGAGCCGTTCAGGCGGTTGACCTCGCTGTCGTTGGCTGCAAAGTGCTTGAGCGTGGCGATCGCCTTCAGGTAGCCGCCGCCCCGGGGCAGCAGCCGGCCGCTCTCGCTGCGACCCTCGAGTCCGTTGACGTACTGCGCGGCAAGGTCGGCGGTGAGCAGCGGATCCTCGGAGAAGGTCTCGTCGTTGCGGCCCCACCGTGGGTCGCGGGAGAGGTTGACCGTCGGGGCGAAGAAATCGAGGTTGTAGGCGTTGCCGGGCACGATCTCCCGTGCCTCGTCGGAGATCGCCGACGCCTCGCTGTACATCAGCGATGGATCCCACGTCGAGCCCAGCGACAGATCGCTCGGGTAGGAGGTGGTGTCGATCAGCGGCGTGGTCGCGCCGGAGGGCTTCAGCTGCAGCCGGGCGACGCCGTGCACTGACTCGTTCCACCACCCGTAGGCCTTGACCCCCAGCCGCGGGATCGCCGCCGACTGCCCGGAGATCGACTGCGAGGCCTTCTCGGCCACGGTCATGCGGGCCACCAGGTCAGCCGCCCGCTCGGCGGGGGAGTAGGCCGAGTTGCGGTCGGTGGGCAGGCGTCGCACGCCGCGTGCCTGCACCGATGGCAGCACGATCAGCGCCACGACGAGCACGACAATCCCCAGCGCAGGCGTGATCAATAGCTGTTTATGACGAATTGGGCCCACGCAGAAGGACGGACCCTACCGGGACATGCGGGCGCTCGTCGCACGCTGACGTCGAGGCCGCAGCCGATCCGCATACCATTGACCCATGGGCAAACGCTTTCTGCTGTTGGCTTCCATTTGCGAGCTCCAGGCTACTGGCGAAGTTCGGATTGCTCGTCGTCGGGACGTTGGGGGCGCCTCCCTGCTCGTAGGGGTGGTGGCAAACCCGCTTGCTTCATACAGGCCCGTGGGTGCTCGGCGCTGAGAACCGCCACAAGAGCGGGACCGACCCGCAACGCGGGCAACGGGATCGAGCGGCGATCGTGCGCAGGATAACCGCCCACGGCATGCGCCTCGGCTGGGCCTGCCGGTCCGCGCCTCGCCGGCCCGGAAGCTGCCATGCTGGAATCTGATGCGCAGGCTCTCGATCTTGATCGGGTTGATCGTGGTGCTCACGCCCGCGTTCAATCATGCGCCCGCCGCGCGCGCCAGCGCGGCCCAGGCGCTCGCCGACTGCAACGCCAAGAACCGTCTCACGGGCCAGTACTCGGTGGCCGACCTGAGTCAAGCCCTCACCACGATGAGCGCGGAGATAAGGGAATACACAGACTGCTACGACGTGATTCAGCGCACGCTCTCGGCGGAAATCGGCAGCTCCCACCAAGCCGGGACCGCCGGCTCGCGCGGGGGCTCAGGCTCGGGCGGTTTCTTGCCCACGCCGCTGCTTGTCGTCCTGGTGGTACTCGTTGTCGGAGCGGCGAGCTTCGGCGTCGTCGCGGTTCGCCGCCGACGGTGAGTCGACAGTCTCGCCGCCGGCGTCCGTAAAGCAGAAGCTCAGGGGGATGGCCCGTAACGCAGAAGCTCAGCGAACCTTGACCCCGACGTAGCGGCTGTAGTAGGTCATCGCCTCATACGCGGGGAGCAGCGGATTCGCGGCCGCTGGCGGCAGCGAATTCGAGGCCGGATAGGTGTACGCCAGCCTGACGGTTCCGCTCGCTGGAAACCTCACGCGAAGATCGAAGTAGCCGCGAAGGTTCCTGATAGCGATCGTGCTGATCGTCTGAAACGCCCCGGCCGGGCCGCGCCTGAACTGGATCTGTACGTGCTGGAGCTTGCCCGTGTCGAGCGTCGCGAAGTGGGCGGGGCGCGCGCACCCCCACACCTCGAGCCGATTGCCTCGCTTGGCCGAAGTCACCGGGAGGTAGAGCGGAAGGCGATATGAGTAATACGACGGCTTCGGCTTTCCATTCACGAACTCCAGACCGCTTGCAAAATCGTTGCCGCCCGTGGGGTGGGGGTCGCGCAGCAGGTATTGCATCGTCGTCTTGATCCGCGGATTGCGCCAGGACAGGTACTCCGCCCAGTTGATGTAATACGCGGCAGTTGGAGGCGAAACGTACCGACCGTGGTTCGGCGGGTTGGTGATGTAGCCGTACTCGTCGTTGTAAATCGGAAAGCGCGTGTGCGAGCCGTAGACCCCCTGCAAGCGGTCGAGCTCCCTGCCCAGGCGCGGCAGCTCGGAGAACGCCACGTAATCGCGGTCCTTGGAGCTTTCCTCGGTCGGAGGCAGATTCTGCGGATAGGGATGGATTCCGAAGCCGCTCGCGTGGAAGAGCCCAGGGTTGGCGGCGCGGAATCGTCTCGAGGCCGCGGCGGTCGTGGGGCAAGCCCTCGCACCCGCGGGCGCTCCGCGGAGCTTGCGATAAGCCGAGTCGACGCAATAGAGGGTCCGGATGAACTGAAGCGGCTTGGTCTGCGCGAAGTTTCCCGGGTAGCCCTGTGGCGCCTGGCGCGAAGCCCGGCCACTCAATCCGCGGGCCGAGGTTTCGCCGATCAAGATCGTGTCGTGGCCGTGGCCAGTCCCCTGAAATGCGCTCCACGCGGCGTCAAGGAGGCCGCGGTACAGACCTGGCCCGACGGAAACCGTCGAGCCCCTGATCGCCTGCGGCGCGAGATCCTCGCCGAAGTTCGGCTCGTTCCAGATCGTCCAGAAACTGACCCGCGGTAGCGCCGAGGAGGCGCCGGGTGGCACGTAGGAGCCGCTGTAGCGGGTAGCGATCGCACGCACGAACGAGCCGTACTCGCTAGAAGAAGGCTTCCACTCAGCGACTCCGCGCGCGGGAGCCCCGCGGCCGGTCGCCCAGAGCGGAGCGGGCCCGGTGAGCGCGAAGTCGACAGCGATTCCATCCTGCGCAGCGTCCTTGACGATCGTGTCGTAGATCGTCCCGTTGACCTGCGGATAGGACGCCGGATCGGCGGCACGGAATCCGCTCGGGCGGCGATAGGAGTCCGGGCGCGGCGCAATCGTGTTCCAGGCCACCGTGACCCGCACGCGATCGGCGCCGAGCAGGCGCATCTTGGCCAGCGTTCCCGCGGGGTTGGAATCAAGCGCAGAATCATCTTGAATGATCGACTCCTGGTTGGTCGCGGCCGGCGCCGGCGCCGGCGCCGGCGCCACCACCAGGCCCAAGATGGCGAGCGTCACGCAAAGGACGGTCAAGGCTGGAAGTCGGCTAGGGAATCGCATTGGACTACCAACGGCTCAGGTGGCCAAGAGTTGCGGCGAGACGCCTACGGCCTCGGCGAAGGATAGCGGGCGGTAGGCTCTGCGAGGACGCCGTCCGGGTCACATTTGCCCACGGATGACGGCTATCCGTGCATCGCGGGCCCAGCGCCGACGGACCAACTTTTCTTCACGGTGACGGACCCCTCACCGCTTCCCGCGCTGACCCTCGGCGAGATCTGATGCGACCTTTGCGCCACCCATTCGCCGACTGACCCTGGCCGCGAGCTCTGGCGCGAGCCCCGCGAAGGCAGCCCCGAGACGCAGCTCAGCCGGGGCGACCTCGACCTCGGCGCGGTTTCGCTCGACCGCGCGGATAACGCCCGCCGCCACCTCCTCCGGTGACCGCGTACCCACGCCGTGCGGCAGCCTTACCCCGGCCTCGGCGAACATCCCGGCTTCACGGATGAAGCCCGGCAGCAGCACCGAGACGCCGACCCCGTGCGGGCGCAGGTCCTCCCTGATCCCGAGCGCGAAGCCCCGTAGGCCAAACTTGGTGGCGGAGTAGAGCGAGGAGGAGGGCGAGGCCGCCTTACCCGCCAGCGAGGAGACGAACACCATGTGCCCGCGCCGGCGCGCCGCCATCATCGGCGCCAGCGCGCGCGCGAGCGCCACCGGCGCGCGCAGGTTCACCTCGAGCATCCTGTCGATCTGCGCCTGATCGAGCTCTAGCAGGGTGCCGCTCGCCGGCAGCGCCGCGTTGGCGACCAGGACGTCGACCGCGCCCAGCTCGCCCACCTCATCCAGAAGGCGATCGACCTCCTCGCGGCGCGCGAGGTCGCACGCGATGACGCGCCCGCCGACCTCGCGTGCCAGCGAGCACAGCACATCGACACGCCGGCCGCTCAGCACGAGCGAGGCACCCCGCGCGGCGAACGCCCTCGCGATCGCCTGCCCGAGGCCGCCGCTGGCGCCGGTCAGCAGCACCGTTCCACTGACAAGGCCCACAGCGCGGGAGTCTATCCCGGCTGTGGCCCGCGGGCCACAGCCCGCGTCAGCCCGGCCTCAGCCCGATCATCGCCAGCGTTCAGCCCGGGAACACGGCCAGCATTGGCGGTCAGTCCATGCGGCATCGCTCCACGATACTGCCGACACATGCCGCGCCCGGAGGTAATCGCGCTGTTCGGGCCGACCGGAGTTGGCAAGACGGCGGTCGCCGTCGCGCTGGCGTCCAGCCTGCGGGAGCTCGGCGAGCGCCCCGTCGCGGTGTCGGCTGACGCCTTGCAGGTTTACGCCGGGCTCGAAACGTTAACCGGAGTCGCACCTCCCAGCGACCGCGCGGTGCTCGAGCATCGGCTGATCTCCTTCCTGCCCGTGGACGCCAGCTTCAGCGCGGGCCAGTATGCGGAGCTCGCCCACGCGGAAATCGACTCGCTGCTCGCGGGCGGCGGGCGCCCGATCGTGGTCGGTGGCACCGGTCTCTACCTGCGGGCCGCGCTCACCGAGCTGAGCCTGCGCCCGGCACCCTCGGAAGGCGTCCGCGAGCGCTGGAGCGCTGAGCTCGAGCGCCACGGCCCGGCGGCCTTGCACGCGCTGCTCGCCACCCGCGCCCCGTGGGCGGCGGCCAAGATCGAACCGGCCGATCGCCAGCGCGTGGTGCGCGCGCTGGAGCTGCTCGAGGCCGGAGAGCTCGAGCCACCCGAGGGGCCATCTGAGCTGTGGACCGACTCGGTTCGCCGGTCGACGTTGCTGATCGGCTTGACGATGCAGCGCCGGCAGCTCTATGCCGAGATCGACGCACGCGTGGAGCGAATGCTCGCGGCCGGGGTGCAGGACGAGGTCCATGCAGCCAGCGCCGCCGGTGCCTCGCTGACCGCTCGCAAGGCGCTGGGTTTCGAGGAGCTGCTGACCGGGGATCTCGAGGCGATGAAGCGCCGCACGCGCAACTACGCCCGCCGCCAGCTCAGTTGGATGCGCAAGCTCGCGGCGGTCTCGGAGCTCGACGTTACCGGCTGCTGTGCAACAGACGTCGCGGCGCAGGTGCTCTCGCTGTGGGTGGAGGATGAGCGTATGAGCACGTGACGTTCACGGCAGCGGCATGAACGGGTACATGGCGAGTACCGCGAGCAGGACCGCAGCCGCCCACAGCCCGACCAGCCGCGGGTGCCCCCGAGCGCGTGCGACGACTTGCGCCACCACCACGTAGATGCCGGGCATCACGAGCAGCATGTAGTACAGGTAGCTCGTGCGGCCGAACAGCAGGCTCAGCAGCTCAAATGGCGCGAAGGTGCCGATCGTCCAGGCCAGCCCGATCGCATCCAGCTCACCGCGCGCCGGTAATGGCGCGCCCGCCGGACGCGCCGCGGCCCCGGGACCGCGTCCAGGTAATGGGGGAGGCCCATGTCCCGCGAACCCCACAGGCTCCGAACCGCGCCGGCGAACGAGGCCACGTACGGCCAGCGCGAGCGCGGGGAGGGCGAGCAGCAGGATCGGTGGGCTCACCATGCCGAGGAAGTGCACCGCGGGGTGAACGTGGTAGAGCCCGCTCGCCGGCTGGGCGGGGTTGATGTAGAGATAGGCGATCGGCTTGTAGTCGGCGATCCACTGCCACGGGAAGGAGGCGATTCCTTGCGGTCCGTGCAGGCTGCTCTGGTTGGCCGCAAAGCTCAACATGTGCGCGAGGTGGGCGAATGGCCCACGCGCCACACGTGCGCCCGCGTTGGGGTCATACGGCGCCGCGATCCGGTCCATGATCGCCAGCACGGCCAGGAACACCGTCGCGCACGACAGCCCGCATACGCCCAGGCGCCAAGGACCCCGCGCGCTGCGAACCAGACAGCCGCGAGCGCCCGGACCCGAATGGATCCGTCGATCTGCCCCCGCGCCGCCCCCGCGCCTACCCGCGCGATGATCCCTGCGAGCGCTCACAGCCATCAAGCCCTCCGCGAGCACCACTATGAATAGCGCATCGACCGCGAGCAGCTTCGCGCACGCTCCGAGGCCGATCGCCGCGCCGGCGAGCAGTGGCTGCCCCCGCAGGTAAAGAGCGACGCCCCAGATCATCGCTGCCAGCGCGTACACGTCGAGCGTGCCGATGCGGCCGTGGACGAGCATCAGGTTGTCGGTGGCCATCAACGTGCAGGCGCCGAGCGCAAGCCAGCGCCCACCGCCGGCGCCGCGCACGAGCGCGAACAGCCCGAGGATCGCCAGCCACCCCATCACGAGGCTGCCGAGCCGCCAGGCGAGTGGCCCATCGCCGAGTAGCTCGATCGACCCCGCGATGATCAGCTTCGCGAGCTGCGGGTGCTCGGCGTTGGGATCGACGCCCGCGGGCGCGCCCGCGTACGGTTGCCCCGGGGCGGGGCGCACACCCGCGATCACTCGCGCCGCGTTGACGTAATAGGCCTCGTCGAAGATCAGCACGTGGTCAGCGGCCGAGCGGCAGGACATACGGCACGGCTCGCCAAGCCAGGCGGCGCGGGCACCGAGCGAGAGCACCGCGAGGACCGCCAGCAGGGCGAGCGGCAGCGACGGATGAGCCACCTGCACCGAGCGCAGACGGCCGGCCAAGGAATGGGCTCGCTTGACCATCGCCAGGCGCGACACTATCCAGAGACGTTGTCGACCCTGCCCAGGCGTCACGACATAGACTCCGCCCGTGGAGGTTGAGAAGTAGGCGCCGAGCGTCTACCCGCTGGACGCCGGCGGACGACATAGACTCCGCCCGCGTGGAGTTTGAGAAGTGGCAAGCGCTCGGCAACGACTACCTGATCCTGGAGGCGGCGGCGCTTTGGTTCGAGCTCACGCCGGCGCGCGTTCGCGCCATCTGCGCGCCGCACACCGGGGTATTCGCCGATGGGATCCTGGTCCTCTCAGAGCCCGACGCTCGCGCAGGTCCCGGGGACGCCCCAGGCCCCGCCGAGTACGCAGCTTCCCCAGCGTCCGGCGAGCCCAGCGAGCCCTCACGTGACTGCGTCGCGCGCCTGACGATCTTCAACCCCGACGGCTCGCAGGCCGAGCTGTCGGGCAACGGCGCGCGCGAGGCAGTGCTCTACCTGCGCCGCCACGGCTGGACCGCAGCCGACACGTTCTCGATCTGGACGGCCGTCGGAGAAATCGGTGCCCGCATCACCTCGTCAACGGCCTGCACCATCGACATGGGACGCGCTCGGCTTCACAGCTCTGACTACCCGGCGGGCGCGCCGGACGGAGCCGGACAGCTCATCGCGGCGGGGCTGAGCTGGCGCTTTCAGCATGTCCAGGCGGGCAATCCCCAGTGCGCGATCGTACTCGGCAGCGAAGCCGAGCTCGATGCGCTGAAGCTGCCCGAGATCGGGCCCGAGATCGAGCATCACGAGCTGTTCCCGCAGCGCACCAACGTCTCCTGGTTCGCCGTGCGCGCACCCGGCCGGATCCGCGCGCGGATCTTCGAGCGCGGAGTGGGGGAGACCTCGGCCAGCGGCACCGGTGCGATCGGAGCCGCGGTCGCCTATGTGCGGCAGGGGGGCAGTTCGCCGGTGAGCGTCGAGCTCGACGGCGGCGAGCTGGAAGTCGTGGTAGGGGACGATCTGCACATCGACCTGAGCGGCTGGGCTGTTCCGGTGTTCGGGGGCGCGCTCGCCGATGACTTCCTCGCGGAGCTCCATGCAACCCAGTAAGCGCCTGCAGCGCATCGCCCCGTACCTGTTCGCCGAGCTGGAGCGCAAGGTCGCCACCAAGCGGGCTGCGGGAATCGACGTGATAAGCCTTGGAATCGGAGATCCCGACACGCCCACCTACCCGCCGATCGTCGCCGCCGCCCAGCGCGCGCTGGAAGATCCGAGCACGCACAGCTACCCGTCCAACCGCGGGCGAGCGGAGTTTCGCGATGCTGTGGCGGCGTTCTACGCGCGGCGCTTCGGGGTAACGCTCGATCCCGAGACCGAGGTCATGCCGGCGATCGGCGCCAAGGAGTGCATCTTCAACCTCAACCTGGCGTTTCTGGACCCCGGCGACGCGGCGCTCGCCGCCGACCCGGGGTACCCGGTCTACTCCGGCGGTCCGCTTTTGGCCGGCGGCGAGGCGATCCTGATGCCACTGCTCGCACAACGCGGTTTCGCGCCCGATCTAGGCGCGCTGACGCCGGCCGCACTGCACCGAAGCCGGTTGATGTTCTTCAACTACCCCAACAACCCCACCGGCGCTGTCGCCCCGGACGGCTTGTTCGCGGAAGTGGTCGAACTGGCGGCGCGGACCGGGATCCTCGCCGTGCACGACAACGCCTACAGCGAGACGACCTACGACGGATACGTGGCGCCGTCCTTTCTGGCGACCCCCGGCGCCAAGGAGGTGGGCGTCGAAGTATTCTCGCTCTCCAAGGGCTATAACATGACCGGCTGGCGCTGCGCCGCGATCGTCGGCAACGCGGAGGCGATCGCGCACTACTGGCGCTTGAAGTCGAACATCGACTCGGGGCTGTTCGAGGCCGTGCAGCTCGCCGGGGTGGCCGCGCTCGGTCCAGAGCTCGATCCGTACGTCGCCGAGATGAACGCCATTTATAAGCGCCGGCGCGACCTCGCCTGCGAGGCGCTTGCCAAGTCCGGGGTGGAAGTGACAGCACCGAAGGCGACGATCTACGTATGGGCGCCGGTCCCGGCCGGGTTTCAGTCCTCCGCCGCCTACTGCGAGCACGTGCTCGAGCGCGCCGCCGTCGTCATTTCCCCGGGCGGTGCTTATGGACCGAACGGAGAGGGCTTCTTCCGGATCTCGCTGACGGCGCCCGAGGACCGGCTGCTGGAGGCGCTGGAGCGATTGTCTCGCCTGTGACCGGGGGGCTACCATTGTCCTCGTGCAGCGAAGCCGTAACGGCCGGACCCGCGCGTCGCGTTCAGCGTCATTCGATGGGCGCGCCCCGCGTGGGCGCGCCCTGCAGCGCGCGTACTCGATCGCGGCGCTCCCGAGCGCACCCGTGCCACCGGAAGGCAGACCGCTCCCCGAAGCTCAGCACCCATCCTCCGAGCTCTCCGAGCTGCGCGAGCTGCTGCGCACCGCCGGTGCCGCCGGCGTCGGCGAGCTCGTGCAAAGGCGCGAGAAGCCGCACCCGAACACCTACCTGGGCACCGGCAAGCTGGAGGAGTGCAAGGCGGCGATCGCGGCGGCGGACGCGAACCTCGTCGCGTGCGACGACGAGCTCTCACCACGCCAGGAGCGCAACCTCGAAGCAGCGCTCGGCGTTCCCGTGATCGACCGCACCGCGATCATCCTGGACATCTTCGCCTCGCACGCGCACAGCGCCGAGGGCAAGCTGCAGGTCGAGCTCGCCCAGCTCGAGTACAACCTCGCCCGCATGCGAGGACTGTGGTCGCACCTCGAGCGCCTCGGGGGTGGGATCGGTACGCGCGGACCGGGCGAGACCCAGATCGAGACCGACCGGCGCCTGGCGCGCGACCGGATCGCGGCGCTGAAGCGAAAGCTCGCGCAGATGCGCTGCAGCCGCGCGGTGATGCGCTCCGAGCGCGAGCGAGCGCACCTTCCCTCGGTTGCCCTTGCCGGCTATACCAATGCCGGCAAGTCATCGCTCCTGAACGCGCTCACGGGTGCCGACGCAGGTGTCGGCGATCGCCTCTTCCACACGCTCGATCCGACCACACGCGTGCTCCGCGCGGGCGGCCGGGACTACCTGCTCACCGACACCGTCGGCTTCATCCGCAAGCTTCCCCATCAGCTCGTGGACGCGTTCGGCGCGACGCTCCAAGAGACGCGCTCAGCCGACCTGATCTTGCACGTCGTGGATGCCTCGGCCTCCGAGGAGGAGCTGCTGCAGATGGCCGTCGCGGTCGAGGACGTGCTGAGCGAGATCGGCGCCGAGGAGGCTTCCCGCGTGCTGGTGCTTGGCAAGGCGGACCTGATCGACGACGAGCGCCGGGCGGAGCTGGCCCATCGCCACCCCGACGCGGTGCTCGTCTCCGCGCTCAGCGGCGAGGGGGTCCAGGCGCTGGCGCAGCGGATCGAGGACGAGTTCGCGCGCACGCTGCAGGAGGTGGTTCTGTTGATCCCCTATCGAGAGGGTGGGCGCCTGGCGGAGCTGCACGAGTTGGCCGGCGACCTGCAGCGCGAGGACACCGCCGAGGGCGCGCGGCTGCGCGTGCGCCTGCCGCCGACCGTCGCGGCGCGCTACGCGCGGTTCGCGCTCGGCGGCGCCGTGCCCGCAACCGGCTGAGCGGCGGCCTGGCGGCGTGGACTCGGCGGGCACGGACGGGTGATGCTCCGCGTCCAGCGCCTGGACGAGCGCGCGATCCTGCCCACCAGGGCACACGCGGACGATGCCGGGCTCGACCTCTACGCGCTCCACGGTGCCGTCCTGCGCCCGGGTGAGCGGATCTCGATCCCCACCGGGATCGCGATCGAGGTTCCGCAGCGTCAAGCTTGCCTGGTGCTGCCCCGCTCGGGGCTCGCGGCCCAACATGGGATCGCGCTCGTCAACGCTCCCGGCCTGATCGACGCTGGGTACGCGGGCGAGGTATGCGTGCTGCTGCTCAACACCGACCGGGAGCTCGAGTACCGAATCTCTGCGGGCGACAGGATCGCCCAGTTGCTGCTGATCGCGATCGAGACGCCCTCGGTAACCGAGGTGCAATCCCTCGCCGAATCCGAGCGTGGGGTCAAGGGCTTTGGCTCGACCGGTGGCTGACCGCGCGCCGATGAGGCTTGACACACCAACCGTGTCCAAGCCTGGCGCAAGCAAACCGCAAGCGCAAGCAAACCGCAAGCGGACAGCTCACTTTCCGCCCAGCGGCACCAGCCCGTGCGTCTGCAGGAACTGCTTGGCGACCGCGGCTGGATCCTGGTGCGCGAGGTCTACGTCCGAAGCCAGTCGGCGCATCTCCGCGGTGCTCAGGAGGGCATCGACCCGGTTGATCGTGGCGGGGAACGCAGGGCCCTCCTGCGCCAGCACCTTGGCGGACACGACAGGGACCACGTTGCCCCAACCGAAGACACCCTTTGGGTCGCCCAGCAGCGCGTAGTCGCCACTCGCGAGCTGACCGTCGGTGCTCTTGACGTCGGCGGCCTGCACGGCACCCGCATCGAGCGCCTGGTACTGACCGCCGATCTCCAATGCCTTGAACGCCGCCGGTTGAACCCCGTAGGCCTGCTCGATCGCGGGCAGCCCGCCCGCACCGTGCTGGAAACCGAGGGGGCCTCCGAGCGTGAGCGCGGAGTCCACTGCCCCGAGGTCTCCAATCGTGCTCAGGCTGTTCGCTTTCGCATAGGCGAGTGTGACGGCGATCGCGTCAGTGTCGCTGAACGGGGTCGGGTCCAGCAGCACGAGCCCGTGTGCCCGCGCGTAGCGCTGCCCCGTACTGTACGCCGCCCGCTCGCTCCCAAAGCGTCGCGGGTCACCGGCGACCGCCGCGTTCCAGGTACTCAAATATTCGGGGTAGACGCCGAGCGTGCCGGTCCGCAGTGCCTGGATCGTGACCTGCGTCGGGCCGATGTTCTCGTTTAGCAGGACCGAGAAGCCCTGCGCCTCGAGCGCCTGCTGATAGAGCGCGCCGAGGACGAACTGCTCGCTGAAGTTCTTGTCCCCGATTGTCACCTGCGGTCTGCCGCTTCCGGGTAGGGGCAGGACCGCCGTGCTCGCCGTGGTCTTGGTGGGCGCCCCCCCCGGGGCCGAAACGCGGTGATCACTGCCGCCAGCACTTCCACTACCACTACCACTTCCACACCCGGCCTGCCCGAGTGACAGCATACCGACTGTGCCAACAGTGGCGAGCACGGCGAGCACGGCGGACACCGTGGGGCGGGCGCTCATGACTGGTCGTGGGATGGCGTGCTCACAGCGGCCGGATCGTAGCTACACACCCGCCGCCCGCCGCGCGTCCGCGTGCGCGGCGAGCTCCAGGTCGTCGTGGAGCGCCGCCAAGGGCTCATCGACCCCGAGGGCTGTCGAGATCAGCCAGTCAGCGAACCACGCGTTCTTAGGCAGCAGCGGGCCGTGCAGGTAGGTCCCGATCACGTTGCGCTCCCGGACGCCCTCGCGGCCGTCCTCGCCGTTGTTGCCATGACCGCTCAGGACCCGGCCCAGCGGCGCGGCGGAGGGGCCCAAGTAGGTCCGCCCGCCATGGTTCTCGAAGCCGGCGAGCACGCGCCGCTCCCCAGGGTCGAGCTCCACCTCGATCGCGACGTTTCCGATCAGCCGCGGCTCCTGCAGGCGAACCGTCCGCAGGTCGACCAGCCCAGCCCCCGGCAGCGTCTCCTGGCCGAGCTGATAGGAGTCCCCGAGGAGCTGGTACCCGCCGCACACCGCGAGGATGGTGGCACCGCGCTCCGCGATAGTGTGGAGCGCGGCGCGCTTGCGCTGGAAGACATCGAGCGCGCATAGCCTCTGGTCGCGGTCCTGGCCGCCGCCGATGTAGTAGAGGTCCGCAGCATCGGGATCCAGATCCTCACCCAGGTCGCTCGCGGACAGCGAGAACGCGATCCCGCGCCACTGGCAGCGACGCTCGATCATCAGCAGGTTGCCGCGATCGGCGTAGATGTTCATCAGGTCCGGATAGAGGGCACAGACGCGCATCTGCATTTCAAGCACTCAGCATCACCACAACGCTGCCGGCGTAGTCACGGTTGGCGGGGACGCTCGCCCGCATGGCGAGCGTCATTCCCACGCTCAGTGCCTCGCGCTCGAGCTCTGCCGCGCAGAGGCCGTCGAGGTGGATGACATCGTCCTGCTCGCAGCGCCTCCCCGTGCTCAGAATCGTCTCGCGACGGCGCTCCAGTACGAACCCAGCCCCATCCGCTCGGACCGCCGTCGGCCTGCTCGAGTAGAGGACGCCGTCGAGCTCGCAGGTATCCGGGCGCGGCGAGGAGGAGCGCTCCGGCGCTTCGTAGAGCTCGAATGTGACCGCGAGCGCCACCGCGAGGAGCCCCCCGGGGAGCAGATGCCGGACCGCGCATTCGAGAAAGTCGATCCGCCCGGTGTGCCCGCCCAGGAGCTGGATCGTCAGCATCGGCACCACGCAGAGCGCGAACCGGCGCTGCAGCGCAAAGCTCCGCGCGTCGCCGAGCACCGCTTCCAGGTCCAGCCCGCGCGCGCGCCGCGCGAGCTCGGCAAGCAGCACGGGGTCCTGCTCGAGCGCGGTCACGCTATGGCCTGCCCGCGCGAGCTCGAGCGCCACCCGCCCGGTGCCCGCTCCGATGTCGAGCACGGGATCGCCGTGCTCGGATGCCAGCGAGCGCCACAGCGCCAGGTCCTCGGTGTAGCGCCCGCACTCCAGGTCATGCCAGATCACGCTCATCGCGACGGTGCACCCTCGCGCTCCCAGAACCTTGCTACGTGCCCGCGCGCCGCCAGTTCCGCGTGGAGCTCGAGCATCGCCGTGTAGGTGGGCAGCACGAAGAGCCGCCCCGTGCGCGCGGACGCGAGCGCGTCGTCGAGCGCGCGCGGCAGGCTCGGGACGAGGTGTAGCCGGTCGGCAGCCGCGCCCGCGTACTTGAGGCGCAGCGCCATCTCCGCGGCGCGCGTGCCCGCACAGGTGACCCGGCGTAGCCGCGAGGCTAAGACTTCGAAGTCGGCGTCCCACACCCAGGAGACATCCTTACCGTCCGCGGTGCGGTCGTTGAGGATCGCGAGCAGCTCGAGCTCGGTGCCCTCGAGCATCAGCGTGCGCAGGATCTCGTTGGCTCCGGCGGGGTTCTTCATCAGCAGGATCGAGAGCTCTGTGGCGCCGATTGGGATCGTCTGGGCGCGGCCAAACGCGGCGCTGGCGCGCTGCAGACCCTCGCCAACCGCGCTCAGCGACACTCCGAGCTCGAGGCACAGCGCAGCGGCCGCCAGCGCGTTGTAGACGTTGTAGAGGCCGGGCAGCGGGAGCGCCACCTCGGCACACCCAGCCGGCGTGCGCAGCCGGAAGCGTGCGCCTCTGGTGCCGTCGAGCTCGATCCGCTCCGCCGCGACCGTGGGGTCTGGCCGCCGCTGGCCGCAGGAAGGGCACCGGTAGTGGCCGAGGTGGCCGAGGTAGATCGTGTCGTAGGTATACGCGGCGCCGCAGCGCCGGCAGCGCTTGGAGTCTGAAGCGTGCTGCATCTGGGACATCGCGACCGAAGGGTCCTCGAGGCCGAAGTAGGTCGCCGTCGCCTCGCGTCCCAGGTCGGCGACCAGGGGGTCATCGGCGTTCAGCACCAGCGCCGTGGACGGCGCGAGCGACGCGACGACGTTCGCCCAGCGGTCACCAATCGTCTCGAGCTCCCCGTAGCGGTCGAGCTGATCCCGGAACAGGTTGCAGAGCAGGACCGCCCGCGGTGCTAGCTCGAGCACCATCCGCCCCAGCCAGAGCTCGTCGACCTCGAACAGGCCGAGCTCACCGTCCAGCTTCTCGTGGGGGCGCGCGGCGGCGAGCAGGGTGGACGCCACACCGCCGGCCATGTTCGCGCCGGCGCGGTTGTGGACCAGCGAGATACCCGCGCCTTCGAGCACCGAGGCGCTCATCATCGCCGTGGTCGTCTTGCCGTTGGTAGCCGAGATGACCGCGCACCCTCGCGCCAGGCGCGCAGCGAGCTCGCCGATTGCCTTCGGCTCCAGGCGCATCAGCACCTTCCCGGGGAGGCTCGTGCCTCCACCGCGCCCCGCGCGGCGCGCGAGCGCGCCCGCCGCGCGGGCGGCCAGGATCTTCGCGTCGAGCTGATTCACGCGGGACTCATCCGGCTACTCACCGCGAAGCCCCGCTCACGTCGTCGCGACCAGCAGCGAGTGGAGATCTTCGGCGATCGCGACCGGTGCCGGGCTGCTCGCCTGCTCGGCCTGCGCCCGTGAGCTCACCCCGGTCAGCACGATGGCGCCGTCGAGACCCGCCGCGCAGGCGCCGGCCAGATCGGAGTCGAGCCGATCGCCCACCACGAGCGTCCGGCCGGGCCCGAGCCGATCGAGCGCGGCGTTGAACATCTGCGGCTCCGGCTTGCCGATCACGCCCGCGATCCTGTCGGTGGCGTACTCGAGAGCCGCGACGATCGCCCCGGTTCCCGGCCAGACCCCGCTCTGTCCCGGGAACGTCCGATCACGCCCGGCGCAGAGCATCTCGGCGCCGCCGAGTACCGCCTGGGTGGCAGTCCGCAGCTCGCTGAAGTGAAGATCGTCGTATGCGGCGATCACGACCAGGGCAGCCTGCGCGGCATGCTCGGTCCCGTTGATGATCCGCAGCCCGGCTTCCTCGACGTGGCGGTGAATCGCCGGCGAGCCGATCACGTAGGCGGTGGCGCCCGGCTTGCGCCCCGCGAGCTCGTACTGGAGCGCGGCACCGACGGTGAGCACCTCGTCGAGCGAGGCCTTGACGCCCAGCGACCACAGCTTGCGCACGTACTCCTCCGGTGAGCGGCGCGAGTCGTTGGTCAGGAACGCCACGGCTCTGCCCGCCGCACGCAGCTCGGAGATCGCCTCGGGAGCGCCACGGGTGCACTGCTCGCCGACCCAGACACATCCATCGAGGTCGAGCAGCACGTGATCGTAGTCGGCGAGCAGGGGGGAGAGGGCCATGGGGCGGACGCTGATTATCGCGGGCTTCGTGAGCGATCCCGCGCGCGGATGCCGAGCGCTCCCTGGGCGGCGGTAAGCGCGCGGTTGCTGCGCGTTCGTCCTCGAGGAGGCGCCTACCGTCCCTGAAGCCTTCAGTACCTCCCTCAGAAGAGCGCCGCCTGCCCGCTCTGCGCCGGCGGCGCGAGGCACTCCGGCCCGTCGTAGCGGGCGTCGTTGACCGCGTTGCTGACCGGACGCACCCGCGTCTGCTCCGGGGTCAGCCCGGCCAGGATCTCGTAGAGCAGCTCGGAGGGCGTCTGGGGCTCGAGCCACGGCGCCTCGGCTTCGGGGGCGAGGATCACCGGCATCCGGTCGTGCAGCGGCGAAAGCGTGGAGTTGGCGACGGTCGTAAGGATCGCGCAGGAGCGCAGCTCGCTCCCGTCTTCGCCGCGCCAGCTCGACCACAGCCCGGCGAAGGCAAACGGCGCATTCCCAGCCCGGGTGATGTGAAACGGCTGCTTGGGCTGCTTGGGTTGCTTGGGTTGGGTGGGCAGATTGGGCTGATTGCGCCCCGCGGGCATCGACTGCCACTCGTAGAACCCGTCAGCGAGGATCAGGCAGCGGAAGCGTTCGAAGGCACGGCGAAAGGCTGGGCGCTGCGCAGCCGTCTCGACGCGCGCGTTGATCATCTTAAGCCCGGTCTCCGGGCGCTGCGCCCAGGCGGGAAGCAGGCCCCAGCGCAGCAGCTCGCCGCGAGGCTTCCCGTCTCGGTCGCTAGTCACCGCGAGCACGTCGTCACCCGGGGCGACGTTGTAGCGCTTGCGGATCTCAATTGTGTCGCCGACGGCAAAGCGTGCCCGCACGTCGGCCGGGCTCGGCGTCGCGAGCGTGTAGCGGCCGCACACGGGGGTCCTCGCAGCCTCGTCCGCTCAGCGCGAGCGCGAGGCGACCTGCTCGTCGCGCTCGGCTTTTGCTCGTTTCTGGCGCCGGCGGCCAAAGTAGGTGAGCACGCCAATCGCGACCGCGACGATCACGAACCCGTAGAAGATCGCGAGGTCGCTCGAGATGCCGCCGAACGGCAGCGCGACGAGCTTCACCAGCCCGAACCCGGCGAGCAGAATCAGGATTATCAGTGCGACCACGAGCAGAACGCCGCGCACGCGGGGAAGGATTCCCGCACTCGCAGGCGGCGCGATCAGCCCCATCAGCTTCAGTCCACGCAGTTGCCGTGTGGTCGGCGGCTCGACGCCGAGGCGCTCGGCGGCCTGCTTGAGGTCATCGGCACGGCGCTCGGCGAATGCGAGCGAGTGGTCGGCCATCCTGCGAAGCTGGAGACGTTCCTGGGGGCGCGCCGCCGCCAGCGCGCGCTGGTAGTGCCCCCGCGCCTTCTTGGCGTCAGAGCGCTCGGCTGCGCGAGCGCCGAGGACCGCCTGCGCAGCCGCCTTGAATCTGGTCTCGGCCTCGAGCTCCTCGTCGGACCTGCCCTCCATCTGCTGCATGGCGGCGAGCTGACTGCGCTGCTCGACCCGCATCGTGCGCTGCTGCTTGGCCATGCTGACCGGAGTCTAGTGCGACCCCGCGGGCGGCGCGCTGAAGGCGAGCGGCTGTCGTTCACCGTGAACCGGATGCCGCCGGGTCGTCACGTCGTTGGTGCGGATGGGGCACCCGACGGCCGGGTTCTCACCACTTGTAGGGCAGGAACTTGCCGTCGAAAACGATCCGAACTCGCTCCTCGCCCTCGATCTCGTGACGCTCGACTGCCAGCTTGAAGTTGATCGCGCTCATGATTCCGTCGCCGAACTGCTCGTGGATCAGCGCCTTGATCGTCGTGCCGTAGACCTCGACGACCTCGTGGAGGCGGTAGATCGTGGGGTCGCTCGGCGGAGCTCCGTGGAGGGTGCCCCGCATCGGTACCTCGGCAAGCCGGCCGACCAGCTCGGACTCGGGCAGCGCCAGCAGCTTGCAGAGCTCCTGCGCTTGTGCGGTCGTAAAGGGATGCTGGCCGTAGATCGCGGCGGTGCTCCATGCCGCATCGGTCCCGAGTCGCTGCGCGATCTCGGCGAAGCTCAGTCCCTGGGCCCGCTTGGCATCCAGCAGGTGTTCGGTGATGCGGTTGCGGTCCATGTCGCCTCCGTCGGTGGTGTCGATGAATGTCCAGTCGCCCAGCGTCGGTATCTACGCGGCGGCTCGAGTCCGGCTGATGGCGTTCTCGGCGACGCGCTCCGCTACATAGAGCGCGTCGCGGGAGACGCCCGCGAACCTGCCCGAGCCCCAAGTATGGAGCCACGGCAGCCCAATCACGTACAGGCCGGGCACAGTGGTGACGCCGCGGTGGTGGGACGGATAGCCGCTGGGCTCGAACGCTGGCGCCTGCACCCACGACCAGTCGCTCCGAAAGCCCGTGGCCCACACGACGCTGGTCAATCCGGCACTTCGCAGCCCGATTTCACTTGTGTGGTCACCTGCGGGTGACCACACCGGCTGGTAGCGCTCCTGCACCGGGGCTTCGATCGAGTGCTCGTCGATGAACCCGTCGATTGCGTCCTTGATCCGCTCGGCGGTCGCGTCCGCGGCGTCCAGGTTCGCGCGCAGGTCGCCGGCGAACGCCAGGCCATCGCCATCGCCATCGCCGTCGCCGTCGACGCTGAGCAGACGGCCGTGCAGATGCATGCCCTCCAGTGCCAACGCCCGCAGATCGATGTCATGCCCGCCGTCGCGCCCGGTGACGTAGTGGTTGGGCTCTTTGCGGGCGGCGAGCCCCTCGGGGTGGCGCTCGATCGGCATCTCGTAGTGGCCCATGTCCTCTAGCCACGCGACGCAGTCACGACCACGGTAAGAGCGCGCGACGCGCGGTGCGCTGCCAACGCTCAGGTGCACCTCGCGCCCAGCGAGGTGCAGATCCTCGGCGATCTGCGCTCCCGATTGCCCGCTGCCGACGACGAGGACCGCACCGTCTGGCAACGAGGAGGCATTCCTGTAGCGCGAGGAGTGAAGCTGAGAGATGTATGACGGCAGCTTGGCGCCCAATGGAGGAACCGAGGGACTGTGGTAGCCCCCGACAGCCAAGATCACCTGATCGGTCGTGATAGCACCCAGCGACGTTGTCACCCGGAAGCACTCATCGCCCGAGGTGACCCGCTTCACCGCGACGCCTTCATACACAGGCGCCGCGAACGACGCCGCAAAGCCCTCGACGTAGGCAACGATCTCGTCCTTGAGCATGAAGCCGCTGGGGTCATCGCCTCGATAGGGAAACGAGGGCAGACGGCACTGCCAGTTGGGTGTTACGAGGCAGAAGGCATCCCAGCGGTCATCCCGCCAAGAGCTGGCGACGCGGTCGCGCTCGAGCACGACGTGATGGATCCCCTGCTCGCGCAGGTAAAAGCTCGTTGCCAGTCCTGCCTGTCCACCACCCACGACCACCGCCTCGACGTGCCCGCTCAGCGCTTGCGGGGCGGGGAACTTGGGACTTGCAGGCTCACGACGCAGCGCCAGCACCTGCACCACGGCTCGCGAGCCGGGGGCAATCGTCCGCACCCGTTGCTCTATCTCCGCCAGCTGCTGCGGGGCGGCGGTGCACATGAAGCCACGCTGCTCGCGGACACGCTCGCCTGCACGCTCGAACGCGATCCGGCAGCGCCGCAGGAGCTCGTCCGCGGGGTAGGACGCGTTCTCGGCCAGGTAGCGCTCGATCACCGTCGACGGGCAGTAGCACTCCTGCGGGGGGCCGTCTGGCCAGCGCAGGTTGAAGTTGACGGCGGGCATCGCTTCAGCCTGTGAGCCCAGTGAGCGGTATGGGCTCGGCGGTGCGGTAGAGGTCGGGGCGCAGGTCGCGGATCGGCGACAGCGCGCGCCGCGCGCGCTCCAGCGCGGCCTCGACGTCTAGCGTGCTGAGGGCAAGCCCGGCGCCCACGCCGGTTTCGTCCAGGAGGTCACCGCCCGGGCCGACCACGCGCGCGCCGCCGACGAAGCGCAGTGCGCCGAAGGAGCCTGTCTGGTTGGCCGAGGCGACGATCAGCGAGTTCTCGGCCGCCCGGGCGCGATCCCACAGCTGGGCTCGGCGCCATTGCCGGTCGTCCTCGAGCCTCGGCGCGGCGTTGGAGGCGCTACACGGCCACGCCGACAGGAAACAGAGGACGCGGGCGCCATCCAAGGTCAACGTGCGCGCGGCCTCGGGGAACGCCTTGTCGTAACAGATCAGCATCCCGAGCCTTCCGACCGGAGTCTCGAACGCGGCGAGGGTATCTCCCGGCGTCGTGGAGCGGTGCTCGTCGAGGGGAAGGTGGACCTTTCGGTGCAGGCCGTGGAGGCCGGCCCCCGAGACGCAGGCGGCCGCGTTGTAGCGCACGCCGTCGCCTCCGTCCTCACAGAACCCGACGCAGACGACCATCTCTGCGGCGAGCTCGGCGATCTTGGCGAGCTCCGGGCCGCCGGGATCCAGAGCGGGTGGGGGTCGCGCGTCACCGTGGAGCGTCTCGACGTAGCCACCCAACGCCGCCTCGGGCAGGACGAGCAGGCCCACATCCGACGCCCGTGCCTGCTCGATCAGGCGCTCGATCGTATGCAGGCACCCCTCCAGGTCGCGATCAAAGCTGGCGCCCGCGGCGGCGATCGTGAGCGCGGGCATCAGGACGCCGGGGTGTCCTTGCTCGCGGGCCCGAGGCCCGTGATGCTTGGGGACCCGATCGCGGTGCTCAGCTCACCATCGGGCCACCTGAGTCGTACTCCACCCTGCGCGCTCAGGCACCCACAGCGGGCGGATACCGCTGCGCCACCGCTGGGCGCGCGAGCACCGCTGCGCTGAGCGAGCACGACCGCGAAGCCGGGGAAGCAGGTCAGCCAGTCTGCGATCTGCGCGCCCGCGGGGCTGGGGATACGGGCGAGCTCCAGCTCGGCGCCGCACCCGGATGCCTCGGCGAGCATCGCGATCGTCCCGATGATGCCCGCCATCGAGGCGTCCTTGGCCGCACGAGGGCGCGCCCGGGCGACGAGGTCGAGCATCGGTCTCAGTTGCTCCCGGGTGCGCCAGGACGTCGAGTCCCACTGGAGGGCGTGATAGCCGGGACGCCACCCACCCTCGAGGTCCGCGCACACCCATAGCGCGTCACCTGGGCGACCGCCGCCGCCGGGCACCGGCGCAGCGGCACGGCCAAAACCGCTCACGCTCAGCATCCCGGGGACCCCGAGCTGCGTGTGCCCGCCCAGAATGGGGAGGCCGAACGCCTCCGAGCCCGAACGCACCCCGCTGAGCACCGAAGACAGATGGGCAGCGTCGCGCCCACCGATTGCGTCGAGGGCTCCGAGCGGCGATGCGCCCATCGCGGCAAGATCGTTGGCGCTCACGAGAATCCCGCACCAGCCAGCCCACGCGGGATCGCGTTCGACCATCGAGGGCGTGATCGCGTCGACGCACGCGACCACGTCGGACCCCGCGATCGGTACGCAGTCGTCCCCGCGCCAGCGGTCGTGCGCAAGGATCGAGCCGACGAGGCCGCCGAGCGGGGCCTTCGTGGCCTGCGCCTGCTCCGCGAGCCGGCTCACCCCCCAGCGCATCAGGAGGTGCTGGAGGCCGGCGATCTCGAGCGGCCGGATCGTCTCCCAGCCGAGCGCGGCGAAAAACGGCTCGTGGGCGAGCTGGACGTAAGCGTCGAAGCGCAGGGCGCCCGCGTGCAGCGCATGGGCGCACGCCGCGCGAACGAGCGCGGCGCCCACGTCGCCGCGGGCCACACCGCCACCGCCCACGGTTACCAGGCGGCTCCCGCGCCACCACCCGATCTCGGCCATCTCGGGGTGCAGCCGCACGCCGCCGAGCACCGATCCAGCGGCGCTCAGCGCGGTCAGGACGATCGTGTCAGGGTGCTCGTCCCACTCGTCGGCGTCGCTGCGCGAGAACAGCCCTTGCGCATCGACGAACTCTCGCCGGCGGAGCTCGCCGTACGCCGCCAGCCTGGTCTCGTCGTCCCGGGCTTCGACGACCACGAGCTGGGGCGTGGGAGATCTGGTTCTCGACGGCGGCCCGCCCAGGCGCTCGATCACGTCCATGCCGGCCCGCCCAGGCGCTCGGTCGCGTCAACGTCGATCGCGTCCATGCGCCGATCAGCCTCCGGCGTGCTGGAGCGCGGAGCACGCCCCGCAGGCCGCGCAGCCCGCGATTTGGTCGACCCCGCGCATCCTTCTTGCCGCCAGCGCCTCGCCCACCCGCCGGGTGACCCTTGCGAGCGTCGCGGCGTCCGGCGCTGGGACGCCATCGGCGTGAGCCAGTGAGCCCGCGAGCGGCCGGTAGGGCACCACGAACGGGTAGATGCCCAGCTCGATCAGGCGCAGCGCCCCGGCCACGAGCTCGTCCGCGTCCTCGCCGAGGCCCACCAGCAGGTAGGTGGAGACCCGGTTGGGCCCAAACGCCTGCAGCGCCCTGGCCCACGCCTCCTCGTAGCGCTCCAACGAGACAGTGGCCTTGCCCGGCGTCCAGCGTTCGCGCACCCCTTGGTCGAGCGCCTCGACGTGGATCCCGATTGCCTCGGCGCCTGCGTCGTGCAGCCGGTCGATCCAATTCAGGTCAAGCGGCGGTTCGATCTGAACCTGGATCGGGAGCGCGGGTGTGGCCTCGTTGACCGCGCGCACGCACTTCGTCAGGTGCTTGGCGCCGCGATCGGCTCCGGCCGAGGTCCCAGTGGTCATCACCATCTGGCCAACGCCGTCGAGTGCCACGGCCGCCGCCGCGACTTCGGCGAGCGCCTCCGGTGCCTTGACCTGAACCGTGGCGCCGGCTCGCAGCGACTCCTCGATCGTGCAGAAGCGACACCGGGTCTGCGCCGACGCGTAGCGGATGCAGGTCTGTACGACCGTCGTCGCGAGCACGCCGTCGCCGTGGAGCCGTGCGAGTTGCTCGAATGCGACGCCGTCGCCTGTCTTGCAGTCATAGAAGCGGGGCCGTTCGATCGGTTCGAGCACTGTGTCCTGCAACACCACGCCGTCGCGGGTCAGACGTCCCCCGGCGTCGAGTCCAAATGGCGAGTCCGGGGCCAGCGGCAACGTCGCCGAGCGTTTGGTTGGCGGGCCGTCCCCACCCAGTCGCCAATGCCCGTCGTCGCTGGGCCCCGCGCCCGCACGGCGCCTGACGGGCGGTGCATCGCGCAGACCGCGAACCGCGAGCTCCGAGCGAAGTGAGAGCTCCACGGGCGCTCAGAACATCCAAGTTGTGTTGATGAGCGCGCCTTTGCGCGAGTACTCGATCATCGCGTCCTGGACATCGAGCGGATGACACGGGACGACGCCTTCGATCAGGTCCTCCTCGCGCGCCCCGTGGAGTGCCAGGCCGAGGCGGCATGCATACACCGTGCCGCCCTCGTCGATGAACTTGGACAGCTGGGCGTTCTCGTTGCGCATGCCCGGGAAGAGCTCGTCGCCGACAGTCGGAAAGCCACGCGTCGCCAGGCAGTTCAGCGACCCGATGCCGAAGAAGTAGAGCGCCGAGTCAAATCCCTTGCGCTGCGCGCGGAGTGCCATCAGCACCGCGACAAAGCTCACCGAGGACTCATGGACGAGGCCGTGGACCATGCCGAGATACGTCTCGCCCGGCTCGGCCTGGTAGTCGGGAAAGACCTTCGTCGTCCCGTAGATCGATTCGCCGGCGTCCTTGCTGGGGTGGGGGATCTCCATCAGGCTGGCGATCTCCTGCTCGCTCAGCTTTGGCTCCACGGCCATGCGTTGCTCCTTTCAGTCGTTGACGGCACCGGGGCTCCGGAGCGCCAGGCTCCGGTGCGCCGGGGCTCCCGTGCGCCGGTGCGCCGGGGCTCCGGGGCTCCGGTGCGCGGGCCGCAAAGGTTGCCGACCCCGGTCCGGAGTAACCATGTACCGATGGCCGAAGTTGGCGCCTATGGCACGGGACCTGTGGACAAGAAGAGCAAGGGCGAGTGCCGGCTGACGAGACCGCGAGCTGCCGCGCGTCCATCTCGGATGGCGTGCTCGCGTACTAGGGCTAGCGCGATCTCCTCGACTTGATCCTGCGCTGCGTCCAGCACGGTGACCGGACCATCCGGCGAGAGGTCTTCGTCGAGCAGGGCCAGTAGGCCGTCCGCGTCCCCTCGACTCGAGCGGAGCGGGGAGCCGCCGCACACGTTCGGCGAGCCGGCGGAACCGTGACCAAGCCGAGCTAGGGATCGGTGCTCATGCCGAGCAGGCGCCCGATGCCTGCGAACAGACGGGTCATGAGGCGATCTCGCTTGCGGCCGGGTACGAGCGTGTCGTGGTACTCGAAGATCAGCATCGAGAATAAGATTGGTATGCGTGGATCCTTGGCTTTGGTGATGTTACGCCTGAGCGCCGCAGCCGTTGGTTGCTGGCCTACATCGACGGAGTCATCTCAGACCAGCTCGCACGCCCGCAGATCGACTTCGATCCTCACTCCGCTATCGCTCCGGCCGTTCACGGAATCCTCGTGGCCCCGACCACCAGCGCGTGAGGCTCCTTTAGAACAGGGATAGCTGCTGACCGCGCTTTTCGAACCACGCCCGCTGATCAAGGGTCATCTCCGTGTCAGTCTAATGAGGTTGTGTGCTAACATGTGGCCATGCGTTTGCACATAAGCCTGGACGATGAAATCGTACATGCCCTCGACGCCCGGATCGGTCGGCGTCAACGGAGCACGTTCATCGGGATGGCGATTCGGCGTGCGCTCGACGACGAGCGTCGCTGGAAAGACATCGAAGGCGCTCTGGGCGCTCTCGCCGACTCCGAGCACGACTGGGACGGCGATCCGGCTGGATGGGTGCGCGAACAGCGCACAGCCGACATCCGCATCGGTTAGGCGTGAGCATCCTGCTCGATACCACGGTGCTGATCGATCTGCTGCGGGACCGCCCGCAAACGGTCAAGCGACTCATAGCGCTTCATCAACACGGAGACGTGCCATTCACGACGCCGATTAGCGTCGAGGAAGTTCATCGGGGTCTGCGCGATACCGAACGCGTTGGGGCGACCCGCCTGTTCGACGGACTGCGGATCGTGCCGATCGGCCGCCTCGAGGGGGTACAGGCCGGCGATTGGCGACGCGATCATGCGTCGGCGGGCATGACGCTGGCGCAGGCGGACTGTCTGATCGCTGCGGCGGCCGTGGCCGTCGGTGTGCCGCTGGCGACCGGAAACCCGAAGGACTTCCCAATGCGAGAGCTGGAAGTTCAGCACTGGCCAGTCGGCGCGTGACGTGACTACACGGGCGAATCGCGTGGCTAGGAGGGTCCCCCCAAACGCATCTAGCAGAGCATTCTGAGGCGGAGAATGCTCTATGAGATGCGATGCTTTGTGGGAGGGGGCTCATCGAAGCGACGCCTCGCCAGCTCGCAACCGCCACGCCTGCCATCGGTAGCGCCGAGGCTGCCTGAAGTCAGCGGACCGGATCGGTAGACGCTGTAGAGCGCGCAGTGGCCTGCTCGATCGCCCCGCGACGAGTCCCGGCCTTGTGATCAGGTGTCGCTCGGCTGCCCGAGCGCGCTCGTGAGTGCTACCGCGAATCCGGGCGTGAGCAGATCGTCGTCGGCTGAGAGCAACGAGCGGCCGGTTCGCCGGGCAATCGCTACGTAGGAGGCGTCACAGAACATCAAATGGTGTGCGAGCGCCAGCTCGACGGTCGCGCTGTGGTCAGCGGCGACCAGCTCGACGGGCTCGCCGCAGATCTCGACCAGCAATCCCAACGCCGCGACGATCCGCTCCGCAGTCCAGCCCGAGCTACGGATCAGAACGTTCCCGACCTCATGCACGGCGAGCGCCGTCGTGCGCATCGCAAGCGAGCCGATCGCCGCTCTCGCGAGCGCGCCGTCCGGCTCGCGCTCGACGGGCAGAAACCACTTCAACGCGATACTGGCGTCGACGATCCAACCTGCCGGAACAGATTGCACTTATCCGTCGCGCAGTCGCTCGCCTCGGACGAGCACAGCAGCATCCACAGGGCCTTCCCACATGCGGCTGAGCTCGTCGAGATCGTCGATGACGGCTCCGCGTTCGCGGCGGAGAAGGCCAAGCTCGCGGCGCGCCGCGCCTTGTAAAAGCGCGCTGCGAGACGTACGCCGACGCTGCGCCTCCGCGTCTAGAGCGCCGAGCAGATCATCAGGAAAAGAAACCATGACCTTCGCCACGCTACGAGTATAGCCCGCGAGCAATACTCAGCCCTCCGGCTGTCTAGGAGGGCCCGTCGAAGCGCCCGCCTGCGTCGGCGAGGGCGCTAGGTTTTCTTGCTGCTGACCGTGGCCTCGAGGGTCGCCCCGGCGGTGAACTTCGGCGCTTTGGACGCCTTGACGATGGGCGTCGGGTCACGAGCGGCGTTCAAGCTCTCGCTACCGGCACCGGCGATTGTGGGGGCGCTTCGGCGAGGTGTGCGTCGGGCGCGTCTGCTCGGGCCGATCGCCCTCGGTTGCACGGCCGGAGGTCGGTGTCTTGCCGCGGGCCGCGTCGACCAACTCTGCTGTGGCGGAGGCGTCGTGATCGGCGCGCAGCCGCTCGAGCACGGCGATGTCGTCGAGGTCCTGGCGACGCTTGGCCTCGGGCCGGTCGCGGAAGCTCGAGGCCGCGGTCTTCATCCGGATCAGGTCCTCAGGGTGCGCGATCAGGATCCGCGCGCCGAGGACCTCGACCGCCACTGCCCGCTGCCGAAGCTGCTCATAGGAGCCCGACGCGCCCGCGGTCTGATCGACCGAGAACACGTCGAGGTCTCCGTGCCTGGTGCGCATCAGGAAGTTCCCGCCGTCATACAGCTGCCGGGGGTCGCTCAGGTCGATCCCCAGCAGATCGGCGTCGACGCCACGCAGACGGGCTCCGAGCTCGCCCAGCGCCCCCGCGAGCCGCCGCATGTTCTCCGGGGTCCAGGCGACGATCACGTCAAGGTCGAGCGTCGTGCGCACGTGACCGTAGGCCTGAACGGCCATCCCGCCGATCAGCACGCAGTCCACCTGGTGACGGTCAAGCGCCACCAGCAGCGCTCCGGCGTCCAGCGCCGGCTGCTCAGCCATCACGCAGAGCCTGAGCCGCCAGGCCGGTGATCTCACCGGCCAGCCGGTTCCAGCTGCTGGCCAGCAGCAACCGGTCGGCCATCGGCATCGCTGCCTGCTCAGCCAGCTGCGCCTCCTCAAATGGCACCTGCCGCGCGTGCGCATCAAGCACCAGCTCCTCGCCGCAAGCGGCCGCGAGCCGCTCCAAGAACGCGACCGACGGCGACACCACTCCGCGCTCGATCCGGGAGATCGCCTGCTGAGTGGTCCCAGCCCGGTAAGCCAGCTGCGCCTGCGACAGCCTATGCCGCGCCCGCAACTGCTCGGTCCACGTTCCCGCTCCCATCAGCCACATCATATCTGCTGTGCTCAGCGATGTCGTGGTCGGCGCCGCCGGGTCGGATCGATCAGCCGCTTGACCGCCTCGACGTCGTCTGCGTCCCGCTCGGTCGGCTGGGCCGAGCGCTCGCGGGTGGGCGGCGCGAGCGGCTGCGTCGCTCGCCGCGCTGCCTCGGTCTCGCTGTCCAACGGCTCGGCGACCTGCGGCTGCGGTAGGCCGCCGCGGACGCAGGGCCCGCCAGCGCAGCCACGTCGGCCCATCATCATTGACCGCCAGCCCCAGGCGCCGCAACCAGCCAGTCCGCAAACTGCGGACTCCGAACGCCCCGAGTCGGTGGCCTGACTCGCGTGGCAGCGCGAAGCCGATCTGAAGCGCCGGCCAGCAACCTGCGATGCGCGGCTCCAGGCCAAATGGCGGCTGGGGACACGATTCTTACCAGCACCCCGAACACATCGACCTAGTCAACATAAGTCCGATTATCGAGCGTAGATTTTTGGAGGGCGCGGGCAGCAAGGTACGTGTGCGGCCGGTGCGCTTCGAGTGGCTTCGTACGGCCATGAGGGTGGCGGGGGCACCGAGTCTGCCTATCTGAGCTTTGAGCTTCGCCGCCCTGGGCGCTGCACGGTGAGCGGCTACCCAGGCGTCAGCTTGCTCGACGGCCGCCACCGACTCGACGTCAAGCAGCCTCAAGCGCAAGCGCTCGAGGTCCGCGGGTTGGGCGATGACGCCCTGCCGGTGGCGCTCGGTGCAGCCGACGGCGACGGCACAGAGCAAGCCGCCGTCCGACGCGAGCGCCGCGGATGCGGTCCCCAGGGCTTCCGGCTCCGTTGGGCGTGAAGGAGCCGGGTGGACGCGGCAGCAGCGTCGTAATCGTGGCCTGCCGCGAGCGATCAGGGCCGACCTCTACAGTAGTCGTCCCGCTCTTGACCGATGGTTTGCAAGTCGCTATCGTGCTTGTCCACCGATGGTCAATAACAGAGCAGAGCACGCGCACCGGACGCCGCCGAGGTCTATCGACAACGACGATCGCAAAGCGGTATCGGAGCACCGAGACTCCACGCGGCGCGACTTCACCGCAGGACGGGATCCGAGCGGGCGCCGAGACGAATACCTCCCCTTCCCGGACGTGGCTCGGCGCAACGCCGCGCAGGAGCGACTCGAGGTTCCAGCGCTCGTGCGCTCACTTGCGATCCCGAGCGGCGCGCGGATCCTCGAGCTCGGGTGCGGCCGGGGGGTCGCGCTGGTCCCGCTCGCCCAGCTGTGCGAGCCGCGACAGCTGACCGGAGTCGACATCGATCCCCGAGTCCTGCTCGAAGCGCGGGGACGGCTCGACGCCCGCGGCGTCGAGGCAGAGCTCGTCTGCGCCGACATCCGCGAGCTGCCGTTCGCGGACGGGTCCTTCGATCTCGCCGTCGACTTCGGAACCTGCTACCACATCTCTCGTCCCGAGTTGGCGCTTCGGGAAGTAACACGCGTCCTGCGCCGCGATCGTGCCTTGTTCGTGCACGAGACGCCGATCAGCCAGCTGCTAGCTCATCCGGTGCGCTCTGCAGGGCGCCGGCTCCCTTGGTCCGCCGTGCCCGAGCTCTGCGGACACCGCACCGCGGTGCTTTGGTCGAGCAGGATCACGATGCCGACGAACGCAGGCCCAGACCGGCTGGCAGCGCTCCGCACCCGAGCACAACCACAGGCGCAGCGACCGGCGGGCTGATGCGAGCAGCGACGCCAGCATCCAGCGCACCACAGCAGGTCAAGTCACGTCGGTTGTCGATCGCGGCCAGCGTCGGCCTCGTGCTCGTGTGCGCTGCGGCAGCGGCCGTCGGGGCGCTCGGCGAGCTCGGATGCCTGGCTGCCAGTTTTCCAACGGCACCGTTCATCTGCACCAACGCGGGCGAGCGCCTAGTTGCCTGGTACGAACGCAGCCTCGCCGCCGCGGCTGTCATCCCCCTCTTCGGCGTCGCCATCGGCCGCTACACACGCCGCCGCTGGCCAGCACTGCTCGCCGCCCTGCTCAGCCTCGCCCTCACCGCGATCTCGATGGCCTGGGCGTTTCACACAGTCACCAACCTCGCGTAAGAGCCGGGTGGCCCCTCTCGAACCTCCCAAGACTGCCATCTTGACCGAGATGAGCGCACAGTAAGAACCGGCGATGAGATGAGGCAGGCCGTCGAAGCGCTAGCCATTGTACTCCCGGATACTCGCCTCACGGGTCCGGCGACCCAAGACGCTAGGCATGGTCCGTCACGATGCTCGTGCCGGCTCGGCCGGGTGCGTGGATGTGACTACGTTGCCGTGGTCGTCGACCGCGGCGCAGAGCGCGGCCGAGGGGCACGACACTCCGACGAGAGGGTGTCGGTCGGCGTAGGGGATCCTCCAAAGCGCGCGTGCCGTTGGTCGGATGGGTGGGGCTGAGGACGTTTCCGAAGTCATCGACCGTCACGCAGAGAGCCTTTGACGCACACGAGATGTCCTGGAGTCGGTGGCGGTCGATGCGTGCGAGTCTCCATTTTCTCGCGGGACCGGTCGAGTCTTTGAGGTCGCCGCGTTGCCGCGCCCGACCGCTGCGCACAGTGAGATGTCCAGGCAAGTGATGGCATCGAGACGCTGGCGGGTGGCAGCGATCAGTCTCCACGCCTTCGCGCCGCCGGTCGGGTTGGCCGAGGTGACGACGTTGCCTGCGTAGTCGACGGCGACGCACAGTGAGCGTCGCGCGCACGAGACAGTCTCGGCCTGGGCACCACCAGTCACAAGTTCGCCATCGTCGTACGCGCCGTCCGCCAGTTCTCAAGCGCCGACGGATGACGGAGCGGCCCGAGCCCGGGCGCGGCTGGCGGGTCGGGCTGGCCGGGGGCCCGTTGGGCTTCACACCAACGCGGCGACGCTCCTACACAAACCGCTTCGAGGATCCGGGGCAACGTGGGACGTAGCTCAGCCAGCGCGGTCAGCCAAACGCGCACGCCTGCACGGCTGCTCGGATGCCGCTTGGCGGATGAATCCACAGGACGGTGACGGCGCCGTGGCGCTCGACCTGGCCTTTGACTCGGCGAGCGCTTTGTATCAGCACGGCTTGCAATCGCTGTGCTCTGGCGGCATCGGTGTAGAAGGCGATGAACACCGCGTCCGCGGCGCTTCTGCTAAGCGCGAGCTCGCCGTCGGGACTGCTTGAGCGGGGCGAGACCGGCGGCAGCACCGGGCCGCCGACCACGCGTACGCCTTTTGCGGTCAAGCACCTTTGCGCCTTTCCGAGCCCCGCGATCATTCTCCGCACGGCCGGGAAGAGCTTGAGCGAGGGCAGCCCTACGCAGCCCTTGGTGTGCTCGAGCACGCGTGCGGTCGGGGTCGAGCCCTCAAACGCCTTGTGGCAGCGGAACTGCTGGCCATCGCTGAGCACAAACGAACAGGACTGCGAGGTCACGTGTCCGTCGGCGCCAGACGATTGGCAGCTACTGGTTTCGACCTGGGCGCCAGCCCCGGCCGTTCGTGCGCCCCCGGAGCCGCAGCCGCCGACAGCGACGACCAGCATCCCAACAGCCAACACAACGGGCAGGTAGCGCATCTGCTCATCATTTTTCGGTCCCGCGCTGCGCGTCCTCTCTGCCGACTGCTCACTGCTCACTGCTCGAGTCGCGCTTCGCGTCCTGTGCGCACGATCCGTAGGAAGCTGTCGCCACCACGGCCACGATGCCTCGATGAGACGCTAGGCGCCCTCCGAGCCGCGCTCGCCTCGGAGCCGCCGGGACCGCGGGATGGTGGAGGCGGCCCGCCTGAAGGCCCGACGGGCGGACAAGCGACGCGATTCAATTCTTCCAGACGTTCTCCTTGAGGATCTCTCCATCGCCTTCGTGGCGTGGGCCGAGGACCAGCAACTCGAGGCCGTCAGGGCCGGCCTCGAACGCCCGCACCACATTAGGCGCCACGCGGACGGCGTCGAGCGCCCGCAGCTCTGCCACGTCGCCGTCGAGGTTGATACGCCCGCTTCCCGCGATCACCACGTAGATCTCCTCGGCGGCGTCGTGACGGTGGGCGCCGCCTTGCTGGTCGGGCTTGATGACGTGGTAGGCCAGACCGGTCTCTTGCGCACCCAGGTCTCGCCACGGGAAGCGCGCCTCTTGGATCGCATCGAACCCGAACTTCGGTGCCACGTCCTCAACGTCGCGCAAATTCTTGATCGTGAAGCCCATGTGCCCGAAGCTTAATGCATCGACCCGGACTGGCGCCGGCAAGACGTTGGGTCACGGCTAGCATTCCATTCTCCCCCCCCATCAACGCGGGGCGTACATCAGGACCGCAACACCGAGCAGGCAGATTGCGCAGCCCGCGATGTCCCAGCGATCCGGGACGAAGTGATCGAAGGCGACTGCCCAAGCGAGCGAGCCGATAATGAAGACACCGCCGTAGGCGGCGAGCACCCGGCCGAACTGGTGGCTCGGTTGCAGGCTCGCGATCACGCCGTAGGCACAGAGGGCGATGCCGCCGAGCACCGCGAGCCATACGCCTCGGCCATCGTGCAGGCCGATCCAGACAAGGTAGGCGCCGCCGATCTCCGCCAGCGCGGCCAGGACGTAGAGCGCGACGGACTCGAGGACCATCGCGGGCTAGCTCGCCAGGCCCGCGACCGAGCCAGAGTCGATCGCGACGGCTACGGGCGGAGCGTGCGCTGGGTTGGTGAACAGGCTGCAGACGTCGACGGTGGCGCAGTCGCAGCTCTGGGCGGCCTGAAGCCATGCCCGCATCGCCTCCGCGCGCGCGATCAGCGCCTCCACCGCGGGCAGCTTGCGCTCGGCCAAGGCCCGGATTCGCTCGCCGTGGTTCTCCGATCCGGTTAGCTCGCGGATCTCCTCGAGGGTCAGCCCGGCGCGCTGGGCAACGTCAATGAGCGCCAGCCGGTCGAGAACCGCGGGTGCGTAACGCCGCTGGCCGCCGGTCCCGCGCTCGGCATGAGGAAGCACGCCAACACGCTCGTAGTAGCGAATGCGCGAGGTGTTGATGCCCGCGCGGGCGGCGACTTCCCCGATTGTGAGCTCGTTCATGATCGACTTGCCCTTGACTTGAAGTTGGGTTCAAGGTGGATGATATCGCCCATGAACACCTCCAACATCGCCTGCACCCTTTCAGCGCCCGCTCTGCACGAACGCACCGCGCAGATTCACAGCCTGCTCAACGACGCCATGACCGACCACCGCGAGATCAAGCATGGGGTGCGCGTCCGCTTCCGTGGCGGACCGGAGATCGAGGCTCGCGTACGCGAGCTCGTCGCCGCCGAGGAGCGCTGCTGCACGTTTCTGAGCTTCGCCATCGGTCGTCAGGAAGACGGGCTGTGGCTCGAGGTCACCGGAGCCCCCGAGGCGCAGGGTGTGATCGCACAGATCGCAGGCACCTGAGCTCTCAGAGCGCCGAGCTCGTCAGAACCCCGAGCCGCTCGCCTCGACCGCGTGGACGAGCGTGGCGACGCGCGCCGCGATCTCGGTGGGCGCGCTCTCCTGTACGAAATGCAGCCCCGGCAGCCGGTGGACCTGGGGCGCGCCGAGCAGCTCGCGGGCCCACTCACCCTGTTGCTCGGCTGGCATCCAAGGATCGCGATCGCCCCCAGAGAACCTGCGCGGGGTATGGGTGCTCGCGCAGGTGAGCGGCGATCCGCTCCTCGAAGTCCCGGGTCAGCTCGAAGCCCCGTATCACCTGCAGCCAGGCGCGCCCGCCATCCCCGCGCTTGAGCAGCCCGTGGTAGGTCCGCACCTCCTCGCTGGGCACCGGCCCGGCGATGCAGTCCCTGCGCAGCGCCCGCTGGAGCTGGCGCTCCCCGGTCGCGGCGAGCGCAACCCGGCCGAGGAGGGGACGGGCCAATAGTCGGGCGGCGGGCGCACGCCGGAAGCGAGAGGGCCGCGCGATTGTGTCAAGCGCGGTGATCGATCTGGCTCGCCCGGGCGCCAGGCGCAGCGCTTCGAAGCTGATCGGACCGCCGATGTCGTGGACGACGAAGTGGGCCCGGTCGATCCCGATCTCGTCCAGGGCGGCGTTCAGCCACTTCGCCAGAGCCAACCAGCGGTAGTCGAAGTCGCGCGGGCGCTCCGCGGCGCCCAACCCAGGCAGGTCGAGGGCGACGCCGCGCACTCCCCGCCCGGCAAGCTCGGAGAGCACCTTCCGGTACATGTAGGAGGAGGATGGCACGCCATGGACGCACAGCACCACTGGCCCCTCGCCGCTTGACCACACACGGCTGCCGACGCCCGCAGCGCGGAACGGAGTGCCCTTGGCCAGCCAGCTCTCGACGATGCTCGTCTCAGACCTCTCGCTCACCCTCGCATCTCCGGGAGAAGGTATCGACTGAGCTCCAGCTAGGCTGCCCCTCGTCCATGAACTTGATCAGACGAGGCCCGCCGAGCGCCCAGCGCCGGACGCAGGTGCTCCGCGCGGTGGCCTTGGCGTTGAGCATCTCTGCCCTGACTGCGTGTGGCTCGTCGACTTCCACCCAGACGCACGGAGGGCCTGCGAGCACGGCCGCGAGCACGACCGGAGCCCCGGCCTCCAACGGGACAGCAAATAGCCCCTCCGTTCTCACCGCTCCGGTCGAGGTGGCCCACACGAAGCTCGGCGCGGTCGGCTACCGGATGCTCGGCAGCGGCCCGCCGCTGGTCCTCGTCAACGGCATCGGCGCGACGATGGAAGATTGGTACCCGGCGTTCGTCGACGACCTCGCCCGGACCCGCCGAGTGATCGTCTTTGACAACGCGGGCATCGGCAAGACCCAGGCACTGCCGGCTCCGCTGACGATCGGCAAGATGGCAGACCAGACCAGCGCCCTGATCGTCAGGCTTGGCCTACACAGTCCCGACGTTCTGGGTTGGTCGATGGGCGGCATGATCGCCCAGGCGCTGGCCGCGCAACACCGCGGCCAGGTTCGCCGGCTGGTGCTTTGCGCCACCCAGGCGGGTACGGGCAGAGCCATTGCGCCGCCGCTTGCGGCCGCTCGGTCGGTACTGAGCGGAAGCCCTGCAGCGGTGCTGGCGGCGCTCTTTCCGGCCGGCCAGGGGGCGGCCGAGCGTGCCTACGTCACGGGCATCCTCAGCTACCCGCAGCGTACGGTCGCGCCTCGCGCAACCCCCCTTTCGCAGAGTCGCGCGATCGGCGGATGGCTGAGGGGCGCTGAGCCGGCGGGCATGGGCATCGCCCATGCCGGAGTCCCGGCCCTGGTGGCGGACGGCACGCTCGACGCGCTCGACCCCCTCGCCAACGCCCATCAGCTCGCCGCCCTGATCCCGCATTCGCAGCTCGTCATTTATCCCGGCGCCGGCCACGCCTTCCTGTTCCAGGACCAGGCGACGTTCGTGCCCCGCCTGGAGTCCTTCCTGCGCTGAGGCGCTCAGCTCCCCTACGCACGAAGCGCCCGTCACGCGCTGGCAGCGCCCGTCACAGGCCGCCACCCCTCAGCGCCGACAAGCCCATCAGCGCAACAATCACGTCAGTCGCGTGTTATAAGCGATTCTGACCAACGTCTGAGGAGGCGAGATGAAGCGCAAGGCGATCTTGCGGGGTATGGCCGTGTTGCTGGCAGCGATCTGCGCTGTATCCGGCGTCGCCCTAGCGGCGTCCTCACCGACCGTCGTTACCAGTTCGGCGACCCGCGTCACCTCTAGCAGCGCGATCCTGCGCGCCACCGTCAACCCCAACGGCAGCTCCACCTCATATCAGTTCCAGTCGGGGCTCACCAGCTCCTACGGAGTGGCCAGCGCGCTGCGCGGCGCCGGCAGCGGGACCAGGACGGTCGGGGTGCAGACCAGGGCGACCGGCCTCTTGCCAGGGACCGTCTACCACTACCGCGTCGTTGCACTGAGCAGGTACGGTTCCTCGCTCGGAGCAGACCGCACGTTCAAGACCGCTGGCCACGCCCCACCGGGCGTCATCACCGGTCAGGCCGTCGGGCTCGGGACGAGCTTTGCCACGCTCACCGGGACTGTCAACCCCAACGGGCAGACCACGAGCTACGAGTTCCAGTATGGGCTGAGCACGACGTACAGCGCCCAGACCGTCGCGGGCACCGTTTCCGCCGCGTTGGGTCCCGTCACGGTTTCAGCCCAGGTTCAGGGGCTCGAGCCGGGCGCGCTCTTCCACTACCGGCTCGTCGCCCTGCACGGGACCTCGGTCGCCTCCTACGGGAGCGACCAAACGCTCTTCACCTATCCCTCGCCCCGTCCGGTGCCCCGCCTGCGCGCGACTACGAGGCCACACAACGCGCGCTCGAAGCCCTACCGGCTCACCACCAGCGGCACGGTCATCAGCCCTCGTTCGCTCCCGGGAGCAGTTGCATGCGGACAGAACGCGAACGTCAAGATCAGCTACTTCTTCGGCAGGCACCGGGTCGCGGTCAGCTTCGCCGCGCTAGCACCGAACTGCACGTTTGCCACCACTGTCGTCTTCATGCATCGGCTCGGGCGCGGCAGGCACCGTCCGCCGACGCACCTGCGGATCCGGATCCGCTTCGCAGGCAACGGTTACCTGGCGCCCGCCACCGCCCGCCGGGAGCGAGTCGTGCTCGGATAGGAGCCCGTCAACACCCGCCGGGCGCGAGTCGTGCTCTGATCGGAGTCGGCATTGGTCCTCCACCCCGAGGCAGTTCCGGGCCTGGCCCTGGCGCCCGCGGCGCCGACTATCGCTCTAGTACGCCGTCACCCGGTCACCCAATCTGCGCGCGCCGCGCGATCTCGGCGATCACCTTCGAGAGCTGGCTTCCCCGCCAGGCGATCGGCGAGCGCCCGGGTTCGTCTGTGATGAGGCTCGCGCCGGGGATCGCCGCCGCGTAGGCCTCCCCCAGCGCGCGCGGATGCTCGGGGTCGGCCTCGTCGTCGCTCGCGGCGACGGCCACCGGAACCGTGATCGGCGCCAGCTCCCGGAGCTCCACGAACGGGCGTGAGCGCGGCAGCGCCCGCAGCGCGTCGGCGACCGCCTCTGGATGCTCGTGCAGCGCGAGGCGCTGGCGCACCACCTTCAGCACCGTCTGGCGCCACTGCGCCGGGACGCGTGGCTCCCCGTAGGCAGCGAGGAATCCATCGATTCCTCCGCTGCGAAGCCCGTCCGCGAGTGAGTCCCAGCGCGCCAGCCGATCCGGGTCATCGTTGGTCGTAGGGTCATACGCGGGCGTTATGAGTACCAAGCCCGCCACTCGATCGGGTCGCCGGAGCGCCAACCACAAGAGCGTGTGCGCACCCATCGAGGACCCGGCGAGCACGGCGCGCTGAATCCCGAGCTCGTCGAGCACAGCCTCCAGGTCGAGCCCCATTTCGTGGTAGGTGTATCCGCCGGGATCGAGGGCGGGCGAGGATCGCCCGTGGCCCCGCGCGTCGTAGGCGATCACGCGGTGGCCCGACCGCGCGAGCGCGCCCGAGCCCATCACCACATAGCGCCGCGTCGCGGTCAAGCCATGCAGCAATGCGACAGGGACCCCCTCCCCCGCCTCCTCGACTGCGAGCCGGACGCCTGCGCGTTCGATTACGTGCGCTTGTACGTCGAGCGCCATCGTGGACTACTTGCCTCGTCGGCCCTGGGCGTGGCCCTGGCTTTGAGGCTGTCGTCCGGTCGCGATGTAGGCGTCAGCCCTACTCGTCGTGGCCACGGTCCGTGCGCCATTTAGCTCGCGATACCGTCCCGCCTGCCCGTCAAGCAGCACCTCGACCACGGCCAACTCTGGTGGGATCGTGACCCCCGGCATCAGACCGGCCCAGAGAGCGTCAAGAATTGGCCCAAAGACGGCCAAACGTCCGAATCCTTCTCTACTGCTGATCGTGATGTCGTAGACCGAACGACCGGACTCGAGCCGGCCGAGCTGGAAGCCCTACGCGGAGCGGGCGCATGGTATCCCGAGTACCACGCCGTGCCAACCATCGTGGCGTCATGCTACGTCGCTCTCCCGACGTCACGCTGAGCCCATCCCAAGCACGGGAACCGCGAAGCCTCGCGTACCCGGGGCTTGGGGAACAACGGAACGAAAAGTCACGCTAAGGATCGGTCGCCGACCACGGCCGGCCGCCGCGGGACTCGGCTATGCGTCCTCTGCGTCGTCGGCGTCGGGGTCTCGCAGCGCGCGCAGC
>JALYUQ010000046.1 GCA_030853685.1 Actinomycetota bacterium | reverse complement strand
TCGAGGTAGTCCTCGATCGCGGTGATCAGCTCAGGCACGCTGTGGAGCACGCCGCGGCGGATGGCCTTGTCGGTCAGCTTGGCGAAGAATCGCTCGCCGAGGCTCAGCCACGAGCTGGACCTCGGCGCGAAGTGCAGGTGAAAGCGCGGGCGCTTGGCGAGCCACTGCTTGACGTTGGCGTGCTTGTGGGTGCAGTGGCTATCGAGGATCAGATGGATCTGAAGAGCGTCGCGGACCTCGCGCTCGATGATGGGCAGGAAGCTCAGGAGCCCTTGATGGCGGTGGCGGGGCAGGCACTGACCGATCACGGCGCCCGTGAGGACATCCAGCGCGGCGAGGAGCGTCGTGGTGCCGTGGCGCTTGTCGTCGTGGGTCATCGTGCCGGCACGCCTCCTCTTGATCGGCAGCGAGGCCTGGGTGTGCTCGAGCGCCTGGAATCTGGGACTCCTCACCAGGTCGGGAGGCGGATAGTTGCCCGAGAAGGCTCGGCGAGCAGCGTCGGCGCCTAGGATGGACACGTGCGGAGATGGCGCAGCAGTCGATCGAGGAGGGGAGCTCTGAGATGAGAACCAGGCTGGGAAAGTTCGCAGCTGCGGTCGGCGTCGCAGCGGTCTGCGGGTTCGCGGCCACGGCGGTGGCGAGCACCCGGCCGGGCGGGGCATCTTCCGTGGCGGGGGCGGCGGTCGCCGACCCGGGCGCTCAAACGTCGTCGACCCAGCAGCAGCACACGCGGCCCGCTCATGCCCGCGGAGGCTCACCGCCGTACCGGGTCCTCGACTTCTCCCCTCTCGGCGCCCACACGGCCTGGGCGGTCACCAACGGCAACCAGCGGCACGATCCTCCCCAGTCGGTGCAGCGCAGCAGCGACGGCGGTGCCCATTGGTCGAACGTCACCCCACCGGGACTGAGCCGAGCGGGCCGTACGACCGAGATCAGCTCAGCTGACTTCGTCAACCGCATGCGGGCCTGGGTCGTCTATGGGCCGTCTGTGGGCCGCCAGACGCTGCTGAGCACCTCTGACGGCGGACGGACCTGGGCCCGCGTCGGCCGCACGCCCTCGTACTGCGCGGTGCAGTTCGTCAACCCCGTCGACGGATGGTGCGTGGAGATCGACGGCGCCGCCGGCAGCGCGGGGGTCGCCATCTACCGCACCACCACCGGCGGGCGGAGCTGGCGCGAGGTTTCGCAGACCAACGTCCCCAGTGGGAAGTCCACTCCCAACTCAATCCCGTTTGGCTGCGAGAAGTCCGTGGCCTTCACCAGTCCGACCGACGGGTTCGCCGCATCGGTCTGCAATGCCGGGGGCGGCTACATCTACGCCACCACCGACGGCGGCGCCCGCTGGCACCAGCGACTGGCAGTGCCGACGCCCGTTGACGGGAAAGACGGCGCGGGGTTCACACCGGTCGTGGCCAGCCGCGAGCAGGCCGCCGCCGGCTACACCGTTCAGGGCTACAAGACCACGCCGACCAGCTCCGTCGTCTACCACAGCACCGACGGCGGCGCCCGCTGGAGGAGGGTCCGGCCGCCGGGTCGACCCAGAGGCTACGCCGTCGACATCGTCACGCCGAGCGTGTGGCGGCTGGTGGCAGGCCGGACAGTGCTCGCCACCGACAACGCCGGGCGCACCTGGACGCGCATCACCGCCAACGTAAAGCTCAGCCAGAATGTGTCGTTCACCACCACCAACGTCGGCTGGGAGGGGTCCAGCTCCGGCGACAGCGACAACGTGCTGCACACGACCGACGGCGGAAGGCACTGGACGACGATCCACGTGCCGCAGTGACCTCAGCCGAGCGCTGCGCTAACACGGTCGCGTCTCGCGAGGTAGGCGCCGCCGCCGGCCTGGAGCGCGCGCTCGTGGACGCTCGCGGGGGTCAGCGCATCGGCCGGGTGGTTCTCGGCCTCCAGGCGCTCGTGCGCGCTCGCGAGCTTGCAGAGCAGCTGCAGGACGAGCGCGACACCCAAGCCGATCGCCACGACCGTGTACCCGACGATCGCGCTCGCGAGGATCGGCGTGAGGAACGCCGCGATCTGCCAGTTGTGGCTGGAGGAGCGCTGCTTGGGCGCGAGCGCCGACTTTTGCTGATCGAGCACCGTTCCTGCTCTCGGACGCTACTACCTACCAAGGCAGACGGCGGCGATCCGTTCGCGCCCGTGCCTCAGCTCTCACGGGTACGGCGGTCTGTCCGCGAGCGCTGCTATCCATCGGGGCGATGATGCGAGACCCGCAGGTCATCGTAATCTTGTCCTCGACCTACGGCAGCCTTGAGCGTCAGGTAGCCAAAGCACTACGCGACATACCATCGGAACGCGTCATCACCATCTCCTACACAGTCTCTCGGCTGTTCACCATCTTCCTTCAGCATCACGCGCTGATCGTCCTCAGTGCCGACTAACGGGTCCATCCGCAACCGCGTCGACGCGGCCCGCTCGGCGGGGCGGCGCTCGCCGAGCGCGATCGTCGTGCGATCATGAGCGAGATGGCCGTGGTGGTGAAGGCGAACAGCGAGAGAATGGCGTAGAACATCCAGACGTTGAGTCCTTGTTACGGTGTTCGTAAGTGCCCGGGAAACCTTGTGGCCTTGCGATACGGCCTTCGTGAGCGGACCTTTTAGAAGGCTCTCTCGCAGCAAGTTTGATCAGATCCTCGCCATGCTCGCCAAGACACTCAGCCCACCGCTGCCTTCGCCAGGCAGAGTTCGAGACGTAACACTTCCGGCCCGGGCGCTGCGGGTAGGGCTGCTTGCCCTCAGCGCGTGGCTGATGTTGGGGCTGGCCGCGGGTGACGCGTCCGCGGCGCAGCTGCCGGTCCACCCAACCTCGGCCCCCTGTCGTTTGGGCAGGGTGCCGGCGCCCGTGCCCGTCCCGCCGATCCCCGCCCCTCCGAGAACCAAAGCGGCGAACTATCAGTACGCGGTCGCCGAGCGGATCATGTTCGGCCTCCCCGCCAGCCGGCGGGCGATCGAGGCGGCGGCGGCTGACCCCTTCTCGACCGACACCGACCTGGGCACCCCGTTGACGCCCGCCGAGCATCGACAGCTGCTGGCGGATGACCGGTTCGGGCTGCACGTCGACGCGGTGTCGCGAGCCGCGCAGA
>JALYUQ010000039.1 GCA_030853685.1 Actinomycetota bacterium | reverse complement strand
GCCCGCGGGCCGGCCGCCGAATGCAATCGCAACCGGTCCGCCCGCCGCCCGCTACTCGTGGGCGAATCTCGACCGGGGGGCGTCAGATCGTCGTTTACCCGAGGCCGTTGGCCTTCAGGAACTTGCCGGCCACGGACGCCGGTAGATCCTTGTTGAAGGTCACGGCGGCGTTCATCGACTGGATCGCGGGGGTCGTGAGCTTGGCGCTGACTGCGTTGAGGATCTGCGCAAACGCGGGCCCTTCGGCCTTCAGGACCTTCTCGTTGACCACCGGAGCGACGTTCTGGAAGCCGAAGATGTGCTTGTTGTCGGTCAGGATCGTCAGCTTGACCTGGCTGAGCTGCGCGTCGGTGCTGAACACGTCGGCGGTCTGGACGTTGCCCTTCTCCAGTGCCGGGTACTGAAGCCCGATTGCCAGCGGCACGAACTTGAGCTTGGTGAGGCCATAGACCTTCCGGAGGCCCGCCGCGCCCTGTATCCGGTTGAGGTTCTCGGGCGTGTCGGCGTAGCTGAAGGCTCCGACGGCCTTGAGGTCTGAGATCTTGATCAAATGATACTTCTTGGCGTAGGCCGGAAGCGTGGCGATGGCGTTGCTGTCATAGAACGGCGTCGCACTCAGCAGCGCGAACCCGCGCTTGTTCTCAAAGCGCTTGGCTGCCGCATAGGTCGCCGCCTCGGAGGCCGGCTGGGTGTTCTGGCCGGCGACGACCGAAAGGATCGTGCCCACGTACTCGGGGTACATCTGGATCTGACCGCTTGTGAGCGCCTTGTCGATGATCTCCGAGCTCCCGATGTCGCTCTTGACGGTGACGTGGTAGCCCTTAGCCCGCAACGCCTGCGCGTAGAGCTCGCCGAGGATGTACTCCTCGGTAAAGTTCTTGTCCCCGATCGTGATCGCTGGCTTGCCCTTGCCGGGCCCTGTGGCACTCGTCGCGCCAGCCGTGCCGGTGGGGGCCGTCTTGGTGGCCCCCTTCGTAGATGTACTCGAGCTGCTGCTGCCGCACGCGGCCAGCGTGACCGCGGCGCAGACGGCGACCGCGAACCCCAGACCGAGCCTGGACATGGACCTTGGCGACCCTCGCTTCGACTTCTTCATAGCTCCCTCTCCTTAGTTGGCAAACTCAAGTCTTGAAATCTTGCGCAACCATCGCGAATATCATGACATCGCTTGCGTTTACACTATGTTTACATGCAGCGCGCGGCCGGTTACGGAGCTGCTGGTGGCCCCGGGGGCCCGGGTGCGGTCATGACCTCGCCGGCGGCCGTCGAGGCCGGGGCGCGGCGATGAGCTCGCCGGCGGTCGGTAGTGCCGGAGTTGAGGCGATGAGCGCGCCGGCGGCCGTCGGGGCCGGGGCGCGGCGATGACCGAGGCGTCCTCGCCGACGGCGCAGGCGTCCTCGGTGGCGGCCGAGATCGTCTTCGACCACGTAACCAAGAGCTATCCGGGCAGTGACCGCCCGGCGATCGACGACCTCTCGTTCGAGGTCCCAGCGGGTGAGATCTGCGTGCTGATCGGGCCGTCGGGCGGGGGCAAGACGACCGCGATGAAGATGGTCAACCGCCTGATCCCGATCACCGAAGGCGACATAACCATCGACGGGACGAGCGTCAACGCGCTGGATGCGATTGAGCTGCGCCGCGGCATCGGGTACGTGATCCAGCAGATCGGACTCTTCCCCCACATGACCGTGCAGGAGAACGTCTCCACCGTTCCGCGCCTGCTGGGCTGGCAGAAGTCGCGCATGCGCACTCGCGCCGACGAGCTGCTCGACCTGGTCGGGCTCGACCACGAGGAGTATGCCGCGCGTTACCCGGCCGAGCTCTCCGGCGGTCAGCGCCAGCGCGTGGGGCTGGCGCGGGCGATGGCCGCCGACCCGCCGCTGATGCTGATGGACGAACCCTTCGGCGCGATCGACCCGATCACCCGCGAGCGTCTTCAGGACGACTTCCTGCGCCTGCATCGCCAGGTGCAGAAGACCGTCATCTTCGTCACCCACGACATCGACGAGGCGATCAAGATGGGCCACCGCATCTGCCTGCTGCGCGAAGGCGGCCGGCTGGCCCAGTACGACACTCCCGAGGCGCTGCTCGCCAGCCCGTGCGACCAGTTCGTCGCGGACTTCGTCGGCGCCGACCGCGGCCTCAAGCGTCTCGGCCTGCGCCGGCTGGCCGAGGTCGGTTCCTTGGAGCCGAGCACGGCCGACCGGCACGACGCGCCTCACGCCGGTCCGCGGGTGACCTTGCGCGACGCGCTCTCGTTGATGCTCACCGAGGGCGCCGGCGCCCTGGCGATCGACGACGGCGACGGCAGGCTCCGCGGCTACCTGACGCTTGACGCCGTCGGTCAAATGCTACGTGACGATTACGCCCAGAGAACGGGGCCACGCCGATGAGCGCGCCGATGGCCTTGCCGTTCGATGCGGCCGGCTCCGTGGTGATACCGAGCTACGGCGCGGGCGACCCCTGCATCCGCGCCAACGGGACCTTCTGCCTGCACTGGTTCTCGACGAACTTCAGCTCACGGTTCCTGCCCCGGGTTGGAGAGCACGTCGAGATGACGGCGATCGCGATCGCGCTGGGGTTCGCGATCGCCATGGCCGCCGCGCTCTTGACCCACCGCTTCGGGCGCCTGGAAATGCCGTTTGCCAACGCGTCAGCGTTCTTCTACACGATTCCGAGCATCGCGTTCTTTCAGATCATGGTCCCGATCACCGGCCTCGGGCTGCTGAGCATCGAGATCGCGCTGGTCTCCTACACGCTGCTGGTCCTGTTCCGCAACATCCTGACCGGCCTGCGCGAGGTGCCCGCCGAGGCCAGGGAAGCGGCGACCGGAATGGGCTTCACCCGCCGCCAGGCGCTGCTGCGAATCGAGCTGCCCCTGGCCCTTCCGGCGATCATCGCCGGACTGCGCGTCGCCACGGTGACGACGATCTCGCTGGCGGCGATCGCCGCTTACATCACGCCCTTGGGGCTGGGGGCGCAGATCTTCAATGCGATCTCGACCGGCAACGACAGCACCGAGCTGATCGGCGCCTGCGTACTGGCGATCGCGCTCGCGCTGCTCGCTGACCTGCTGATCGTCCTCGCCCAGCGTCTGGCGACCCCCTGGCTGCGGGCAGGGAGAAGGACCAAATGAGCAAGCTCGTCCACTTCTACTCCCACAACTCCGGCCTACTGGTGTCGAAGACGCTCGGCCACCTCGCGATCTGTGCCTTGGCGATGGCGGTCGCCCTGGTCCTCGCGCTGCCCGCGGGCGTCTACCTCGGCCATCGCCACCGCGGCTCGGTGCTCGCGGTCAACATCGCCAACGTCTTACGGGCGATTCCCAGCCTGGCCCTGATCGCGATCGGCTTCGATCTTCTCGGGCTGAGCCCCGTCAACGTCCAGGTAGCGCTCGTGGCGCTCGCGATCCCACCGATCCTCACCAACGCCCTCACCGCCGTCGGCAACGTCGATCCGGACGCCGTCGAGTCCGCGCGCGGGATGGGCATGAACGAACGCCAGATCCTGACGCGGATCGAGCTGCCGCTGTCCTGGCCGCTAATCTTCGCGGGCATCCGCTCGGCGAGCGTATTCGTGATCGCGACGGCGACGCTCGCGGGGCTCGCGGGCGGGGGAGGCCTCGGAAATATCGTCCTCAACCAGCCCGACTACCACCTCTCCGGGCTGATCGGGGCGACGCTCGTGATCTGCGTGCTCGCATTCGTCCTCGACGCGCTGCTCGCGGCCCTCCAGCGTCTGCTGACGCCGCGGGGACTGAGCATCGCGCCCCAGCTAAAGACGCTCATGCCACCGACGATGTCGACCGGAGCCAATCCGCTGGGGCCCAAGGCGGTCAAAGCGGCGACCGTTCCGCCGGAGCCTGCCCCCTAACAAGACACGGCGCTGCCAGCAGCTTCGATGCTCGGCTGCCCGGTCCTGACCGGCGATCCGGAGTTCCGGGTGGCCGAGGGGGCGGGGATTAGGGTCCGTTGGCTCGTGTGAGGGCGGTAGTCGTCCCGCTGCGCGTCGAGCGCACGATGGCATCGCCCCGGAGCGCTCCTGGCGTCCATGGTGCGCCTGCGACATCACGTTCGGGGGTCCGAGCAGCGACTTCCTGCCATGATCGCGGCGACATGAACGCAAAGGACTGGATCGACGCCTTCGCCGGCGAGCTCGGGACCCCCGCGCCCACGCCGGACGAGTTCGAGGCCCTCCTGGAGCTGG
>JALYUQ010000234.1 GCA_030853685.1 Actinomycetota bacterium | reverse complement strand
AGGGTTCGGGGTCTGCTGCCCGGCGGGTGAGGAGGGTTCGGCCTCGCGCCAGCGTGTCAGTCGGGGCGCCAAGTGGCAGCGCGTCAAAGTTCGTTTGGCGCCCCGGCGATGGTCCTGATCTGAAGAGCCAGTGATCCTCGAGCATCCGCGCGAACTTCTGAAGCGGGAGCAGGCCGCTTGCGTCGACCTCGGCGATCCAGCGGCGCAGGCGCTCCTCGGCGGTGTCGGGATCCTCGATCTCATAGAAGGCGTCAAACCGCAGCGCGTGCTCGCAGGCGCGCACCGTCTCAAGCGGTTGACAGAGCAGCTCATCGAGCCAGTCGTGCTGGCGCTCGGTGGGGTTGGCGGGGCGCTTGAGCCACAGGTACCGGGTGTTCTTGAGTAGCGCCTGGTGCTGTTTGGCCTCGGCGCGGCGGACCTCATCGATCGCCTGTGAGAGGTGCTGGAGTACGTGGTAGCGATCAAGTGGGCTATCCATTTAACCGGACCGCCATGGTCGCCCGGCGCGCGGGCGCTCCAGGCTCGGCCGGCCACGGGTCCCGGGCGGTGGGCGGCGCTGCAATCGGCAATCGGCAATCGGCAATCGCTCGCCACTCGCGGGTATCTCGCCCTATGCACGTGGGACATGCATGACACGACAGGGCGTCGAGATTCCGGCGGTCTTGTCGACCTGTGCAGGTTGCCAGACCCGCATCGGCGGCCCTCCGTCCGCGCAGCGACGCCAGGCCGTCGCTGGCGGCGGCGTCCGGGGCTGAGACACGTTTCGGGGCTCCGCGATCAGTCGTGTGCTTCGCTGGATCAGCCGTCGAGCGCGAGCCGGATCCAGCCGAGCGCCGGCGAACTCGACGCGATCCAGGAGCCGGCGAATCTCGGCGGCGACGGCGTCGCGGCCGCTGGCGCCGAGCTCGGCATCCTAGGTTCGGTAGATGGCGTCACCGGGTGAGGTGCTTCCAGCTTCTCGGATACGCGCCCCTAGCCCAGCCCGGGTGGGTGCACCCGACTCCAACTCCATGATGGCGCGCGGCTTCGTGAGCTCTCGGCGCGTCAACCCGCGTGGAGCCCCGCGCTGGGTCGCCTGAGGATCTTGGGGCGAAGCTCGAGCGCCTCTGGCACCTGCGGTGGCGTCGCGCTCTCATACCCGGAGTCGCCGGCTTGGTGGCGGCGCAGCCACCAGTCACCGGCGAACGACTCGAGCTCGGCCTTGGTGACGAAGACCGAAAAGACTTCAGTGAGCCCCGTGATGAGTCGAGCGTGGTCGCCCGGCTTTCCCTCCGGGGGGGTGACGAGGACGAGGTGGGCTGCCGGAACCAGTCCGGCTTGCGCGGTGGCACCCAGAGACAGCAGGTCGAACACACACGCGGCGACATCTGAGGCGTCACCCAACCACTTGTAGCTGATCACGGCCGCCGGCCGGTCGGGGTCGCTGAAGCAGAGCGCGTCAAACCGCTGCGAGGGAAAACCGGGCGGTGAGCTTTCGTGCTCCGGACGGATGTGCATGCCCGGCGCGGTGAGCTTGCCCATCCTTGCCAGGGTGTTGTTGAACGCGAGCGCCAGATCCTCCTCGCCTAGCCTGTGAAGCGTTTGGGAGCGCTCGGCGGCGATCTCGGCGAGCTGCTCGGCAGCCATCGTTGCTGCCTTGGACAGCAGCTCGTGGCGGAGCTGGTCGTCATCGAGCTCGCGGCGGACCTTGTCGTCCTTGTCGTCGTCGCTGTCAGACATGAATCTCCTGGTCAACGGTCGATGGGGAGCGGCTGCGGTCGGCGAGGAGGTCGCGGTCGCCATCCCGCCAGCGCCTCTGCGCGCTCGTTGCTCTGCCCGGCTCGAGGCTGACCTTGCTCATGTCTGCGGTCATCTCGCAGTAGGTCGCGCGTGAGGACCGGAAGCTGACATGGGCCGCCTGTTCTCTAACGCTCAGTGGGGCTGTCGAGTGTCTCGTAGCGGCGGCGCAGCGCGTCGCGTGAGACGCCAAAGCGGCGTGCCAAGCGGTACTCCTCGTTCTCACCGTCGGGACGAGGGTCGGCGAGAAACAGCTCGCGGGGCATCAGGACAGCCGCCGCGAACGCGTTGGCCTCGATCTCCTGCGTGCGGGTAGCACGCAGGCGAGCGGTTTCGTCGGTGATCGCGGAGGCGCTGAGCGAGTCCTCGCACCAGATCGCTTCGGCGTGCGTTGCGGCGCAGTGAAGGATCCAGTGGCCGAGCTCGTGCGCGATCGAGAACCGCCGCCGGCCGGGAGCGCGTGCAGCCTCTTCGGCGTCGATCAGGATCAGCCGCTGAGATGGGTAGAGCAGCCCGCTGACGTGGATTGGGTCGGCGGGATCCAGGCGCGTGGCGAGTCCTGAAACCTCTTCGACCAGCAGGCGGTAATGGCTGTCTGCGATCGTCTCGACGGGGACCGGCAGGGTCCGCCCGTCCCACAGCCAGTCCGGCACGCGCGCCAGCTCCTCGCGGGCGACCCTCTCGGCGGCCCGTTCCCGTGACGCGGATCGCTCATCGCCCGCCGCGGAAGAGCTCATCGACCTCGTCCCACTCCTCGCTGCCGTCGTCGGTCTGGATCGTCTCGGCAGCGAGCTTGTCGGCTTCCGGGTCGACGTAGGTGCGCCCGAACGCCGCCTCCGGGAGCGGCCGTACGAACCCGCGCAGCTCGCTGTCCTCGACCAGCTCATCGGCGCTGACGCCCAGGATCGACGCGAGCTCGTCGAGCACGCGTCGGGAGATGCCCGCGGGGTCGAGCTCCCCGGTTTCCATCCGGTGGTAGTAGCGGCGCACCTTTGCTTCGCGCCCGGCGACGCCGAGCCTGCCGGCCAGGCGTGCGACCAGGTCCTCGCGGCGCACGCGCGACTGGCGGCAAAGCCGTGGCAGCGCTGCCGGCCACAGCCCCAGCTCGCTCGGCAGCCGCGCGAGCGCGATCACCTCCGGGTCGGCGAGCAGCCGGTCGAGCGTTTGCGCGGAGTACTCGGGTGCCGGAGCGCTCTGGAGGAACGCCGAGATCTCGGCTGCCAGCGGCTCGCGGTCCTCCGCGCCGGCCCGCGCGAGGTACTCGTCGATGTCGGGGCGCTCGCCCGCGCGCCAAGCTTCGACAAACTCGCTGAGCAGCCGCGTGTCAGTCATCGCCCTCCATCTGCCCGCGCATCTTGCGCAGCCCGCGCAAGCGCAGCTGGTCGACATTCGCCGCCGACAGCCCGAGCCGCTCGGCGATCTCACGCGAGGAATAGGTGTCCTCGGCCTTCAGCGAGATCACCCGGCGCATGTTCTCGTTGCTCAGCGCGGCCCACGCCTCGATGGCCGCTTCCAGCTCATCGCGCGCCCATTCGCTGTCTGCTCGGCGCTCGATCGCAGCACGGGCAACCAGCCAGTCAAACCGCCCGCGATCCTCGTCCTCACCCTCGACATCGGGCAGCGTCTCCTGCAGCGATCCTCCGATCCCCATCTCGCGCCTCATCTGGCGCTGGCAGAAGTCCATGCAGGCGTATCTCACGCACGTCACGAGCGCGGCGAGGTACTCGCGGTCGGTGCTCGCATAGAGGTTGGGAAGCATCTTCAACAGCCGCTCGTGAGCCTCCTGCACCGTGTCGCGCTGATCCTGCTCGTCGATCCGCACATGCTCGTGCTCAGGGAAGCGAAACGTCGCCACGATGCCGCGAACCCGGTCGATGTCAAGCGCCGCGAGGAGCGCCCAAGCCGCCTCTGCCCGCGCTCGCTGCGCGTCGGTCCCGCCGCGCAGCCCCGCCACGACGAGGGCCGCCAATTCGGGGCGGCTCAGGCGGCGCAACTCCAGATCGTCAGGCATCTTCGCTGATCATCTCACGCTTCGACCGCCGCTGCCCCCGCACCGGCCACGGTCGAACCCGATCGAACGGGCAGCGACTCCGCGCGCTCGATCAACCTCGAAGCAGGGCCCCAGTGCCAGCGGCCATGACCTCTATCCGACAACGATCCCTTCCCCGCGCGCCTTCCTGTAGAAACGCTTCTCGCTGGCGCCAGGCGGTCTCGGTTCGAGCAGCACCGACGAGAGCACGTCGGCGCTCTGGTACGCCCGCTCCACCAGCTCGCGCGCCTCTTCCTCCGCTCTGACCGTCGCCAAGAGCTTCTGCTTCCAGAGCTCGTCCTGCGACTTCTGCTGGGCCATCAGCCTTCGTCCTCTCGTTCTCCAGGCGGATCGTCTCTGCCTGCTCGTTGGAGCGCGGCGTACGGTTGCGATCCCCCCTCGGCCACCGGTGGTCTCAGCGGGTGTCGTGGCTGGCTTGGCCATGGGTCGCCTACCCTCGGTCCACGCGGACGGTGCGATCAGAGCTTTCGTCGCAAACGAGCCTGTATTCGTCGCCCGCCAGTCCGGTGGCGGCGAAGCGGCAAACGAACGCGCCGATGCGGTACCGAGCGCCGAAGTGACCATAGGGGCGGGCATCGAGCACGCTGGCGGGCACCTGCCGGCGCGCGAGCCGGCGTTCCCAAGTCCGATCCAGCTCACGCGCGTTAGGGCAGCTCACGTTGCGCTCGGAGATCTGGACCGTGTTGATCCCGTGCCGCTCGGTGAACGAGCCGCAGGAACGAAGGCCCCGGCTCGCGCTCACGCCGGCAACGACGTCAAAGCTCACTCGACTGCTCCGGGAAGCGCACACGGTGAGATGCCACACGCGGGCGAGCGCTCCCGGGACCAGCTCGCATATCGACGTGAAGCCCCGCAGCTCCATCCATCTACCGTGCCCAACCCGGCGGTTCACGTAGGACTGATCCTGCTGCTCGACCTTCTCCTGCAGGGTGACGTGTTGCACGGAAGCAGAATAAAGCTGAAGGTAGGCGTAGTACGTCTTCCCGCAGCGGCCGTAGAACGGTCCGTAGTACGAGGCGAGAGCTTTCAGGCGAATGCGCGTGGGCAAATGCGTCGCGCGTCGGTAGGCGGCATAGAGCTGGCCCCTGACGGTCGCGGTCAGCCGCAGGTTCTGGCACTGGCCAGCGGCCCGCGCACCCGCCGTGCCGGCCCCCCCGGACGCCAAGCAGGCAATCGCCAAGCTCAGGGATGCCGCGGACAAGGCCGCTGCTCGTAGACGGTGGCGACGGCTATCGGGAGCTCCTGTGGAAGTTATTGACGTGGAGACCCTTGGCATGTGTGCGGTCCTTTCAGGGCACCTCGGCTGGTGATAGCGCTTACCGCCATCCCCCATGAGGTCGCCGGTCACAGCCGTAACCTGACACCCGATCCTGCGTCATAAACCTGCCCAGAGGTCCAGAGCAAGCGTCTTTCCCCTTGGCATCCGTAGGTGTAGGTGGTAGGTTCTTCGCGCGGATGCAGCGCGCACCACCGCGTTGCGGCGTTGGTTGAACTACGAGTAGTAGAGATCGCACAGGGGCGGAACACCGGCGCTGAAGACTCGGCCAAACAGCCTCAGAAGGTGTTTTGGAAGCAGGGCTGGGGATTGTTATGTCGAACTGTGAGGTGTGTCGGCGAAGCGGCGCTATCCGACGGATCTGACCGATCGTCAGTGGGAGCTGGTGGGGCCGTTGCTGCCCGGGCCGGGCGTCGGGGGGCGGCCTCTGACGCATCCCAGGCGCGAGGTCGTCAATGCGATCCTGTACCACGTGCGGGCGGGTGGATCCTGGCGGATGCTGCCCAAGGACCTCCCGCCGTGGGAGACGGTCTACGGGTACTTTCGCGACTGGCGCAAGGACGGCACGCTGGACCGTGTTCACGACGCGCTGCGCGAGCAGGTCCGCGTCAAGCACGAAGCCCGCAATCCAGAGCCGTCAGCCGGGATCGTCGACTCCCAATCGGTCAAGGGCGCAGACACCGTGTCGACTGACACGCGCGGGTATGACGCGGGCAAGAAGATCAATGGTCGCAAGCGCCACATCGTGGTCGACACGATCGGACTGCTGCTGGTCGTGATGGTCAGCGCCGCCTCGGTCCAGGATCGCGACGGCGCCCGCGGGACCCTCAAGCGACTGCACTCAGCGCTCTCATCGGTCAGTCACATCTTCGCCGACGGCGGCTACAGCGGCCAGTTGCTCGCGGTCGCCAAGAGCGCCTGGAGTATCGTCGTCGAGATCGTCCGCAAGCCCGCCGACCAGATCGGGTTCGCGGTCCTCCCACGCCGCTGGGTGGTCGAGCGCACGTTCTCGTGGCTGATGCGCTGGCGGCGCCTGGCGCGCGACTACGAACGGCTACCCGAGACCCACGTGGGTCCGGATCTCGTTTACGCGGCGTCTTCTCGGATCAGCTCCTTGCGGAGAACCCGACGCTTGCCCGCCGCTGTTCCTTGCGCTTGCGGCCCGCGGCGACGGCGTAGAGCCCGGCGAGGGTCATCCCGCCGTCCGGCTGCTCGTCGACCCCGTGCGTGCACAGCCACTCGCGGGTCTCCTCGGTGGAGTGGCGATCAAAGCCGACGCGGGCGGCCTCACGTCCTTCGCGGGTGACCGCGGGGTGCATCTGCTTCAGGGGGTCGTTGGTGGAGATCAGGACGAGCGTCTTGAAGCCCTCGCCGATCAGCCCGTCGGTCAGGTTCAACAGGCGCGAGAGCGCTTGGCCGGTCGCGGCCTTGGCGTCGGCGGCGAGCAGCTCGCCGCAGTCCTCGAGGATCAGCACCCGCCAGCGCGGGCCGCTCTCGCGAGGAATGCTGAACCGGCTGCTGTCGTTGAGCAGCACCCGCACCAGGTAGGAGCTCTGCCCCAGCAGCACCTCGGGGTCGATCACGTAGTGAAAGTCACACCACCGCCGCCACTCCCACGCGAGCGTGCGCAGCGCGTAGCTCTTGCCGGTCCCCGGCTCCCCATGCCAGAGCAGCAGCTTGCCGCCCTCCCCCGGCTCGATCCCTTCCATCAGCGCGGCCAGCTCCGTTCGTGTCCCGGCGGGATAGTTGGCCTTGATCTGCTCCCACGGGTCGACCGGCAAGCGCTTTGAGATCGCCGCGACCTCCCCGCCACCGGCCCAGAAGCGAATGTCCACCTTGCGATCCTCCGGCGGGCGCGCCTCGGGCAAGAGACCCCGCAGCTCCTCGGCGACACGCTCCAGCGTGGCCGTGTCCGGGGCCGCCAGCGCCGCGTGGAACACGTGCATTCCCGGCGAGGAGAGCGAGACCAGCGCGACCGCGCCACCCCACCAGACCAGACGCTTTGGTGCCGAGTGTCGCGTCTGCGACGCGATCGTCTCACCGAGCGACGGGAGCTCCGCCACGTCGGTGACCCAGCTGACCTCCTCGAAGTGCGCCGCGCCGCGCTTTAGCGCCTCCCGCGTGAACAGTCCCTCCAGGACGCTGCTCCCGCGACCCGACAGATCGAGGCTCAACGACGGGGTCGGGATCGCGCCGTTGGGAGAGGACGGAAGGACTGCTCTATTGGAATCATGTAGATGGCTCATGAGGGACAAGTCGCGCCGCACGGCCTCGACCTGACATCACGAACTCGGTTTCGGCTGTGCTCAGGCCGGCGCTCCCCCTCCACGGAGCCGCAACTCTTCGCGAGGCGCAGGTCCTGATGGAACCCACGACCCGCAGGGTCGCCTATCTCCCGTTACACGGGGTGTGGAGCGAGCTGCTGCGTATCCGAAACGGCAGATGGCCGGTCGCATGGACCGCTTCGCGCGTGTAATAGCGCGCTCCGCGACAGCTCTGAAGGCGGCTCACCACGATCGTTCCGCGAACGCGCACACGTCTGTTGCTCGGATAATCTCGCTCATCGATGATCCCGTGGGCAATGGAACGTGGCTGGCCCCATCCGTCCCAGCGCAGATGCTCGCCAACCGCGTCACCGTCGACGCTGAAGCCCAACGTAGCGGGATGCCGCAGGTAGATGTCAAAGCCACCGCGCTCAACGTACGTCCGGTGCGTCGCGCGTCGGTGGGCGGTGTCGAGCCGGCCCCCGCCCGCTGCGGTCAGCCGCAGGTTCCCGCATCGACTCGTTGTACGCGCACCAGCCGTACCAGCCGCCCCCAACGCCAGACCGGCAATCGCCAGGCTCATGCAGACCGCAGACCAAAGCGCTGCTTGTCGAGGATGGCTACGCTCAGCTCGGGAGGGACTCATGCGTGTGCAGAATAGTCGGCATGGTGGACGCCTGAGCGTTGTTCGCCGACAGAGAGGGGGGACTCCCAACGGCTCGTGAGCCGACTCGCGCTGCTGCTCACGTGATGACAGATCGAGACCCACGTCGCCGCGATCACTCAAATCGAGAGGTGCAGTGCGGACAGCGAGTGGCCCCTGGCGAGATCGGCTCGTGGCAATGGGGGCAATGGGTCCGGATCAACCTGCCCAAACGCTCCATCTCGGCCATTCGCCGCCGCGCCTCGGCCATTTGCTCAAGCTCTGCGGAGGTAGGGGTTGCAGGTCGACCGAGCGCGCGCAGGATGATGCGCCGACCGCCCGGGCCGATCAGCAGCGTGAACAGGACGAGCACCACGCTGAGCCAGATCAATTCCGGAATCCAGATCATCGTCCCGCGGATCCGGGACGGCTCAAAGCCTGAGACGAGGCTGGTGCCAATCGTGATCGTGAGCCCGAGCAGGACACGGACGCCGACGCGCGTCCTCAACGACCTGGCGGCGAGCCAGGCGTCAAAACGACCGGAAGTGCCCGATAGGGCCGCCTCGCGCCAACGGCTGATCACGACTCGCCGTCCTCGCGCTCGCGGTCCTGCGCCTCCCGGCGCTCCCGCCGGACTCGCATCTCCTCATAGATCCCCTTCATGTGCCGGCGCTTGGCGCGGCGGCCTGCCCTGGCCCAGACGTTCAAGCCTCCAGCTCGCGTCCAGGCGGCGAGGTAGCAGTCCTCGCAGAAGGTGTCCACTCGGCGCGGGGGCGTGTGGCGCAGCCGACCGGAGGCGCCGCAGCGCTCGCAGACCTGGTGCGTGCGCCGTTCGACCTTGTCGATGAGTCGTTGGGCCTCGCGCGCCACGTCGGGCTCGAAGCTCGCGTAGAACTTCAGCACGCCGAACTTCTCCTTGACCTGCCCGAGCTTGTAGTCGGGGTCGAGGATCACGAGCTGCTCGTGCAGCCGGTCGATCAACGGCACCCACCCCCGCTCCGGCAGGCGCGCGAGATGAGCCACGTCGAGCTTCCAGATCGCGTGCTGGACGGTTCCCGGCTCCCCGTAGGGCTCCTTGGGGATCATGTCCTCCAAGCGGGCGACCCAGCCGGCATCGCTGCCACTGGGCTCGACGCGCAGGCAACGCAGCTCCCAGGGCTGCGGCGCTCGAACCGTCGCGCGGCCGACTTCGCGCAGCCTGATCTGCTCGGGTGCCGGCGGCGGCAGGTCGGGTCCTTCGGGATAAAGGTGCTTCCAGTGCTCGACGACCTGCTCGCGGATCCTCCCGCCCGCAACCGTGCTCTCGCCGTCGAACAAGGACAGCACATCGCGCTGCGGCGCGGTGAGCACAGAGCGCACCGATCGAGTTCGCCGCACGCCCTCCCAGCAGGCGCGGGGCGCTCCGAGGATCACGTACCCGGAGGTGGCCCGCCCGGTCCAGCGCGCGACCGCCAGCTTCAGGATCTCCAGCTGGATGCTTGGCAGCTGCCGCGGATCTTCGATCCCCCACCTGACTTCGAACAGCGCGACCCTCGAGAGCGGACCCCACAGCGCGATGTCGGACCAGCTGCGCTTCGGAAAGCCGGGGATCGCGTCGGGCTGGGTGCGATCCGAACCAGGCTCGGTGCTCACCAGGCCGCTCTGCGCGATCAGCGCCTCGGCCAGGATCGGTACCACCGCTCGCTCCGAGCCGTTCGCCGTCAGGTTCTGTGGGCCCTCGGCCGCCTCGGCGCGCTGCTCGATCAGGTGAGCAGCACGACCGAGCGCGGGCGCCACATGATGATCCAGTCCCCACCGCTTGAGCATCAGTTGAGCGGCCTGTCAGAAGGTCCGGGCGTGCTCGTGAAGGCCGAAACCAGGACGAGCTTGCTGGTGTTCTCGGAGATCTTGAACACCGCGATCAACAGCTCGAAGGACAGCCGCCACAGCGACGTGTACACCAGGAAGCCGAGCGGCCCGAGGACCAGCAGCGTGGCGGCGCCGAGCGCGCTCGAGAGATGGAACGCGAGGATCGTGGCGCCGATGTAGAAGACCGTCGCGAACACCAGCACCAGCACGTAGATCAGCTTCACCACCTTGATCATCATGAGGTTGTCGAACTTCAGGTCAAATAGGCTGGCCAGTAAGCCGGCGCTCTGGTTGGGCATGTCAAATCCTTTCAAGGAGATCGGGTTGGATGCGCGCTTACCGCATCCCCCATCAAAGTCGCGCCGCGCGGGCACGATCTGACATCGCCCTGAGCGCGAGGTCGTTACCTCTGCCCGTAAAGCTCCAGCACCGCCGCCCAGCCGTCGGGAAGCATCTCCGGCGCCGCTTCCAGCTCGCGTCCGTAGCGCGCGAGCTGGCGCAGGAAGTAGCCGCAGTGCCAGAACGCCTCGAGGACCGGACGCGCGCGCTCCTGCCAGTTGGCGTTCACTGCCTGCATCTCGTTCCATCTCCATTCGTGGGCGAGCGCCTCGCGGCAGATCGCGGTGAAGCGGTGAGACAAGGGCTCCTCGGCGGGCGTCCGCTCGCTCAGCAGCGCCAGCGCCGAGCGGACGAGCGACTGCAAGCCGAACACCTTGAAGCTCTGGTGGTAGTAGCGGTAGACACCGTCCTCCTCGGCGCGCTCAAACGCCGCCGCGAGCCGCTCCACGTCTCCGATGCGCGCCTTGGCGTTCGCGAGCAGCCGCTTGTCGTGCGCTGGCAGCTCCTGCAACGAAGCGCTGCGCCGCGCGGGGATCACCCACACGCAGCGAAGCTGCCAGGGCTCGCCGCCGAGAGGATCTTCGATCGTCGCGCGCGCCACCTCAGGCAGCTCGATCCGGCGCGGAACCGGTGGCGGCTCAGGGTTCTCATAGCCGGCGTCGCCGCGGTCATGCCAGCGTCCCCACCAGTCCGGGGCGATCCGCTCGCCGGTGAGCTCGGCGCTCTCCACGGCGCCCTCGCCGCCGAGCAGGGCCAGCAGTCGCCCCATGCCGTCGTCCTTTGGCTGCTCCCAGTCGGCGGCGGGTGCGCCGAGCACGAAGAAGCACGCACCACAGCGGTCGTCCCGGCGAGTGGCGACGAGCGAGAGGATGTCGAGCACGGAGGAGTCGACCTGAAGGTCGCGGTCCTCGAGCCCCCAGCTGAGCTCAAACGCGACGGCTGGTGACTGGCCGCCGGGCTCGCGGAGCGCCAGGTCGCAGCGACGCTGCCTTGGAAAGCCCGGCGCCGCGCCTGCGAGCGTGATCGTCTCGAGCCCGGTCGTTTCGAGGATCGCATCACTGATCGGCTTGGCCACTCCGACCCGGCCGGCGCCGGGGTGCTCACGCAGGTCGCCCAGCGCGACACCGCGCTGTGCCGCGAGGTCGTGGATGCTCGTGCCCGCGCGCTCGATCCCGGCGCGGATCTCCGCGATCGGGTCGCGCCTACGCTCCTGCTGATCGCTCATCTCGCCCCGCCCGCGGAGCTGCCCGCGGACACCGGCGTCGCCAGCTCCACGAACCGGCAGAGCGCGTTCAGCATCCGCATCTCCTCGAGCGAGCGAGCGTGGATCTCCAGCAGCCGCGGATCGAGCACCAGCACGGCGAGGCAGTCCGCGCGGGAGATCGCCGCGTTCAGCAGCCGGTCGCTGTAGCCAAAGCCCTGTGCCCGGTCACGCTCGCCGCCCGAGGCAGCCAGCGAGAAGAACACGACCGCGCCGGGCTCGCATCCAGCGCCCTTCACGGTCTCGACGCGGACGCCGTCGGGAAGACGCTCCCCCAAGCATTGCGCTTGCTCGTCGTAGGGGGTCAGCGCAAGGATGTCCCGCGGGCGCAGCTCGCGCAGGGCTCCGTCGGGGGCGAGGTAGGAGCCGCCGTCCAGCAGCGCCGCGATCGCCGTGGCGATCGCGTCCGCCTCCCGCGGCGAGTCGCGCGAGCTCCCCTCGTGCTCGACCGCGAGCCAGCGAAGGCCGCAGCCGTTGAGCGGCCCATCGATCTTCACCCGGTGCGCTCGGCTCGGCTCGGCGATCCGCAGCCGGCCGTCGTACATCACCTCCGAGAGGAAGCCGGCCACCCCCGGGTCCAGCCCGGACGCCTCCCCGACGAACACGCCGCGGTCGCCGGGAACCGTGCGGCGATCGCCGAGCAGGTGGCGCAGCACCGACAGGCGAGCGGCCCGCGGGCCGCTCGCCCTGACCATGTCCGCAGAGCGCTGGGGATCTCCGAGCAGGAGAACGTTTCGCGCGCTCGTCGCGAGCGCGAGCGCATCGGCGAGCGAGACGCGTTCGGCGTCGTCGATCACCAGCAGGTCGAGGCTGCCGGCGCCCGAACCGCGAACTTCATCGTTCCCATCCGCGCCGCCGCTGAGGATGGCCCTTGCGCTTGCACCAGCGATCCCCGCGAGCAGCCGGTCGACCCCCTCCCCGGTCGGAGCGGCGACGCCGACCGCCAGACGAGCACCGACGAGCTCGGCGACGAGACCCGCACCGCGTCGGGTCTTGCCCGACCGGGCCGGACCCTGCACGACCAGACAACCGCCGTCGAGCGCTCCGACCACCTCTCGGAGACCTTCGAGCGACTCTCGCCCGTCATCGATCGGGGCTGGGAGCCCCTCGGGCCGCGCCTCGCCGCGCAGGATCTGGTCCGCGGCCGGGTGGAAATCCTCGGGCTGAGCACCGGCGAGAGCGCCAGCGAGGCGCCGGACGCCCTCCCTTCCGGGGTCAAGCCGCTCCAAGCGAGCGCCCTGGGCGCGGACGGCGCAAAACGGGCGCGGCGCGTCCGGCTTCTTCAGCAGCTCGCCCAGCAGCCAACGCCAACGAGCTGGGCCGGTGGCTTTGCTCTCCGGATTGGGCGGCAGGTCCGCGAGCAGCCGCGCCGCCAGTTCCGCGTCCTGCGCCGCGACGACCCCCGCCTTCTCCGCCTCGCTCGTCGGCCGCTCGAACCACTCGATCTGCGCCTCGGACTCCCGCTGCGCCTCCTCGCGCTGTCCCAGCAGCCAGTCGCGAAGCATCCAAGTCGAGACGCAGTCGCCGCGGTTGTAGTCGGCGATCCTCCTCAGAATGTCCGGATCGCCGGTCTGGAGCCAGCGGTCGAACTCGAGGATCGAGTCCGCGGCGTCGGTGACCGGCGTCTCGCGGGCGTCACCGTAGAAGAGCTCGACCTTCTTCAGCCCGTAGCCCGGCTCGGAGATCCGCATTGACTGGGTGACCACCGGGAGCAGATCGACGAACACGCCCTCGCCGATCAGCCGCTCGACCTCGCCCCCGCGGGTTCCGTGAACCCACGCCAGGCGCTCGAGCGCGGTCACTTCGTAGCTTGCGTAGTGGTACACGTGCATCCCGGGATCATCGGCGCGACGCTCGCCGACGACGTCGATGAAGCGCTCGAGCGCCGCCTTCTCCTGATCTCGGTCAAGCGCCCACAGCTCCTCGTAGCACGGCTGCCCCTCCTCGATCACGACCCAGCCGAACAGGTACTCGAGCTTCTCCTGCGAGTAAGGGTCCTCATCCGGATCGCTTGTCCAGTACGGGTAGCCCTCGAAGTCGAAGAACACGTCCCCGCGCGAAGGGCGAGGCAGAAGCGCGAAGCCCTTTCCCGCCTGCGGCTCCAGCCGCTCGAGCTCATGTCGGCCGCTGTCGCGCCCGGCGAGCTGGATCGCGGCCTGGGCGCGAACCTTGCCCAGCCGTTCGGGCCCGATCCCTTCGATCACCAGCCCGGGAGCGCTTAAGCCGAGCGCATCGAGCTTCGAGATGCCCGCCCGCCGGAGGCTGCGGATCTCTCCCCGCTTGATGCCGGCGACGAGACTGAGATGATCGTCGTTCTCCCGCCGATCGTCACAGGACTCACGCCAGCGGCAGACCTTGCAATGCGCGACTGGCACCGGATAGGTGTCCCACGCGTCGGTCTCGAGCTCGGCCAGAAGATCGCCCCGCAGCCTCCGAAAGTAGGCCGAGAACTCCGCCAGACGAAACGAAACCCGCTCACCCGTGCCGAGGATCACGTGCGCGAGCTCCGGCCCATCGCCACCCTGCGCCGCCTGCAGCAGCTCGCTGTAAAAGCACAGCTGCAGCAGCGCGTAGGGCTTCGGGACTCGGGAGAGCTTCGTGTCAGCCACCTCATAGCTCCATGAGCCCAGCCGCGACCGACGATCGACCCGGAACAGGAAGTCAGCGTGCCCGCGCAACCCACCACGCAGGAACGCCGCCTGGTAGATCGCCCGGGCGCCGGCCCGCATCGCGTCGTCAGTCGTTCGGGTCGCGGCCTCAAGCGCCTCCAGCGTCCGATCGGTCTCGCCGATCTCGACCACCTCGAGACCCTCGTCCTTCAGCGACTGCAGATAGCGCTCCTCGTGCTCGATGCCCTTCGCAAACAAGCGCTCGGTATCAGCACCATCGCCAGGCATCAGGCTGCGATCTCCCCGCGCGTACGCAAGATCCAGGCGGGTCAGATGCCGGCACTCGAAATACCCGGTCAAGTCGCCGGCGGAGATGATCAGGCTGGAGTCGGGGAGGGCTTGCATGGTGTCCCGGCGCGACGGTCCTCGCGCCCTGAGAGGAAAGAGTCGCGTCCGGCGCAGCGAACCTGACAGATTCTGATTGTCGCAGGGTCAGATAGGCTTTGAAGGGGTGAGCGAGCCCGTCTATCGCGACCTGAGCGGTCAGCCGTGGCTGTCGCTGTTTGGCATGCTGACGAAGCTCGCTCCGAAACAAGGGAACGTCCAAGTCGAGCTTGAGGCCATCGCTTCGAAGC
>JALYUQ010000011.1 GCA_030853685.1 Actinomycetota bacterium | reverse complement strand
GAGCTGCGCCAGCTGGTGGAGGCAGACCTGGCGTGCAAGTACTCTCCCGAGCAGATCGCTGGGCGTTTGCGGGTCAAGTTCCCTGACTCACCGGAGATGCGGGTGTCGACCGAGACGATCTATCAATCGCTGTACGTGCAGGCCCGCGGGGCGCTGCGCCGCGATCTGACGCGGTGCTTGCGCACCGGGCGAGCGATGCGCCGCCCATGCCGGAAAGCTGGACAGCGCAAGAACCGGATCCCGGACATGATCAACATCACCGAGCGGCCCGCCGAAGCCGATGATCGAGCGGTGCCCGGCCACTGGGAGGGCGACCTCATCATCGGCAAGAAGAACCTCACCGCGATCGGCACGCTGGTCGAGCGGACCACCGGCTACACGATGCTGGTGCACCTCCCCGATGGCTATAAGCCCGAGCAGGTCTCAGACGCGCTGGGCGCCAAGATCCAGACCATCCCCGAGATCCTCAGAGCGTCACTGACCTGGGACCAGGGCCCCGAGATGCGTGACTGGAAACAAGTGAGTGTCGACGCTGACATCGACATCTACTTCTGTGACCCGCACGCCCCCTGGCAACGCGCCACCAACGAGAACACCAACGGTCTGCTGCGCCAGTACTTTCCCAAGGGCACCGACCTGTCAGCGCACAGTGCCGTCGACCTCGACTGGGTCGCTACCGAGCTCAACGACCGACCGCGCAAGCGGTTAGGCTTCATGAAGCCGATCGAGGAGATCGGACCACTGCTGTTGCGATAGCCGCCAGAATCCGCCGATCCTTGACGGGACGTCTGACGCCAGGAGGATTGAGCGGTCAGATACCTGGGTGGGTTCGCAGCCAGGCCAGCACCTCGCCGGCATGGCGGTCGGGAGGGAAGACCGGGTAGAACGCGTGCTCAATCGCGCCCCCGCTCAGCACGAGGGTGATGCGTTTGAGCAGCGTCTCACCAGCGGCTTCGAACGTCGGCAGTCCGAGCGCACGGGTGAGTTGCAGATCGGAGTCTGAGAGCAGCGCGAACGGCAGCTGCAATCGTTGGACCGCCTCGCGCTGATAGTCGCTATCTTGCGTCGAGAGCCCGAAAACGTCGGCTCCAGCGGCGTGCAGGTCTGCGTGGTGGTCGCGAAACGCGCCGCAGCTCTCCGGCGTGCAGCCGCGAGCGCCGGGATCAGGTCCCAGCCGGTACCAGGGGATCCTCGCCGGGGCGTCCGGTGCGCGGATACGCGTATAGCACCGTACGAGCCGACAGTCCGGGATGATCGAGCCGCACCTTCCGTCCGTCAGACGCGGTCAGCTCGACGGCGGAAACTGCCATCCCGGGGAGATGGTCGGCGGCGCCGTCGTCAACGGGCGCAGGGAGCCCCTCAGGCAGCGTCAGCGGATCGTGCGCTCATCATTGCAGATCAACACGCATCGGCTTTACAAGAGAGGAATCCTATCCCGCAGCCCGATCGGCTTGCGGGATGGCTTGGGGGCCGCGGGCGACTGCTGACCAAAGTCTTGACTTGCGGCGCTACCCGGCCGTTCGGTACCCGTGACGAGTAGGGGAGCAGCAAGGCCCGTGACAGCGGCATCAGCGGGACGCCTTGCCCGTCTCGGCAAGAAGGAGCTTTCGCGGCGAGGAAATGGTGGACGTTGCTGTCGTGTGCCTGGCGATCTTCATGCTGCTGCTCGATGTGACGATCGTCAACGTTGCGCAGGCTGAGCTGAAGTCCAGCTTCACCGACGTGCAGTGGGTAATCGACGCCTACGCGCTGACGCTCGCGGCGCTGCTGTTGATCGCGGGCTCGCTCGGTGATCTGCTCGGACGTCGGCGGATATTCGCGATCGGGCTGGTGATCTTCTCTGCGGCTTCGCTGCTCTGCGGGGCGGCGCAGTCACCGCTGATGCTCAACCTGTCACGTGCCGTGCAGGGGATCGGCGGCGCGGCGATGTTCGCGACCTCGCTCGCGTTGCTGGGGGACGCCTATCGCGGGCGCGACCGGGGCGTGGCGTTCGGGGTCTACGGGGCGACAACCGGCGTATCGGTCGCGGTCGGGCCGGAGCCGCGGTCGTAGACCCGCCCTTGGCGACAAAGCGGGTGCGGCGCGCATGGGCGCCGGCCCATCTGCGTCACCTGCAATCCGCGCAAGGCGGGTCTGCTTCCCACGAGATCCGAGTGTGTGCGGAGACAGCGAAGCAGACGTCCGGCCATGGTCCACGCCGCCGTCCTCCGCGGCATCGGACAGTGTCGCGGCTAGCCCTTCGCGGAAGCTAGCCGCGTCGTGCCCGGCAAACATTGTGTCCGCGATTGTCTGCCTTGGGTCGGCAGTCTAGGCCGCTCGCTATGTCACGTCTCGTCGCAGTGTCAACGCGAGTCCGGCCAGCGCCAGCAGCAGCGTCCAGCCGACAAGGACAGCGCCGCCGGCGGCGGGGGAAAGCAGGTGCGCAGTCTTGAGGCCCATCAGCGCGTTCGCGCCCTCGGTGGGCATGAACCGCCCGACCGAAGGGGCTAGCCCGAACAGCAGGCCGGTAACGACGAAATCCCAAGCGAGCAGGCCGATCACGGCGCCAACCTGGTTGCGGACGATTGCGCCGAGCGCAACGCCGAACGCGCCCCGCAGCGCGATCCCCGCGATCCCGCCGCCCACCAGCAGAGTGATATCGCCGCCGCCCAGTGCCGACGGGATACTGCGGGCGGACAGGATTATCGAGCCGATCCCCAGCGCGAGCCCAACGCCGGCCACGCCGAACACGAGCCCAGTCAGCAGGCCGGCAGTGAGTTTGGCTGAGAGCACTGTCGAGCGATGCGGCGTGAACACAAACGTCGGGTGGATCGTTCCGTGGCGGTACTCGCTCGTTATCAGTAGCACCCCAGCGAGGGCTGAGAAGATCAGCGAGATCCCGCCCGTGGCGAGCAGGCTGAGCTGATCCTTCTTGGCGGTCAGACTGTCGGCATGGGTGAGCAGGCCCGAGAGAAGCACGATCAAGGCGATGAGCCCGATCATTCCGAGGACGAGTCCGAGAGTGGTCCGCGTTGAGCGAACCTTGAGCAGCTCCGCCTTTACCTGAGCGATCACGCGGCCGCCTCTGAGGTCAGGTCGAGGAAGACCTCCTCCAGGGAGGAGCCCTCCGTGACAAGCTCGTGCAGCGGGGCGCCCGCAGCGAACGCGATCTCTCCCACTCGTTCGCTGTCCGCGCCGCGGACCCACACCGTGTGGTCCTCCACCGTCGCCTCCAGGTGCGCGCGACGCAGCGCCTCGTGCAGCAGATCCGGCCGGGGGGTGCGGACGCGTACCGCGCCGCCGACGCGGGCGGTGAGCGCCTGCAGCGAGGACTCGACGACAAATCGACCGCGATTGATGATCAGCACCTGGTCAACGGTCTGGGCGACCTCAGCAAGCACGTGGCTCGAGATGAGGACCGTACGCCCCTCGGACGCAAACGCGCGCAGGAACCCCCGCAACCAGCGCACCCCTTCGGGGTCCAAGCCGTTCGCGGGCTCGTCAAGGATCAGCAGCTCGGGATCGCCGAGCAGCGCCCCCGCCACCCCCAGGCGCTGGCGCATGCCCAGAGAATACCCCTTGACGCGCCGGCCGCCGGCGTCTTGCAACTCGACGGTCCGCAACACGTCGTCTGCGCGCGAGTCGGGAAGGCCGACGGTGCGGCCGAGCGTCCTCAGATGGTCGCGCCCCGAGCGGCCAGGATGGAAATCGGTGGCCTCGAGCACCGCGCCGACAGACAGGGCAGGGCGGTCGAGCTCGGCGTACGGCCTGCCGAGCACCAGCGACCGTCCGCTCGTGGGCGTAGCCAAGCCGAGAAGCATCCGCAGGGTAGTCGTCTTGCCCGCACCATTCGGCCCGAGAAAGCCCGTGATCGTCCCAGCATCAAGCGTGAACGACAGGTCATCCACGGCCACGATCGATCCGAATCGCTTCGTCAGCGACTCAGCCACAACCGCAGTCAAGGTCTCACCCCGGAAAGCGGGGCAACAACCTCGAGAGAAACCAGACAGCCAGCCACCCGGTGTCCAATCTAACCGGATTGGGCGGTCAGAGGCCTGCGACGCTACACGCCTCCGCTTCGGACTACTCCCGACACTCTCCCCCGCAGCGCCTCCAAGCGGCGCGCCCGCGTCTTCCGCGGGGCGGCGTACCCCAGCTGAGGCTAGACCGGGTCTTGCGCCCGCGCGCGGCCAGGCCCCTCCTTCTCGCCAAATCCGGGTGCGCGAGGACCACAGCCCTGGTTCTTCCAGCTCAATACGAGAGCTCCTTTCACGACGAAGATTCGGGCGAGTCCGGTGGCTGCCGCTCCCCCTCGCCGCTGGGGAGAAGCGGCGGTCCCGCCCGTCGTGGCCGCCCCGGCGATAGTGCGCGGTGAGCGCTTCGGGACGTGAGTGAGCCGCGGCGCTGACGAGGAGGACGGCTGACCCGTGAGGGCTCCGCTCGAGGGCGGGGCTCAGTGTGTGGCTGTGGCTGCCCGCGGTGGATGATCGCGCACAAAGAGCAGCTGGAGGTCAAGCGCGGCGTGTAGCGCGATCGCGGGCCTGATGGAGCGGTCCGTGCGACCTCGGCCAACAGCAGGCCGGTCGCCATCGTCGAAACCATCCGGTACACCCCGTCCCTGGTAGAGATGGGCGAGCCCGAAGGCCCTCTGCTTGGGTCCGTGTCCCAGCCCGCAAAGTAGCCGGCCGGCGGTTGTGGCGGAGTCTCATGCTGCGACGCCCGGCCGGGCATGGTACGCGTCGTCGCGCCGGTCTCGTGGGCTACGGGGTGACGCTGGGCGTTGCCTGTGTGCGCGTGCGTCGCAGGCCGAGGAAGCGCCCGAGGGTCGCGTAACCGGCGAGCACGAGCGTGACCTCGATCGCGCCCAGGAGCGGGGCGACCGTGGCGAGGTCACCGATATCCGTGCTGGGATTGCCCTTGAGGAGGAGCACGCCGAGATCGAGGACGGGAACCGCAGCGCCGGCCAGCAGTGCGACAAGCGCGCCGTATCGCCACGGATGCTCGGCTGGGTCGAACCGCGTGCCGGCGCGCCGGAGCGAGCCGCCGCTCGCCGAGGAACCACGATCGATGACCGCTATCCGTCTCAGCAATACGGACACCGGCAGTCGCCGAGCAGTCCAGGCCACGCCGTCGCCGAGGAAGTCACGCAGGTCGGTGAGCGGCTCTCGACCGGTGGCCGTGAGGCGGCTGTCGTCGATCGTGGCGAGACGACGCGACGCCTGCCCGGCGGCGATCGCTCCGGCCGCGGTGATGATGCCCATCGACAGCGTGAGTGCGGCGATCACGACCACGGTGGCATGGCCGATGCCGCGGCTCGTGATCTCTTCGGCGAGGTCGGCCGCGGTGAGCGCAAGCGTCAGCGCGCTGCAGGCCGCCAGAACGATGAGGCCCCGCGCGGCGTAGCGCAGGCGGACCGTGTCGGGGGCTTCGTCGCGGCGCGCGGCGTGGGCTCGGGCGAGACTGACTACGCCGGCGACGAGCCCGATTTGCCCGACAATCCACAAGAGTGCCGAGCCGGGGCCGTCGTTGATCCAGCCGGCTGCGACGTGGAGGAAGCTGCTGGTCAAGACGTCGCATATGACCAGGCATGCGGCGAGCATCACGGCTCCGCGGCGCGCTGCGCGGCGGGTCGCTCCGACGGCCAGTTCGCAGGCGAACCGCCGAGCGATGACCGTCGGTGTGCCGAAAGCGGCGATCGCCCGCGTTCCCCGGCAGCTTCAAAGAAGCGCTCGCCCTCCATATCGACCCGCGGCGTTCGGGCGCTGCTCGCCCGCTACGCCGCGAAGGCCGGGCTGCAGCACAACATGCCCCCGCACCGCTTGCGGCACTTCCTCTTCACCTGGCTCAAGACACAAGGCATCGACGACGCGCTGATCCAGCCGTACTCCGGACACGAGACCCGCACGTCGCTCGAGATCTACTCCCGACTCGCGATCACCGACGCCCAACGCGAATACGACGCCGTCATCGACCGATTCCCCGTGTGAAGCTACTTTGCGGGCTGGGACACGAACCCAAGCAGCGGGCCCCGAAGAGCAGCAGCAACGCCCGCGTCGCGCACGTACGCGAGCCCCCGCGTGCCAGCGCAGTCGGCAACAGTCCGCGGAACAGCAGCTCTTCCAGCACGGCAGCTTGAAGGGCGACCGGCAGGTAGAGCGTGGTCTCCAGTCGCAGATCGCCGCGGGCACTCCTCTTGGCCGAGTGGGTTTACCAGCCGACTGCGCCAACCTGGTGTCCTTCCTCTGCTCAGAGGCCGGCGGCTGGATGAACGGTCAACTCATCCACAGCA
>JALYUQ010000003.1 GCA_030853685.1 Actinomycetota bacterium | reverse complement strand
GCTCAGGGGCGCCGACAAGAGCGGTGCGCTCGCCTCATGGAGCGTCTAGAGCTCCCTGTGCAGTCCTGTCCGCGAGCAGTAGCCCTCCACGTCATGAGGTCTTCACGTTTGGCCGTTTACTGGGGTTTTGGGGTCCGCGGGGCGCCTTGATCACAGGTTAGGCGGCGGTTGTCCACAGCTAGGTGGGCTCAGCGCCCGCGCCGGTGCTGGTCTGCGGGCGCCTGCTTGCCCTCCCATCCCTCGGCCTGCTCGGCGGTGTGGAGGGAGAGTGCTTCGAGCTCTGAGATCAGTTGGCGCAGGCGGCGGTTGTTCTCGATCCAGGGGCGGTAGCGCTCGAGTTGCTCGGCGCTGAGCCGCCGGGTGACGGTCTTGCCCCCGACCTTGCGCGTCCAGGTGACGTAGGGGCCGTGCAGCTTGGGCGGGTCGGCGTGGCAGGCGCAGTTGGGCTTGCCGCAGCGGTTGGTTGCGAGGTTGATCGTGCCCGGGAGCACGAAGCCGACTTCGGCGAGCTGGGCCTGCAGGTGTGCGAGGCGGGGCTCGGGCGGTGGGGGGCTGTGCGGCATGCGGGCTGGCGTTGGGATGCTACGTCGGTCTGTCCGAGAGTACTTCTACTCTCGGACACGAGCGATGGCCACGATCAAGGCATCAGGCGTTCTGCCCGGCGCGCGTGGGCCGCGCGGGCGAGTAGCTGGGGATCAGCGCACCGGTGCCGGGCCCGGCGAGAGCGACGCCGCCGCGGTGGTGGCTGCGCGGGTCGCCGCCTACGCTTCGCGCTCGCTGTCGGCCGACGCGCAGGCGTTCGCTCGGGGGCTAGTGGCGCGGGCAAAGCCCGCGACGCCGGCACGGGCTGAGGCGCTGCTCTTCGCCGCCGCGAAGCTCGCCGTCTTCGGCGAGTCGGTCGGGCTTCAGCTGTCGGCCGGGGTGCTGCTTGACCGGTCGGTGATCGAACGGTTCGTTCTCACCGGCGCGGGCGCCGTGTCGCCGGCGACCCGCCGGACGCTGAGAACCAACCTGCGCGCGCTGGCGCGCGCGCTCGAGGCTCATCCGGAGCCGCTGGCCACGCCACTTCCCCGCGAGCGCGCGAAGGCCCCCTACAGCGACGCTGAGATCGCCTCATACCTGGCGCTGGCCACGGCGCTGTCCACCGAGGCGCGAAGGATGCGCTGCCAGGCGCTGGTCTGCCTGGGCGCCGGCGCGGGGGTCATCGCCTCAGAGCTTCGGTATCTGCGCGGCTCAGACGTGGTGGTGCGCGCGGGCGGCGTGCTCGTGCTGGTCTGTGGCCGCCGGGCGCGGCAGGTACCGGTCTTGGCCTGCTACCGCCAGCCGCTGCTTGACGCGGCCCAGTTCGCGGGCGAGCGGCTGATCTGCGGCGGGCGGGAGCCGGGCCGGCGCAACATCTCAGATCAGCTGTGCGCCGCGCTGTCGGCCGACCGGTCCCTAGCGCGCCTTCAGCCCGGGCGGCTGCGGTCCACCTGGCTGGTGGCGTGCGCCCGCCAGATTGGGCTTGGCGCGTTCATGCAGGCCGCCGGGGTGCGCTGCTCACAGCGGCTCGGGGACCTCGCCGCGCTGCTGCCGGCCGCCACCGAAGCCGAGCTGGTCGCGCTCTTAGGAGCACAGGGTTGAGCTCAGAGCTCGCGCGCGTGGAGGCGATCATCGACGCCTCGGGGGTCGCCGGGCGCGTCGAGGCGCTGTTGCCGATCGGCGTGCGCCCCCGCCAGCTATCGGTGCGCACGCTGATCCTCGCTATGACCCTGACGATGCTCTCAGGCCACGACGCGCTGCTGACCGGCGTGCACAGGACGCTGCTCGCGCTCCCTGACTCAGAGCAGCGCCGGCTCGGGGTGATCGCCGACTGGAGAGACGGCCCGCACACGCTCACCTACCGTCAGCTGGAGTACACCTACCGGCTGATCGCCAAGAAGCTGGCCAAGCCCACGCCCGACGGCAGCCCCTCACAGGCGCTCTGCGAGGCGCTCGACGGGCTGCTGGAGGCCAGCATCACCGTGCTGGGCGAGCCTTCAAGCAGCTCCTACGCGGTCGACTGGACCGATCAGGAGGCATGGTCGCGCCCGCCACCAAAGCCCGCCGCCGAAGCAGAGCCTCAGACCGAGCCGGACAGGCCGCCAGCCGCCAGCGCCACCGACGCCCAGCCCCAGCCAGACACGCGCGAGCGGCGCTCAGACCACGAGGCAGCCTGGGGGCACCGCAACACCAACCACCCCGGCCGCAACGAGACGTTCTACGGCTACTACCTGCAAGCGCTCACCGCCGTCAAAGACGAGCACGGCCCCGAAGTGCCAGAGCTCGCCCGGCGCATCCATCTCGCCTCCTGCGACCACGACCCGCCAGCCGCGCTCGTGCCCGTCATCCAACGGATGGCCGCCAGCGCCATCACGATCTCAGACCTGCTCGCCGACTCCGGCTACGCCTACCGCGTACCCGAGCACTGGGCGCTCGCGCTCCGCGCCCTCGGCGCCCAACTGATCCAGGACCTGCACCCCTCAGACCGCGGACCCCAAGGCACCCACATGGGCGCAACCCGCTCAAACGGCAACCT
>JALYUQ010000223.1 GCA_030853685.1 Actinomycetota bacterium | reverse complement strand
GCTCGCAGCCGCCCAGGCAGAGCGCGAGTCGATCCTCGCCGCCGCCGAGCAGGCTGAAAGGAAGGCCGCTGCCCAGGCCCAGGCCGCCGCCGCCGCCGAGCAGCGCGCCGGGCAGGCAGAGCGCCAGCTACACGAGCGCACCGCAGAGCACGCCAAGCTCGAGCATGACTTGGCCGCAGAGCTCGAACGCGAGCAGCAGGCGCGCGCCGGGGATCGGGAAGACATGCGCTCAGAGCTGGAAGACGTGCGGCTGGAGCTCGCCCAGGCTATGGCGCAGGCGCGGGACATGACCCGCAAGTACGACGAAGAGGCTGCGGCTCGCCTACAAGAGCAGGCGCGCGTGGACCGGCTCGAATCCGAGCAGCAGCTGAGGGCACGAGCGGACGAGCTCGCATCACGACTCGTGGATGCGAAGACGAAAGCCGAGCGCGCCGACATCGAGGCCGAGGCCCAAGCCCAGGCTCAGGCCGACGCCCAGGCCGAGGCCGACGCCCAGGCCCAGGCTCAGGCCGACGCCCAGGCCCAAGCCGACGTCCAGGCCCGGGCCGACGCCCAGGCCCAGGCTCAGGCCGACGCCCAGGCCCAAGCCGACGTCCAGGCCCAGGCCCAAGCCGCCGCCCAAGCCCAAGCCAAGGCTGAAATCTACGCGGCGCAGGCGCAGGCGCGTGCAGCAGAGCTTGCCGGCGAGCACGAACGCCAACAGGCTGAGCGCGCGGGCACCCGGGAGGCTCGGCCCAGCCTCATACGTTGGCACCCGCAGGCCGAGTCCAGATCGGCGGAAAACAGGCGTCCGCAGCCGCCAGGTCCCCCGCAGCCAAACCTGAGGGCGGCGGAGCCGCCCTTATCTACACAGGTGCATCAGCCGGTTGCGCAGGGACGCCCAGGCGACGCCCGTGATGGTCAGGCGGCGCTGGTGCAAGCTCGTCCGTCCCGGGCCGTGGCCCAGAAGCCGCGTAGGCGTCGGGCACGCCGTCGCAGCGAATCACCGTGGCTACCGTCAGAAACGGTGCTCGGGATCTGCCTGCTCACGCTCGGCGTTGTCCTCAGCGTGCTGATCCTGACTGGCGTGGTAAACCTTGGAGTGGCACCGTAGCGCCGGGTGCCGAGCGCGAGGGCAATGGCGTGCGGACCGCAGTCGCCGAGGACCGCGGCGGGACGGCGAGCAAGTTCCCGACATCGAACAGCGTGGCGCCGACCTTTCCGCCGAGCTGCGGATCGAGGACGAGAACCTGGTGGGCGCTTCGCAGGGCGGGGCCGAGCTCGTTCAAGGACTGCTCGGTGCTCGAGAGCGCGGACCACGCCTGGATATCGCTCGGGTTGCGCCCAATCGCTTCGAGCAGGTCGGCACGAGCCTGTACGAGCGCTCCGCGGTGGATCGCTATCACCGCCTCCGCCCGCGGGCCGGCGTCGGACAACGGATCAAGGCGGCTTGCGAGCTCGGCCTCGCTCTGGGCGTGCGCGAGCCGGGCCGAAGACGAGCCCGCGGCGACCACCGCGGAGCTGGCTTTGCTCGCCGCCAAGTTGGGCAGCACCACGGAGAGGGTGAAGCTGCACAGCACGAAAGTCAGCGCGCCCAGCGAGAGCGCGCGCACCCCGGTCCCGGGACCCCGCCCGGTGCCCTCGTGAACGGGCCTGGAAGCTGCCCCCAGTGGCGAGCGCTCTGAAGCACGACGTCCCCGCGCTCCTGCCAGTACGCCGAGGAAGACGATCGCCGGCAAAGTCACACCCGGAATGTCCCAGTCCCAGTCGTAGAAGCAGTGGACGGCATAGGCCACCGCGCCCGCCAGCAAGGCCGCCGCCAACATGCGCTCGCCCCCCGCAGCTCGGCGCCTGACGGTGCCGACGCCGGTGCCGAGCAGCAGGGCGAAGCCGCCGATTGCGAGCAGCGCGCCGACGATTCCCGTCTCGGCCAGGAACTGCAACGGGACGCTGTGAGGCTGATTGACGCGGGGCCCGTGGTGGAGGTAGAGCGGCTGCACGATGCGAAACGAGCCGGCACCCCAACCGCCGACGGGCCGATCGCTGAACGCGCCGGCGGCCTCCTTCCACCAGACCCAGCGGTTCCCGGAATCGGCCGATATGAGCCGATTCGGATCGTCGACCGTTCCGCTCGTGGCGGTGAAATTGCTCCAGGCGTGCGAGACCGTACCGTCCAGGCCGCGAGCTGAGAAGGCAACGGCAAGGACGCCGGCAACCAGCGCTACACCCACGAGCGCCAGCAACCCATGCCCGATCCTCTGCGTGCGTTCAGGACCGACTTCGATGCGTCGCTCGAGTCGGAGTAGCTTCCAGCCACCGAGCGCCAGTACTACGACCGATCCGAGCAGGACCGCCGCAAGCTCACCCCCGGCGATTTCGCGTTGGCCGAGCGCCACGTTGGCGGCAGTCAGCGGATGGCTGAAGAGCCCGAAGATGAGCGGTGGCGCAGTGCATACCAACACCACGATCAGCCACATCAGCGAACGCAGCCGCGCTCCGCTCAATGCCACGCCGACCGCCAGCCCGACTACCAGGGCGAGCACGCCGCCACGTGAATAGGTGAACCCGATCGCGAGCACCATCAGCTCGACTGCCAGCAGCGCGCCGAGCCGCGAGCGCGCGCCGCGCGAGACGTCTACGGCGAGCGCGAGAGCGCTCGGCACCCCCATCGCGAGGAACAGCGCAAGCGCGTTCCAGTACCCGAACGGTTCCTGTAGGCGCGATACCTGGCCTGTCTGGTTGAGGTCGAACAGGCCGGTCACGTGCAGGCCGGGCGCGAGCTCCTGTCCCAATGCATAAATCGTGACCGCCATTGCGAGCACCAGAAAGCCCTTCGAGATCAAGGTCACTGCCAGTCGATGGGAAGCGCCGAGGGCGATTGCCAAGCAAAGCACGATCACGTAGGTGAGTACGCGGTTGAGCTCGATCCAAGTCTGGTCGGGCGCGACGCTCCAGAGCAGCGTGACACCGCTCCAGAGCGCGAATGACGCCAGCAGCCCCACGCCGGTGAGCGCGAGCGCCGGCGCTGAGAAGCGGAGCGTTCCGCTCCACAACAGGCCCGCTCCGGCGATCGCGGCCAGCGCGGCGATCGCGACCTGGAGGCGAAGCTCAGCCGGCGATCCGGCGGCGCCGTGAGCGAACGCCGCGTACAGCAGCGCCACTAAAAGCGCACCGGCGAGCGCCACCGGTGTCGAGATCACTGCCCTGATGCGTGTCCGAAGCGCTTGCGCGGACCCTCCTGACGGGCCGCCGCTGCCACGATGAGGGTAGCCCAAGGGCAGTGTCGACATGAGCGGCGAAGCTAGCACGACGTCTCATGCTCGCTTCCAATCAGGCTTCCAGATGGGCCTGATTAGTAGCCGGGGAGCGCTAAAATTGAGCGTGGATCAGGGTTCCGGATCCGGTGGCGGACGGCAGGCGGCCTACGAGCTTGCTGCTCAACCGCTTCTGTCCGGGCCATCCGCAACGATTCGCTGACCCGCTCAATCAGTCCGGAGGCGGGAGGACAGCGCAACCGAGCGGAAACCAAAAGGAGCAGTCGGCATGGAGCACACCCCGCAGACCGCATTGACCCCCTACGCGAACGAGCTCGCGGGACCTCCCGACGCTAACCAGCTCGCGGAGCCTCCCCAGCGCCACCAAGATGGGAGGCTCTCGGTTCGCCGGTGGTTCACCACGCCCGGGGAGCATCCCTTCGAGACGATCCAGTGGGAAGTGCGGGACGCGCGCATCGGCCATGCGGACAAGATCTCCTTCGAGCAGCGCGATGTCGAGTTTCCTCGGAGCTGGTCCCAGAACGCGACCAACATCGTCGCGCAGAAGTACTTCCGCGGGCAGCTCGGCGCTCCCCACAGAGAGCGCTCGGTCAAGCAGATGATCGGTCGCGTAGCCGGCACGATCGCGCATTGGGGGCGAGAACGCTGCTACTTCGCGAGCGAAGAGGACACCGGCGCGTTCAAAGCCGAGCTGATCCACATCCTGCTCCACCAGATGGCAGCATTCAATTCTCCCGTGTGGTTCAACGTGGGCTTCGAGGAGACACCACAGTGCTCAGCATGCTTCATTCTCAGCGTCGAGGACAACATGGAGTCGATCCTCGACTGGAACACCAAGGAAGGCAACATCTTCCGGGGCGGCTCGGGCGCTGGCATCAACCTCTCGAAGATGCGAGGGTCGATGGAGTCGTTGTCAAAGGGTGGCACCGCGTCCGGCCCCGTGAGCTTCATGCGCGGCGCCGATGCCTGGGCAGGGACGATCAAGTCCGGCGGCAAGACGCGCCGAGCGGCCAAGATGGTCGTGCTCGATATCGATCACCCCGACATACGCGACTTCATCTGGTGCAAGGCCAAAGAGGAGGACAAGGCCGCAGCCCTGCGCAACGCCGGCTTCGACATGTCGATCGACGGCGACGGCTTTCACTCGATCCAGTACCAGAACGCGAACAACTCGGTTCGCGTTAGCGACGAGTTCATGCGCGCGGTCGAGAACGATGAAGACTGGCATCTGACCGCGCGCACGACGGGCAAGCCGATCGGCGAGGCGATACCAGCTCGCGAGCTGATGAAGGAGATCGCCGAGGCGGCCTGGCGCTGCGCGGACCCGGGCCTCCAGTACGACACGACCATCAACGAGTGGCATACCTGCCCGGGGTCGGGACGAATCACTGCGTCTAATCCGTGTTCGGAATATATGCACGTCGATGACTCCGCGTGCAACCTCGCGTCGCTCAACCTGATGAAGTTCCGCCGGCCCGACGGGACGCTGGACGTTGAGTCCTTCGAGCACGCGGTGGACATCGTGTTCCTCGCGCAGGAGATCATCGTCTCGCCGTCGAGCTATCCGACCGAGAAGATCGGCGAGAATGCGCGAGCGTTCCGCCAGCTCGGGCTTGGTTACACCAACCTTGGCGCCTACTTGATGGCCGACGGCGTGCCGTACGACTCCGACGCCGGGCGCGGGACGGCAGCGGCGATCACGGGTTTGATGACCGGGCGTGGTTATCTCGGCTCGGCCCGCATCGCCGCGGCGATGGGGCCGTACGACGGCTACGCCGAGAACCGCGACGCGCACAACTCGGTGATGCGTATGCATCGCGACGCATCCCACGCGATCCCGGACTCGACATGCGCTGACACCGCATTGCTGGCCGCAGCCCGGTCGACTTGGGACGAGGCGGTCGTGGCGGGGGATCTCCACGGGTATCGCAATGCGCAGGCCACGGTGCTCGCTCCCACCGGGACCATAAGCTTCTTGCTCGACGCGGACACGACCGGCGTCGAACCCGACTTCTCGCTCGTGAAGTTCAAGGAGCTGGTCGGCGGCGGACAGATGACAATCGTCAACCGCACGGTGCCGCTCGCGCTGCAAACCCTCGGCTACGCCGACGAGCAGATCGAGCAGATCGTCGCCTACGTCAACGAGCGCGGCACGATCATCGGCGCACCCGGACTCGCGGATGAGCACCTGCCGGTGTTCGACGTCGCTGTGGGCGAGCGAGCGATCTCTCACATGGGCCACATCAAGATGATGGGTGCGGTGCAACCGTTTATCAGCGGGGCCCTGAGCAAGACCGTGAACCTCCCGCAGACGGCCACGGTCGAGGACATCGCCGAGGCGTACATCCAGGCCTGGCACCTGGGCATCAAGGCGCTCGCGATCTACCGCGACGGCTCAAAGACCGCTCAGGCGCTGCGCACCGACGCCCAGCAGGGTGCGTCAGCCTCGGCCGCCACCACGGCAGACATCGAGAACGCGGTGGCGCAGGCGCTAGCGCAGGCGCCGCCCAAGCGCAAGCGGATGCCACGCGAGCGTCAGTCGCTCACCCACAAGTTCTCGATCGGTGGCCACGAGGGCTACATCACGGCTGGTATGTACGAGGACGGGTCCATCGGCGAGATCTTCCTCACCGACATCGGCAAGGAAGGCTCGACGCTGCGCGGAATGATGAACTCGTTCGCGACCGCGATCTCGATTTCACTGCAGTACGGCGTGCCGCTCGAGACGCTTGTGCGCAAGTTCAGCTATATGCGCTTCGAGCCCGAGGGGATGACGTCCAACCCAGAGATCCCGTTTGCCAAGTCGATGCCCGATTACATCATGCGCTGGCTTGCATCGCGCTTCCTGGATACCGACCTGCAAGAGGAGCTCGGCATCTTCACGCCTGCGGTACGGGCGCGCAAGACAGCCCAGGACGTCGCGAGCTCTCAGGCGGGAGATACAGCCGGACCGCCCGGCGATGCGAGCATCTCAGGTAATGGCGGTGGTGCCGGCAATGGCGGTGGCGCCGGCAGTGGCCCCGACAACGGCGGTGGCCGTGCCGGACTCAGTGGCGAGAGCGCCCGCGGGAGCGTGAACGCGCCTCTCCCTGCGAGCTCGGCGCTGACCGATGACCCACCCGTGATGCCGGCGGTGCGCCAGGGCCTCGATCTCGGTCCGGCGTGCCAGCAGTGCGGTGGGATGATGCAGCGCACCGGAAGCTGCTACACGTGCGCGAGCTGTGGCTTCAATACCGGTTGCGGGTGATGAGAGTGTTCACCGTTTTGTCAGTGGATTGTTCAGGGATTAGCACCGGTTGTTCACCTCTCTGGCAGTCGGCGTTCACGCGATGTCAGTGCGTGTTCGTGGGCGTGACAGGCAAGCTGTTCATGGTTTGTCACTACCGAGGCGGCTATGGCCAGCCCAACCGTTGGCAACGTGGTGGCCGAGCAGTTGACCCTGAGTATCGGTCCCTTCGGTGGATCGAGTGGCGGTCTTCGAGCGCCACCAGCAGCCAGGCCAGCTCGGCGGCGAGCGCCCAGGCCAGCTTCGCCTTCTCGGGATAGGTCATGAGCTGCCGGCGGGCGTGCCGGGTGTCGCCTGGGCCATGAGCGCCCTGGTCAAGGACCAGCCGTGGGACTCCGGGCCGCCAAGCGCTGAGTTTGAGCTGCTGGTGTCGATCAACCCGCCGCTGCACGGCATCCAGATGGCCGAGTCGGCGCTTACCCTGGGCGGCGGAGGCGCGACTGCGTCGTGATCGACCATCGCAGTCAGCAGAGCACGGTGAGAAACCAGGGTGACCGTCCGACCTGCATCGGATTTGCGGTCAGCGGGGCACACGAGTGGCTGGCCGGCGACGGAGAGGTCCGCTCGCCCGAGGACGCGATCTGGGCCGGGCATCAGATCCAGTCGGTACCGGGCCGCGAGGAGACCGCGGTGCGGTGGTCGCTTCAGGGGCTCGCCCTTCATGAGCACGCCAGCGGGCGGGCGTAGCCCTACGGCCAACCTGAGTGGCGCGCTGGCCGGCCGGCGGCCGGGCTTGAGAGCGCTAACCGGCGGGCGCTGCCGGGGTGGCGCGGCCCGGTCGCGGTGACGCGATCGGCGAGGAGCTGCGTCGAGGTAATGCGGTGCTGGTGAGCCTGAGGGTGGTCTACTCGGCGTGGCGCAGTCCCGACGGGGTCGTGGACGCCGAACCGGGCCGCAAGACGCCCGCCAGCCACGCGGTGCTCGCGGTGGGCGGCGAGCAGGCCGGCCGGGTGCTGATCAAGAACTCCTGGGGGCCGGGATGGGGAATGTCGGGCTATGGCTCGGTCACCCGGCGCTACCTCGAGAGCTACGGTCTGCGCATGCACGTCGTGGAGCGCGTCGGATATGCCGCGGCTTGATGACCGCTACATCGTCGCGCCGACCTTGTCAGAGGCCTGGCTTGACGTCGTCGTCGGCTTGATCGACGCGCCCGACAAGAAGCAGGTTCACCTGATCGCGCGGATCTCCGCCGGTCCAGCCCGGCCTGGGTTCGTCGCGGTTCCCGCTGCTCGTCCACGATGCGTGAGCATTGGCTGAGGCTACTGCTGGTGCGCGGTTACGCAGCGCCCCATGCCCGGGCTATAGTCCCCCGTGACAGGCGTGTCCGTGTAGTAATCAGAGACGAAGTTGCCGTCGGTCAGGAGGTCCCAGACGGTCGAGCCGTTGACCGCGCTCGCAGACTTCACCTGGCAGCCGATCATGATCGGCGCCTGGGGGGCGGAGCATTGGCTGAGACCCGGGCTGAACGTGCCCGCGGCCGGCGTGTCGACGTAATAGTCCGCGACCCACGCGCTGGCGTCGAGCACCCAGCGCACCTACAAGGCGGCATGGGACGCCCACGTGCGCGACCGCTTCGACCATCACCGCCTGAACGAACTCGCAGCCGATCCACAGCTCTTCGAGGAACTTACCGCGGATATGCGTGAACGCAGGGTCGGCAACGCGGCGCAGCGCAAGGTGCTCGTGGTCATGAGCGCCGTTCTCACCGCTTGCGTCGAGTGGCACAAGATCGCCACCAACCCAGTGTGGGGAATGCGCAAGCCGCCGGCCACACGGGTCCGTCATGCCCGCCCGTTTGCACCGTTAGTCGTCGAGCGCATTCGCTTGCAGATGGCACGCCGCGAGACCAAGGACCGCAGCGGCGCTCGCGCTCAGGCCGACGCGTGTTTCGTCAGCCTGATGAGCTACGCGGGGCTGCGGCCCGGCGAAGCGCTGGCGCTCACTTGGCGCGACATCGGCGCTCAGACCATCGCGGTCGACAAGGCCGTGAGCGACGGCACCGAGGGGCCAACCAAGACCGGCGCCGTGCGGGCGGTGCCTCTCCTATCGCCGCTTCTCGATGACCTCATCGCTTTGAAGATTAAACGGGGGATGCCCGCGGACCTCGAACTCGTCCTGCCTGCGAAGGACGGCGGCCACTGGTCCCGCTCCGAGTTCAACAACTGGCGCAACCGCGTTTGGAAGCCGGCACTCGAACGTCTCGTGACCGGCGACCCAGCGCTCGCGCGTATTGCAGCGGCGCGGCCATACGACTGCCGCGGCTCCTTTGTCAGCCTGCACCTGCGCGCGGGTGCCAGTCCAATTGAGGTCGCGCAGTGGGCGGGCCATTCTCCCGCCGTCATGTTCAAGCACTACGCGTACGTCATCGACGAGCTGGTCGGCGAGCCCGCACTGTCTGCCGAGGCGCAGATCATGCGAGCGCGGGGCTTCGTCGGGGAGAAGCCAAAGGACGAGCTGGACGAGCTGATGGCTGACCTGCTGGAGAGGCCCACGCTCGCGGCAGCCGCCGGGGACGGAGCGGCCTGCGTCGTGTACGCGCCGACGACGACGGCGGCGTAATCGGAACGGGCGGGCCGTTTGCTGAGCCGCCGTCGCTCGGCACTGGTCACCGCGCGAATCACTGCGAGCTGCCGTAGCGTACGCGCCTCATGGCCCGCTTCAGCGAACAGAATCGCGCCCTCGTCGACGGCATTGTCGAACGCTGGCGCGACGAATGCCTGATCCACGACGGCTCGCTCCTCTTTTCCGACAAGCACCTGTGGACGCCAGAGCGGATTGACGAGTTGCACACGCACTTTAACCTCGACCTGCAAGAAGACCACGACCGCACCTTCGAGGAGAAGTTCGAGGCCCAGCTCGCTGATGCCAGTCAGGCTGTGGGCCGCCTGGCCGCCGAGGTGGTGGCCGTGTACCTCCTGTTCGCCATCAGAGCGATCAACGGCCCCCGCAAGCGGACACTTCTGACCACCATCCTGTCGTGGAAGGGCGACACGCTGGACGAAAACAGCGACGTTGCGCAGGCAATGAACCCGGGCATCGGCAATCCCGGCCAGTACTTCAACAACGGTCGCCCATTCCTGCTCATGTATCTCGTTGCCTTCGCCAAGCGCTTCAAGACGCTCGACGAGCAGAGGCGCCGCGACGTACTTGCCGACCCATGGGATTTCAAGGCGTGGCTCGTCGAGGACGACGGCGGCGAGCACATGATGCGGCAGATCCTGCTGCACCTGCTCTTCCCCGACGAGTTCGAGCGCATCGCCAGCGCACCCCACAAGTACCGCATCCGCGACCAGCTCATCGGCCTGGTCGAGGACGGCGACCAGGCGGGAGAGGGCACCGATTAAGAAGCCGAGGAGGACATCGATCGCCAACTTCTTGCGATCCGAGAGAAGGTCACCGAACTCCTGCCGGACGGGAACGTCGGCGACGGCGAGATCGACTTCTACTACTCGCCGCTGTATGAGGCTTGGGATCCCGGCGATCTGAATGACGACGACAGTGGCGCCGGCGTCAGCAACTTGGATGCCCTGGAGTTCAAGCGCCAGGTCGTCTTGTACGGCCCGCCAGGAACCGGAAAGACCTATGAAGCAAAGGCACTCGCCCGGCGACTCCTGTACCACCAAGCGCTGCGGCGCTGGGGTCCGGTCCCCTATCTCCGCGATGTCGCCCACATCGACGAGACCATCAACACGCAGGTCCGGCGCCGTCAGCTCCATCAGGCGTACTCGTACGAGGACTTCGTCCGCGGCCTGCGGATGACCAACGAAGGGACCGTTCCCGTCGACGGCTACCTCCTGCAGCTCATCAGTGACATCAACGCCTCCCGTGACGAGGCCGGGGAACGCGCACCGTTGCCGTGGGTGTTGATCCTCGACGAGATCAACCGCACCGACGTCAGCCGGCTGTTCGGCGAGCTGTTCTCGTTGCTGGAGGACCGCGGCGAGACCATCGACCTCCCTGCGCTCGACGAGGACCAGGACGTCCGCTCGGTGACGCTGCCCGCCGACCTCTTCTTCATTGGCACGATGAACCTCATCGACCAGAGCGTTGAGCAGCTCGACTTCGCGCTCCGCCGACGCTTTCTCTGGCTGCCCTCGGGCTTCGTTCAAGACCTCATCGCGCCGGTTGTCGAGCAGAAGTGGGCCGCGCTCGGCGAGGACGCCGACACCAAGCTCCGCGTTCGGCACAACCCCTTCGATCGTTTTCGCGACGAGATCGACTGGCTGGCAGACCGCGCCGGTGCGCTCAACGACCAGATTGCCGACTCCAACCTCCTCGGCGAGCAGTACAAGGTCGGCCATACCTACTTCTTCGACATCGCCGGGCTCATCGCCCGCTGGCCAAGGGTGCGTCCCAAGGGCCATCGCCCGCGGAGCTACTTGTGGGGCCAAGGCAAGCCCCGCCCGCCGCTGCGGGACCTGTGGAGGCACTCTCTTGAGCCGCTCCTCGCTGAGTACCTCGCGGGAATCGACACAGACATGCGCCGAACCGAACTAGCACGGCTCCGTGACGTCTTTCTGACACCGCCGCAGTGACCGAACCGCTCATCGTCAAGGACCTGTCGCCGTTTGACGCCAGTGACGACGAAGCAGTCTGGTTGGCCCGTCTGCAGGACCATGTTCGCGCGTCCGACCACGTCATTCGCCTGGGGGAGCCAGCGGACGAGGCCGACGATTTCGTGGTCTCCCGCGATCCGTTTGGTCGCTGGCAGGCGGGCCGCTACATCGGTGAGCTGTCGTTCGAGGGGCGCCGACTCATTATCGAGCCCCGCCTCGGAACGAGCGTAATCGAGCAGTGGCTGTCCCAAGCACTGAACCTCATCGCGGTCCCGCACAGCTCGCGTCAGCTCCAATCCGAGAGCTTCATCGCGCTGCTCATGGCTGCTGTTTGGTCTCAGCGCGTCGCACTGGCATCGCGCCACGGGCCACCAGCCTTTCGGCGCGACCACGAGGAGGCCGGCTTCTACGTCCGCGGGCGCCTCGATGTTCGCCGCACCGCTCGGCTGCGTGGCAGTGGATCCCATCATGTCGGGTCGGTGCGCCGATTCCGCGACCTCGACAACGACGTGTCGCGCACCCTTGTTGCTGCGGAACGAACGCTGACCAATCACATCGGCCACGATCACTGGCATACGCCGCGCGTCGAGGAGGTGCTGCCGCTACTGCGCGCCGCGGTGGGCGCCCGCCCGCGCCTGCCAAGCGAGCGGGATCTGCGCCGCATCCGCTACACGCCGATCACGCGGCCGTTCAGGCAGGCTGCCGAGCTTTCATGGCGCATCGCCAAGCTCCGCGGATTTGTCGCCAGCAGCGAGGAAGGCCAGGCCGAGGGACTCTTGCTCGATGTGGCCGAACTGTGGGAACTCTTCGTGCTCAACTGCGTCCGTCGCGCCGCCCCGGGTCGTGACGTCGAGCATGGGACGACGACCTCCTCCCACGAACGACTGCTGCACAGCCAGGCCGACGACACCATCCGCATGGGCCGGCTCAGGCCGGACGTCCTCGTCCGTCGTTCCGGTGACGTCGTCGCCGTCGTCGACGCCAAGTACAAGCGTCTCGTCAACACCAAGGAAAGGCCGGACGGTGTTGACCGTGGTGACCTGTACCAGCTCACGTCCTACCTTGCGCGCTTCGCGTCAGATGGAAAGGCCCCCGGAGCGCTTGTGTATCCCAGGGATCCCGACCAGCAGGAGATGTCGAGTGCGGAGGCGCATGACCCGTGGCGCAGCGCTGTCGGCAACACAGTCCGCTTCGTGCGTCTCGCGCTCGATCCCGCCGATGCCGTGACCCAGCTCGCCGACGATGGGTGGCTCGTCGGCCAGATCGAGGCCGCGTGAGCGTCCTCCCCGGCTACTCGCGCCGGGCCTGCGGGTGGTCTTCTGCCGAACCGCTGTCGGGGACACGTCGACGAAACGTGGTCACTATTACGCCGGTCCCGGCAACGAGTTCTGGCCGCTGCTGTACCAATCCCGGTTGGTGAGCGAGCCGCTGACGCCACCGGACGATGCACGCATCCTGGAGTTCGGCATCGGCCTCACCGACCTGGCCAAGACGATCGCCGCTAGCTCTGACGCCGGGCTGGGCGCCCGCTACGACATCGACGGATTGGTCGACAGGATCGAGCGATATGCCCCGGCCTGGGTCGCGTTCCATGGCAAGACCGCAGCCGGCGTCGCGTCGCACGCGCTCGGTCACTCGCCGGTCGGGCAGCGCCATTTGGTTGCCTGCCGCTTGTAGTCGGCTCCGGCGGACGTCCACTCTCCGTGCTCGCACATCGGCGCCTTGTGGTCGCCGCGCACCACGGAGGGGCGAAACTCGGGATTAGGTGCCGGGGAACTGCGCTTGTTGGATGATCGGCTCCGTGATCGGGAAACTCACGCTCGGCCGGTGTCGCTGGAGCGGCTTGTCGTAGGTGTAGAACGCCGCTACCGCCATGCGCTTAGCGGTAGCGAGGTGGATTGCATCCGGCGGTTTGAGCCCCGAACGGCCGTCGGCAAATTCGGCCCTTATGATCGCGCGTGCTTCCTGCGCAACCGCCGGGGACAGCTCTACCATCTTCAATGGCGAGGCTGGCTTCCAGAGTTCGTCGATCTTCGCCTCGACCTCGGCATCGAGTCGGCCCGACTCTCCCTCGCTCGCCCCGTATGCGACTTCGGTCTGAGTAAGGACTGAGGTCACGAGTTCTATGTCTCCCGCGCGAGCTTGTCGGAAGAGTTCGGCCACGACGCCGATCCGGTCGGAATCTCCGTCGATGTACGCAAGCAGCACGTTGGCGTCCAAGTAGAAGAGATCAGCGCCAGGCATCCCGCACTCGCCTGATGCGGATTTCGGCGCGGTCCTTCTCGCCGCGCGGGACAGCACCTCGCGCCCGCTCGTAGCCGCGCGGGTCGCCCTCGTCATCCACGACAATCCGGCGAATCCGGCGAACGCTAAGCGGTCTATCGGTCACCGGATCACGCGAGACCCAACCCTCAACCGTCGCCAATTTGCCCCAGATGTCGCGCGCCTCGTCCTCCATGCCCTCGGCGATGTAGCAGGAGACGGCCTTGTCGTGGAGCGCGTCGTAAAGAACGAACCGCAGCCTACTTCTGTTCGTCAGCGTCTGGACGCGCCCGGTCACCGTTCCGTAGGCCTGCCAGCTCTCCGTTAGGGCGGTCGGTGCGTCCATCGTCGTCGGTGGGGCCGCAACAATCGTTGCCTCGTCGTCGGCGGTCTCGAACGTAATGGCGTCTACGCCATCGCCGAGCAACCTCGCCAGCCCAACCGCGTGATCGCGTATGTGGGCCGCGTAGGGAATCGTCGTGCCGTCCATCAGCGCGCGTCCGACTTCGAGATAGGCGACCACGACTCGACTGATGCCCTCTTCGGCCCCGTCCGCGATTCCCGTCGCCGTCGCCGCTGCGCTCCCGGCCTCAAGGCCGGTCACCTCCCATCGGGCGCTAGGCACGCGCTCTTCGGCCGACAGGGCTTGGATCAAGTTCGCGAACCCGCGCACAGCGTCGGCGAACTTGGCCAGCGAAACGTCGCCCTGTAGTCCCAGCGTCACGGTGTCGTTCGTCAAGGCCGGCTTTCCGTTCTTTGCAGGAGATTTACCGTCCGACGGTACCGGTATCATAGACTTCAGCAGTTGAAAAAGCGAGCCCCGCGACGCGTCAACGTCCGGGGGTCCGGACCACCGAGGTACAAGCTCCGTGGACATTCAGAAGGTACCACCGCGCTCGGCGGTCTTCGAGCTTGCAGGGCTCTTGGATTCCCCGGAGGTTGCGGGTCTGAACTGGACGGGACGGCCGGGCTACCCGATCCGATCGATGGTCGGCATGGCCCTCGTCAAGTCGCTCTACAGCCTGCCTACATGGACGCGCACCGTTCTCCTCGTCCGCGAGCACGACGCGCTGCGGGCCGTTCTCGGCGGCGACGCTCCGTCCGAGTGGGCGTGCTACCGCTTCACACGGAAGCTCCGGGCGCACAGCGAAGCGCTCGCCGGATGCCTTGACGGGGTACTCGCCGGTCTGCTGGAACTGAAACCCCGAGATGGGCCAGAAGCGGCGACGGGTCGCGGGTTCGCTATCGAGGCGGCGATCATGGACAAGGGGTTACGACAACGGCCCCATCCACGACGGTTGCATGGATCGCGGCATCTGCCCGATCACGCCACGCCGTCTCTGTCGTCCACGCCAACGGGAGGTCCGTCGCGGTGCAGACAGCCGCGTGGATCTTGTAGCCGTAGTACCCGCCGCCCTTGCAAGTAGAGACGGCCGAGCGATGCCCCCACAAGGCATCGGGGTCGCTGTACTCGTCAGGGTCGCGCTCCCGGCCGTTCTTCGAGACGAACCGCTGGCCGTTCGCGTAGGCGGGGAGGTCGGAGCCGTCGATGGCGACGCACTGCGCAAGACGCCCCTGGGAGGGTTTGATGAAACGATTGGCGAAACTCGGCGGCAGACGCGCGATGCTGATTCGCGGGCTCTGAGCCTGCGGACGTGCGTGGGCTTCGGGCGATTCGAGGGGAAGTGCGGCCGTCAGGCGGACACGTCGGTCGGAGCGTTGTGCGAGCGGTGCGAGACGCTGCGCCAGGAGTGCGCCGGCGCGCTCCGGGCGCGTCGGCTCGCGGAGGGGAAGGCGACCGTTGGGTTGGTGGCGCGGCTTACGCCGCGAGCGGGACGGCTTGCGCCCGCGAGCGGGCTAGCGCGCAGGAGAGCTGCGCGAGAATCGTGAGGTCGGCGTGAAGCTGCACTCGATCGAGGCGGCGGACGCGTAGCGGAAGCAAGCCCCACTCGTGCTTGAGGCGTCCGAACTCGCACTCGACGTTGCCGCGCTTGCGGTACAGGGCCTTGTGCCGCTTGGACTCGCGCGGGATCCGCGGGTGCAGGCGGTCGGCTTTGCCCCACACGCCGGCCGGCATTCCCCGGTCGGGCAGCGCCATTTCGTCGCTTGCCGCTTATGGTCGGCTCCGGCGAACTGCACGCGCCGTGGACGCAGTGCGGCGGCTCCGCGGCACTGCGCTTGACCGTCGCGGTGTCCGAGGGGCTGAGAGGGCGCTTCCTAGCGCCGACCCGCCGATCTGGGTCATGCCAGTGAAGAGAGGACATCGTGAGTCAGGCACGCCAGCCGGCGAGCGCGACGAGTTCGACCGACCGCTAGCTGTGGTCGGGGATCGAGGACCTACCGGGCGGGGCTGGAGCTCCGATTCCGTCTACGACTAGGACTAGGCGTCGGGGAGTGCTTCGCACAGCTGCACCAGAAGACCACGCTCGCGGTCGAGGATGACGATGTGCGTGTCGTCCCAGGTCTTCTTGTCGACCAGGAAGGCGTGGGCCGCCGAGATGCGCCACTTGTTGGCGCCGAGCATCGCTCGGCCGCATCGGCCGAGTTGCTCGATATCGGTTCCGGGCTGGCGTGTAGCCCAGCGCCGTAGCTGTTCCTCGGGTCCGCTGTTCCATTTGGGGAGGCGTTTGAGCGTGAGCGCTCCCGCGCCGAAGGTAACGCGCCGGTAGGCGCCACCCACCGCCTGATCTGCGGGCTGGAACAGCCGCGTGCGGATCAGCGCCTCGCACGCCGCGAACAGTCCTAGCACCGGCCCGGAGTGGTCGTAGCCTTCGGGCACCTGATCGCCGAAGTACTCGGCGGTGAGCAGCATCTTTTGGATGTCCTCGGGGAGGGTCTCCCAGACGGCGCTGAGGAGGCGTCGAAGGTGGTTCTCGGTTGCCAGCAGCGCGTTGGGCTGGGTCAGTCGTACGACTTCTCCATCGGCGATCAGGGTGCGGACGGCAGCGCCTTGTGCGACGTTGGCGCTGCGTTCCTCTAGCGCCGCGTCGGCGGCCTGCTTGGGTTCGCCGACCGGCGCGTGGAAGGTCCGCTCGATCGCCGGGCGAAGCTTCTCGCGCACGTACTCGTCAAGGTCGGGCTGGGGGCGGAGAGGAAGCTCGGTGAGCCCGAAATGACCGTTGGTGATCGACTGGGGCTCGACGGCGCCGGTCGTGATCGTTGGTGGGAAGAGGACGGAAACCTCGAGCGCGCCGAAGGCCTGCAGATACAGCTGGACCTCGGACAGCGACTCCGGCGTCGCTCGGGTCCCGGCGGAACGGTACTTGGCATCTAGGAGGGCGACCTCGCCATCAGCAATTCGTCGCAGGACGAGGTCTGGGCGCAGCGCCGTGGGCGCGGAGGTGTCATCACGCCAGTTGTGCAGGACCTCGCTCGGGGGAACTGCGTCGATCCAGAGCTGATAGTCCCCGCTGGCGAAGTGGGGGCCGCTGGTGCCGAGGGCCTCCGCGGGGGCTAGGTCGAAGGCGTGCGCGATCACAATGCCGGCGAAGGCCTGGTAGACGCGATCGGCGAGGTGCGCGAAGGCCCATTCGCCGCTGACCTGGTTGCGGGGGTCCCAATGGCGGTCACGCAGCAGCTCGTGGAGCAAGGCGCGGGCGCGGCGATAGCGCTCGTCAGTTCGCTCCTCTCGCATCGCGAAAGCGCCCACGCGTAGATGCCGGCGCGCCTTACGCAGGGAGGCGAATGGCTCGAGTCGCAGGCATCGTGCGATCGCTTCGACATGCGTGGCGACGGCCGCCTTGAGCTCCGCTGGCGCTGCGGCCTGGCAGACCAGCGCGAGTTCGAGAACGGCCACGAGCAGGCGTGTCAGGGTCCTGTTGCCCGGCGTGTCTCTGGTCTGCTCGTGGCGCTGACGGACGATCTCGCGTGGAGCCCATCGCTCCCCCTCGAACTCGATCGCGCCGTTGTCGTGGCGTTCCATGAGTTCGGGACGGCGGCGCAACAGCTTGGCAGTGGCGACGACATGGGGTATGCCGCTGGTCGCCCGCTCGATCCGACGGACGCTGATCGCGGCGGGCCGCGCTGCGACAGCGGTGGCAAGTCGACGGTGCCAACCCCGATCGCCCGTATTTCCAGCCGGGAGCCGGCGATTGGGTCGCGGCGAGATACCCCGCTGGGACCACGCTTCAGCGACAGCGCACAGACCGCGCGAAGTCGGGGGACCCCCTGTTCTATCGGTCCGACGGATCGCGATGGGCGCTCGTGAGCGACATGGCTGCTCGGATCGTTGCTGACGGCCAATTGCTTCCGCGCGGCCCGATCCCGCTGGTCGCGCTCGGGGCGTGGATGTATCGCAAGCAGAGCGTGGAGACCGTGCAGGAGCTCGTCGACCTCGTGGTCAACGAGCTGAAGCTCGACCGCGACGGCTTGATCGGGAAGGTCTACTCGACCGACACCGCCACGGTCGACACAACCTCGGCGTTCGAGGATGCGCCGATCTCTGGCGAGGCGCTGCTCGAGTTCTTGAAGGCGCCGGTCGCGCCGCCGCCCGCCCCACCGCTGGGGACGATCGCCGATGTCGTTGGTCGTATCGAGGGCGCAATGGAACGCGCCGGCGTCGCGCTGGCCCCCGGGCTTGTCGGGCGCGTCGTCCGTGCGTGGCTGAACCGCGACATCGCAATGTTGGTCGGCGCTCCCGGAACCGGCAAGAGCACCTTCGCCCGCGAGTTCGGCAACGCCTGCGAGCTCGAGATCCCCGACCAACGCGAGACGAAAGTCGTGCTGGTGGATCCTGACTTCGATGCCGCACGGCTGCTTGGCTATCTTGACCTGGCGGGGAAGTTCCGCCCATCGGAGTTCACCAAGGAGGTCCTCCAGACGGGCCAGCCCCTTGTCCCGCGCGTAGTGATCTTCGAGGAGGGCAACACGGCCCAGCTGGAGGCGTACGCCGGCCAGCTCCTGCACGCGGTCGAGAGCGCCGGCGCCGTACAGCTGCCTGACGACAGCGAGCCGCGTCTGCCATTCGACGTCCTCCTGCTCGCAACCGGCAACAGTGTCCGTGACGAGCCCGAAACGCGCCTGCCGGTCAGCAGACCGTCGAAGCGTCGGATGACGATCATCGAGATGCCGAACATCCTCTACGACGCCTGGAAGCAGGGACAGCGCCCAGCGCTCATGGAGCAAGCCGACCTCTACCTCGAGTACGAGCGCACGCGCCTTGACCAGCGCAGCGAAGACCCACCCTTGCTCGACAAACTGCGCGCGCCGCGCCTGCAGGCCGTACAGACGCTCAAGCAGCTCGACGAGGACATCCGGAACCTGCTGCTCGACCTGGTCGAGTACCTCTTCGAGACTGATGATGGCCAGAACCTGATGACGATCGGATTGCTGATCGACATCCTTCGGGATGTGATCTACGCCGACGAGGAGTCGGCCGCCGAAGCGCTGGGCTGGCAGGTCACCGGAAAGCTGCTTGAGCAGGTCACCAGGATCGACGTGGCCCGCGGGCTCGCCGAGCGCTGCGCGGCGCTCCCGAACGCCGAGGCGATCAACCGTGCGGTCGCCCGCATGGACCTCAAAGACGGAAGCGTCTCCCCGCTTCTCTAGGAGGAACAGGTTGCCATCGCAGGTCAGCAGCCGCCGGGCATGGGCAAGCCGAGCGCTCATCATCACGAGATAGGCGCCCACGCCCATGTTCGCCGCGTAAAGAGTCCGCTTCGACTCCTCGATGTCGTTCGCCCACACCACATGGCATCGCGAGCGCTCCACACCAAGCCTGACCAGGCCGATCCCAGCGAAAAACTCCGCGACAGCCGGACCCCGCGACGACGCGCGCGCGCCTCCTTGTTGCTCAGCGTCCGGCGAGCCCATCGCGCGGAGCATCAGGCGCGCCGGCCGCTTTGGATGGTCGCCCGGCAGCACGGCGGGCGGGAGGCTAACGACTGGCGGCTTGACGGGCCACCGTCGTGCGCGAACCGCGAGCATTTTGCGCCGGTTAGTTGCCTTCCGCCGCTCCTGTCGAGAAACTGTGCGGTGATGATCAGACCGATAGGCATATTAGATCGAAAATATATATTTGCGATCGGACGCGTCGACACGGATGCCTGACCCACCACCCAGCCCCGCGCAGCGACGGATGGATCCGCTGCACGACATGGTCGACCGGCAGACCATGTCGATCTCGCTCCCGCCGGCGGTCGTCAAGCGACTCGACGAGATGCTGCGCGGCGCGCTCAAGGACGGCGGGTACGGGACTATCCCTCGCCACGAGATCATCGGGGCGCTGATCCTCAGCGCCGAGCCGTCGGCCGACACGCTGTTCGAGCAGGTGCGCCTCTATCGTCGAGCTCGCGTCGAGGACGCTTTGCCCGGCGCGGATGGCGAGATCATCGAGTTCCCCCGCAAGAGGGCCGGCCGACCGCGGAAGTCGTGACCAACGGCGATGTCCGTCAGCCCACGTCCTTCCTCGCCCGCGGCGACCGCGACGACCGCGAGCGAACCGTCGCCGCGACACGACTCCTGAGCTAGCGCTGCGCCAAGCGCTGCGCGCTGTTGGGCTGCGGTTCCGCGTGGACTTCGCGATTCGCCCAGACGCGGGACGGGCGATCCGGCCGGACATCGCGTTCACCGCGCGTCGGCTCGCCGTGTTCGTAGACGGCTGCTTCTGGCATGGATGCCCCGAGCATCATCGCCAGCCGCGAGCGAACAGCGAATACTGGTCAAGCAAGATCGAGCGAAACCGCGAGCGTGATTCCCGAGACGCAGCCCGATTGCGCGACGCGGGGTGGCGCGTGCTGCGGTTCTGGGAGCACGAGCCAGTCAACCGATGCGCCGCGACGGTCGTGAACGACCTCGCGAGTCACTCCCAACCGCCGCGTCCGCCCCACCGCCCACTGTGACGGCATGTGCGTCGAGTAGGCCCGATACGGCCTACCACGCACACTCGCACCCATCCTCGCCAACTATTCCCTGCCGTACTCAGCCGGAGAGTCGTGCGTTACGCCGCCGGGGGGAACCGCAGGGCTGTCGGCTGGCGGCGAGAATAGGGCTCGGAGTCCATCCCACTCTCAGAGGTCAGCAGAATTTGCGATTTCCGACGCAGGCGCAACGGGTTGACGCCAGCCGCCTGGAGCGTCGGGGCGAGGTCAAGGCGGGGGATGACGAGTCGGGGACGCACCGCGTAAGACTGATGCAGCCAACTGCCAGATGGTGTGCCGTGAGGACAACCGGCGCAAGGGGGCGATCTAGAGTGACGGCTTCCGCCGGTTGTGGGAGATGGGCCGCCTCGACCTGACTGTCGAGTACGTCGTCGTATCCGCGTCGGAGTACCGCCTCTCTTTACATCCGCCGAGTGCTGACCGCGCGCAAGCGCTAAGAGGAGTACCCGATAAACCGACGTAGGTAGTAGGCCGGGACGTCGCTTGATTACAGCGCCCTGCGCCCCAGACCGTCGCGTCGGGACGGATGCGCGCACCCAGATCGCGCCGCGGGCCGGCTCCCAACCGCCCTCGCCTTCAACCAGGAGGGCGCGCCGGCCCGCCGAGGTCCGCGCGATCCCTTTTGCGGCGCTTGTGACGTTTCCGTGGGCATGGTGAGCGGCTGAGGATGGCGCGCACGCCGCGCGCTGCCTAGGGTTTCCGGCTTCTCGAATGCTGGAATCTCTTGGAGGCGATGCGACGTGCGCGGTATCAGGGTATGGGCGCGGCTGCTTGGGCTGCAACGGACGGTGGTTGAGGATGTAACGACTGGCAGCGAGGGGGAGGTGATCGTGAGCGTGCGACCGTCCTGGCGTGAGCGGGATCGGTGCGGGGTGTGCCGGCGTCGATGCCCGGGATATGACCTCGGTGAGGGCCGGCGTCGGTGGCGGGCGCTGGATCTCGGCACGACCCTGTGTTTCATCGAGGCTGATGCGCCGAGGGTGTTCTGCCGGCGGCATGGGGTGGTGGTCCGCGCGATGCCGTGGGCTCGTCATGACGCCAGGTTCACCCGCAGCTTCGACGATCAGGTCGCGTGGCTGGCGTGCCATTGCTCGAAATCGGCGGTCTGCGAGTTGCAGCGGATCGCGTGGCGCTCGGTCGGGTCGATCCTTGAGCGGGTCTGCGCTGAGGCGCGTCGCCGGGTCGATCTGCTGGACGGGCTGCGACGGATCGGGATCGACGAGATCTCGCACAAGAAGGGGCAGCGGTACCTGACCGTGGTCGTCGATCATCACACCGGCCGGCTGATCTGGGCGGCCGCGGGCCGGGACCGCAAGACGGTCGAGAGGTTCTTCGATCTGCTCGGGGAAGAGCGCTGCAAACAGATCGAGTTGGTGTCGTGCGACATGGCGGGCTGGATCAGCGGCCCGGTCGCGGAGCGGTGCCCGAAGGCGGTCCGGTGCGTCGATCCGTTCCACGTGATCCAGTTGGCGACCGACGCGCTGGATGAGGTCCGTCGCGAGGTCTGGAACGAGGCCCGCCGGCAGGGGAACATGGAGCTCGCCCGCGACCTCAAGGGCGCCCGGTTCGCGGTCTGGAAGAACCCGGAGAACCTCACCGATCGCCAGCAGGCGAAGCTCGCCGAGATTCAGAAGACGAACGGGCCGTTGTACCGGGCGTACCTGCTGAAGGAGCAGCTCCGGCAGATCTACCGTGTCTCCCCGCGTAAGGCCGAGAAGCTCCTGGGGCAGTGGCTCGCGTGGGCGCGACGATGTCGGATGCCGTCGTTCGTGAAGCTCGCCCGTACGATCACCGCGCAGCGTGACGGGATCCTCGCCGCGATCAAGCACGGATTGTCGAACAGCCGGGTCGAGCAGCTGAATACTCAGATCCGGCTGATCACCCGTCAAGCGTTCGGGTTTCACTCACCCGCCGCGCTGATCGCGTTGGCGATGCTGAAGCTCGGCGGGCTCTGCC
>JALYUQ010000251.1 GCA_030853685.1 Actinomycetota bacterium | reverse complement strand
AGTCCGTCGAGCACGAGGGCGAGACGGTCGAGGCCTCGGGAGAGGAGGCTGAGCTCCACGAGCCCGAGCTGGAGTCCGGCGACGGTCTCGCCGCCGAGGACTTCGCAAGTGACGTGGACCCGATGCTGGAGCCGGTGCTCGAGCCGGGTGAGGCCGAGGAGCTTCGCTGATCGCCCTGCGCAGCCACAACCAGAGCTACAAAGACTAAGGACTCGCAAAGACCCAAGCACTAAGGACTAACTTTGATCGACATCAACAACTTCGACGCTATCGAGATCAGCCTCGCGTCCTCCAAGCAGATCCGCTCCTGGAGCTCCGGTGAGGTAACCAAGCCGGAGACGATCAACTACCGCACGCTCAAGCCCGAGAAGGACGGGCTCTTCTGCGAGCGCATCTTCGGCCCGACCAAGGACTGGGAGTGCTACTGCGGCAAGTACAAGCGGGTCCGCTACAAGGGCATCGTGTGCGAGCGCTGCGGCGTGGAGGTAACGCGCTCGAAGGTCCGCCGCGAGCGCATGGGTCACATCGACCTCGCCGCCCCCGTCTCGCACATCTGGTTCTTCAAGGGCGTCCCGAGCCGGATCGGCTATCTGCTCGACATGGCTCCCAAGGAGCTGGAGAAGGTTCTCTACTTCGCGGCGTCGATGGTGACCTGGGTCGACGATGAGGCCCGTGACCGCGACGTCGAGTCGCTCGAGGGCGAAGTGAACAAGGTGCTCGACGCCTACGCCGCCGAGAAGGCGGAGCGGATCTTGGAGCTCCAGGAGTCGCTGGCTCGCCGCGAGCAGTTTCTCCAGAGCGCCAAGACCGGTCGCAGCTTCTCAGACGATGACCATCTGTGGGCCGAGACGCTGGAGGTGAACGTGGCCAAATTGTCCTCCGAGGAGCGCGAGAAGATGCTCAAGGAGCTGCGCAAGGGCTTCCAGTCCGAGATCGACGACACCGAGGCCTACGTCGAGGACGCCGCTGAGCGGATGCGCCAGGTGTGGGACCTCTTCAAGACGATGAAGTCCAAGGACGTGGTCAACGACGAGACGACGTTCCGTGAGCTCAAGGAGCGCTTCGGCTCGCCCTACGGCTTCGGTGAGTACTTCCGCGGGGGAATGGGGGCCGAGGCCGTGCGTGACCTGCTCCAGCAGGTCGACCTGGAGGCGGAGTCGGCTGAGCTGCAGGAGCTCGTCAAGACCGGCAAGGGCCAGAAGCAGGTCCGCGCGGTCAAGCGGCTGAAGGTCGTCTCCGCGTTTATCAGCTCCGGCAACAGGCCGGAGATGATGATCCTGGAGGCCGTTCCCATAATCCCTCCCGAATTGCGCCCGATGGTGCAGCTCGACGGCGGCCGCTTCGCGACCTCGGATCTCAACGACCTCTATCGCCGCGTCATCAACCGCAACAATCGTCTCAAGCGGCTACTCGACCTCGGTGCCCCTGAGATCATCGTCAACAACGAGAAGCGGATGCTCCAAGAGGCCGTGGACGCGCTGTTCGATAACGGCCGCCGCGGGCGTCCGGTCACCGGTCCGGGCAACCGGCCGCTCAAGTCGCTCAGCGACATGCTCAAGGGCAAGCAGGGCCGCTTTCGCCAGAACCTGCTCGGCAAGCGCGTGGACTACTCGGGTCGTTCGGTGATCGTCTCGGGCCCGTCGCTGCGCCTGCACCAGTGCGGGCTTCCCAAGCTGATGGCGCTCGAGCTGTTCAAGCCGTTCATCATGGCCCGGCTGGTCGAGCGCAAGTCCGCGCAGAACATCAAGGCGGCCAAGAAGATGGTCGATTCGATGATCCCCGAGGTGTGGGACGTGCTGGAGGAGGTCATCCACGAGCATCCGGTGCTGCTCAACCGCGCGCCGACGCTCCACCGTTTAGGTATTCAGGCCTTTGAGCCGATCCTGGTGGAGGGCAAGGCGATTCAGGTTCATCCGTTGGTCTGCCACGCCTTCAATGCCGACTTCGACGGCGACCAGATGGCGGTGCACCTCCCGCTCTCCGCTGAGGCACAGGCGGAGGCCCGGATCCTGATGCTCTCGGCCAACAACATCCTCTCCCCGGCGCACGGAGCGCCGCTGGCC
>JALYUQ010000250.1 GCA_030853685.1 Actinomycetota bacterium | reverse complement strand
TCGCCGGTCAGCGCGCGGCCGTGCGCGAAGCGGTCGCGTTTTGCGCGCTGCGGCGGAATCTGCGCCGAACGATCCGGATCGCCCTCTTCGTCGGTGTCGTGCTGACGGTGATCAACCAGGGCGCCGTGATCACTTCGGGTCACGCCACGACCGCCGCCTGGGTGCGATGCGCGTTGAACTTCGTGGTGCCATTCCTGGTCTCGAACGCGGGTCTGCTCAGCGGGCGGAAATAGAAGGTCCAGCATTCGATCATCACCTTTCCATGAGCAAGGCAACGGGCGTGCCCAGTGGTTGCGTTTCTCAGCGGCCGAGCGCCTGCTTGTTGGCCGGTGATCGGATGAACGCTGCCGCCACGACGGCGCCGGTGACTGCGACGGCACCGGCGATGATCAGCGCAGCGTGCATGCCTGAAGTGAATGCTTGCGAGGAAACGGCGCCGGAAGTGGTGGGCACGGAGGCGCCGAGGATCGCGATGCCGAACACGCCGCCGGCTACGCGGGCCGTGAGGTTGGTCGAGGAGGCCATGCCCGCCCGCTGGTGGGGAACGGCGCCCAGCACCGCGGCGGCCATTGGCGTGGAGGTCAGGCCGTAGCCGACGCCGATGATCGCAAACGGCCACGCCACGGCCGCGTAGTCGCTGTGCGCATCGACACGCAAGAGCAACAGGACGCCGAGGCCCATCAGCGCGCACCCGACAGTCATGGGGGGGCGGTGGCCGACGCGGTCGATCATGCGTCCGACCAGCGGCCCGGCGATCACGAACGCGATCGTCAGCGGCAAGAAGCGCAGCCCGGCGGCGATCGCCGAGTGACCTTGTACCTGTTGGAAGAACAGCGCGAACAGGAACAGGACGCCGAAGGTGACAAAGCCCATGACCAGCCCGTCGGCATTGGCGGCCGCATAGGCCGGGCGGCGAAAGAAGCCCAGCGGCAGCATCGGATGCGCGCTGATGCGCTCGACGGCAACAAACGCGACGAGGCTGAGCGCGCCGCCCACAAGCAGGCATAGCGGCAGTGGCCTGCCGTAGCCGTGCAGCCCGCCCTCGATCGCGCCGGCTGCCAGCAGGACCAGCGCGGCTGCGCCCAGCAGCTGGCCGGGCAGGTCGAGTCCACCGCTGTCGGGCTCGACGGTCTCGCGCACATTGGCGAGGGTGAGCGCGACGCTGACCAGCGCGATCGGCAGGTTGACGAGGAACACAGCCTGCCAGCCAAACGCCGCGATGAGCCCGCCTCCGAGGACCGGGCCGACGACCAGCGAGCTGCCGGCGGCGCCCGCCCAGATCCCGACGGCCTGGGCGCGCTCGCGCTCCCCAGTGAAGGTGTGGCTGAGGATCGCCAGGGTGGCTGGCAGCTCGATCGCCGCGCCGACGCCCTGGAGCACCCGGAAGGCGATCAGCCAGTCCGCCGATCCGGCCAGCGCGCACAGCCCCGATCCGACTGCGAACAGCCCCAGGCCGGTGAGGTACACCCGCTTGTGGCCGGAGCGGTCCCCGATCCGTCCGGCGACCAAGAGCAGGCTGGCGAGCGCGAGGCTGTAGCCGTCGATCACCCACTGCAATCCCGACACCGACGCGCCGAGGTCGCCGCCGATGCTGGGCAGCGCGACGTTGGCGATCGTCAGGTCGAGCTGGACCATGAATTGGCCCAGGCACACCGCTACGAGCACCCATGTCTTGTTGGGTGCGCAGGACCGCGCATGCCCGGAGGCGCTCGCCGTTGACGGCTGTTCTTGGGTCATGCCGTCAGTGTGCGCCTGATTCGCTTCGGTGCCCGCCGAATCGTCGCGGCGCTACCGTGCCCGTGGTGAGCGGCGACGCCGACATCTCGATCCCGGCCGCCCTGCTCTCCGACCCCCGCCGCGCCCGCATCCTGTTCGCGCTCGCCGACGGGCGCGCCCTGCCCGCCAGCGCCCTGGCCAGCGAAGCCGGCGTGGCCGCCTCAACCGCCTCTGAGCATCTGTCCAAGTTGTCTCAGGCCGGAATGCTCCACGTCGAGCGCCAGGGGCGTCACCGCTACTACCGCATCGCCTCCCCGCGCGTCGTCGCCGCGCTGGAGGCGCTGGCGCAGATCGCCCCACCGATTCCGGTCCGCTCGCTGCGCCAGGGCAACCGCGCGCACGCGCTGCGCCAAGGCCGGCTGTGCTACGACCACCTCGCCGGACGGCTCGGCGTCGCACTCATGCGCGCGCTCATCGACCGCGGCGCGCTCGCCGGCGGCGACGGCCTCCACCAACCCGACAGCGCCACCACCGACCGGCTTTCCGCCGCCGGCCACGACATCGACTACCGCCTCACCGACCATGGTGCCACCCTTCTGGGCGATCTCGGTATCGACCTCGACGCGCTCTTCGCCCGCCGGCGACCGCCGATCCGCTACTGCCTGGACTGGACAGAACAGCGCCACCACCTCGCCGGCGGCCTCGGTGCCGCGCTCGCCGACCAGCTGTTCGCCCTGCACTGGCTGCGCCGCGCCCCCCAGCGCCGGGCCGTCCAGCTCACCGACACCGGCCTTACCAGCTTGCGTACAGCGCTCGGTCTCCAGCTCGACACCTCCCGCTGAAAGATCGGACTCCCGTCCCCCCCCCGTCTCCCGTCGCCCCCCGTCGCCGACCGCCAACCGACGCTCGATCAACCGTCGCGCACGCCCGCTCACCCTCCGATAGCCGACATCGACCTCGCCGGCTGGATGAAGCCGGGCTCGCCGACGTGGTGCTTGAGCTCCTTGCGCCAGACCGCGTCGCGGATGATCTGCTCGAGCTCCTCGTCATCGGCTCCTTCGCGCAGCGGCGCGCGGAGGTCGGTCTCGTTGAGCGAGAAGAGGCACGTGCGCAGG
>JALYUQ010000242.1 GCA_030853685.1 Actinomycetota bacterium | reverse complement strand
CCATATGGGTGATCCTCCCAGCAGTCGATTGCGAGTATTCACACCCCGTATTCTCCCTGCTCAGGCGGACGTTCCCGCGCCCCGGCTCACGTCGGGGCGCGGGGCGTTAATGCAAGATCCAGGCCAGTGCACCCACGCGCCCGTGTGCGGTGATGGTGGCGCGGCGACCAGCGCCCAGCTGAGCTCACCTGCGGGGGTGGCGGTCGATTCGGCTGGGAACGCGTTCGTCGCCGACACCGGTGACAGCGAGTTGCGCACGGTCTCACCATCGGGGACGATCAGCCGCATCGCCGGTAACGGCACCCAGTGCACCCACGCGCCCGTGTGCGGTGATGGTGGCGCGGCGACCAGCGCCCAGCTGAGCTCACCTGCCGGGGTGGCGGTCGATTCGGCTGGGAACGCGTTCGTCGCCGACACCAGCGACGAGGCGGTACGGTGCGTGGGTCCTGCGGGCAGGCTGGTGGTAGTTGCCTTCCGGGCGAAGGCCAATCGCGGTCGCGTGATCGTCCGCTACAGGCTCACCGGCGAGGCGAGGATCATCCTGTCGGTCGATGCCGGCCTCGGGCGGCCAATCGTCGTCGCGCGCGCCCGGGGGCGCGCAGGGGTCGATCGGATCGCCTGGAACCGCCGGCTACACGGCAGGAGAGCGCGACATGGAAGCTACGAACTGATCGTCACAGCAACGATCGGCCGGCGCAGCGTCTTGAGCGTGCTCACACTACGACTTTGACTCGGGCCTAAGCCCGCTTCTACTCGTTGCTATAGGATGGCCTCATGCTACGGAGAAGGGCGAGACACTGATTCACCTCGGCGGCCTGCAACAGAACGGCGGGCAGACGATCGCGACCCGGATGGAGGGGCACATCTACGCGGACTACACGTGCGTGGGTGAGACGCCGACCGAGGACGTGTCCACCTACACCGGGCTGCGTTCGTAGCGGCCCGATTTACGAAGGGATCTGCTCCCGCACGGCCTGGCGGACCGCGGCGACCGTGCTGGACGGCCGGCTCGGACGGCGACGAGCGTTGCCTGATTAACCTCAACCGTGGAAGTGCGTTTTGGACAGCCGCATCCCGGAGAGAGTTAGGGTAGGGCGCTTCAGGAAAGAGCTCTTCTCGTGCCCAGGCTGCCAAGATACGCCCGAAACCGGCGATAGCTTGCGACCGCCTGAGACGCGTCGTGAGGCGCTGGACTATTGTCGACGGGGTAGAAGGTCGATTGCTTTGGCGCGATCCTCCGCGCTGGGACGTGTGTAGAGCCGCGGCGTTTCGAGGCGGGCGTGGCCAAGCAGTTCTGCCGCGACGACGAGATCGGTGTGGTCGTAATCTGACAGCAGGGGGGAGAGAGCCAAGGGGCCGGTCGGATTATCGGCGAACACCGGCGGTGAACGATCGACCCGATCGACCTTAACCTGCGCTCACCGGTGCGCCAGCCGTGCCCTTGGCTTTAGAGCGGGGAGTTGTTGGCGACCTCCGTCTCGAGCTGGAAGCCGCCGGTGATCGCCGCCGGTCGCAGGTTGTTGCCGCCCGGGTAGGTGATCGTGAACCTCCACCGATCGCCGGGCTCGCGGTCGCGGCCGGGCAGCCCCACGCGCAGCCGCCAGCGGCCGTTGTCGATGCGCGGGTGCGTGACGATCAGTACGCTCCGGTGACCGAGCTTGGTGCGCAGCGTGATCGTGAGTTTCTGCCCGTCGGCGCGCCGGTCGATCGTGCCGGCGATCCTCAGTAGCGCGAGCGTGCAGGCGCTGTCGGTGAGGCTCGCGGTGTGCGCGCGGCGCGAGCTCTCGATTTTGCAGCCCCGGCGCGCCGGGCCCAGGCGAAAGCCGTTGAGGTGCAGCTGCGCGCTCACGCGGGTGACCACGGGCCCGAGCTTCGCCACGAATAGTAGGTTCACTAAGCCGGGGAGCTTGCGCTGCAGCGGATTGTGGGTGGGGAAGTCCGGCGAGTTGGTGGTGCCGGTGACGTAGGCATCCCCGGCCGTGTCGAGCGCGATCCCCTGCCCGGAATCGTTGCCGCGGCCGCCGAGGTAGGTTGAGTACACCAACGCCGAGCCGGCCGGGTTGAGCTTCGCCACGAACGCGTCGTCGCCGCCGGCGCCGCCGCCGCCGTTCTTGGGCTGCAGCGGATCATGGGTGGGGAACTCCGACGAGTCGGTGAAGCCGGTGACGTAGGCATCCCCGGCCGCGTCGAGCGCGATCCCCTGCCCGGAGTCGTAGCCGCGGCCGCCGAGGTAGGTGGAGTAGAGCAGCGCCGAGCCGGCCGGGTTGAGCTTCGCCACGAACGCGTCGCCGCCAGCCCCACCGCCGCCGATTTTGGATCATGGGTGGGGAAGTCCAACGAAGTGGTGTAGCCGGTGACGTAGGCGTCGCCGGCGGAGTCGACCGCGATCCCCTGCCCGGAGTCGCCGAAGGAGTCGGAGCCGCTGCCGCCGAGGTAGGTGGAGTAGAGCAGCGCCGAGCCGGCCGGGTTGAGCTTCGCCACGAACGCGTTCTCGCCGCCGCCGTTCTTGGGCTGCAGCGGATCATGGGTGGGAAAGTCCGTCGAAGTGGTGTCGCCGGTGACATAGGCGTCGCCGGCTGAGTCGACCGCGATCCCGTCGCCGCCGAGGCCGTTGAAGTCGCTGCCGCCGAGGTAGGTGGAGTAGGCGAGCGTCACCGTCGGGTCGATCACCAACGCCCGGTGGTGGTCATACGCGCCGAGCTTGATCGTAACCCGCCCGTCTGTGAGCACGTAGCGGCTGGTGACCGTCCGGCGCCGGCCGCCGGTCAGCTGGTACGCGCGCGGGGCGAGCTGACACACCGTGTGCCCGGCGCCCGCGGTGAGGATCAAGTTGCCGGCCGCATCGAGCCGCAGGCTGCTCTGGCCGTGGTAGGCAAGCCGGATCTGACGGGGGTCGGCGCCCGGCGCGACGTCGAACACGTACTCCAGCTGGTGTTGCGAGCCGGTGAAGGTCGCGTCGATCCCGGGCCACACCCCCCGATAGATGGCGCCGGAGAACGTCGGAATGTTCGTCTGCCAGCGACGACGGTCGTTACCGATCAGATAGCTCACCCGCCCCGGGAGCCGGCGGCCGGCGGTCAACCGCACCCGCGGACTCTCGCCCACGAACCCGACCGCCACCGTACGCACCGATACCCGCGGCCCCGTTTGACGGCCACGGACCCGGGCACCCGCCGTCAGCGCCCGGGCCGCGCGCGCCCGGTAGGTCGCGATGGCGCTGTGGCGATCAAGCGCCAGCAGCGCGCCGCTGTCGGTCAAGCCGAGGGCGTACCCGGCGCCGTGGGCGATCAACCGCACCCGCCGGTTGGCCTGACCGCGGTTAGGCTCAAAGGACAGCGGCAACCGGCCATAGGCCGAGACAAGACGATCACGAGCCGCGGCCGAAAGACCACGCGCGTGACCTGGATAAGATCCAGCCGCCGGCAGCGCCGCGCCCAGACTGAGCAATGCGAGCGACCCGACCACTGCCAGAGCCACCGTCCTTGCCAGCTCCCGCCAGGGCTTTGGGCGGAGCACTCGCCCGAGCGTGACGCTCAGAATCCGGCGCTCGTAAGGACGGACGCGAATCACGGGCACGGTTGACTGCCGCCGGAAGCGATAGGCGGGATTATCCTGGCCGCCGGTGCTGCATGTCAATGGGAGTTCGGTCACCCCAGCTAGGCCTGCACACGTTCCCGACCCAGGACCCAGCCGTCCAGGGCGAGCAGCACGTGGTCGTTGGGCGAGCCGGAAAGAGGGTGATCGGGCGAGCCCGATCATCGCGGCGCGGTGTGGGCTCGGTCTGCGATCCTGCGCACCGTGCGCCGCCTGCTGGGAATCCTCGCCATGCTGATCGTGTGCTCGGGGTGCGGAAGCTCGAGCCCACACAGCCCGTCCTCCAGGGCGCCGCGACCCGCTTCCGGGGCTTGCCGGAGGGTTGCGGTGCCGGCGCCCCGCGCCTCGCCGCGCGGCTCGGCACCGGTTCTGAGGCTCGACCCGCGCCGGACGTACACAGTCACGGTGCTGACGAATTGCGGCACGTTCGCGTTCACGCTCAACGTCCGGGACTCTCCTCAGACCTCCGCCTCCTTCTACGTGCTGGTCAAGCGCGGATTCTTCGACGGGCTGACGTTTCAGCGCGTCGCCGCCGGATTCGTGATCCAGGGCGGCGATCCCACGGGCACCGGCGCGGGCGGCCCCGGCTACACGGTCCTCGAGCCGCCTCCGAAGGACACCCAATATCTACGCGGTGACGTTGCGATGGCCAAGTCCCAGGCTCAACCGCCCGGAGCGTCCGGCAGCCAGTTCTTCGTCGTCACCTCGGCGAACGCCACCCAGTCACAGGGCCTGACTCTCGACTACGCGCTGCTGGGCAAGCTCGTTTCGGGTCAGGGCGTCGTCGACGCGATCGGGTCCTTGCCCACGACGCCCGCGGGAGACGGGATGCCGGTTCCCGCGGTCGTGATGTCGCGCGTGACGGCGACGGTGTCGTAGGGGAGCGGTGGCGTCAGTGCCTTGGATCGTGCGGTTCGCCGCACGACGGGCCGTCGCGGTGGCGAGCAGCGCGATCGCTGCATAGGCCGGGGTGGTAATTGCAAACGCAAGGGTGGCGGGCCCCCCTCCCGCTCCGTGGCAGGCTGAGGTACAGCGTGCCGAGGCCTGCCACGCCCGGCGCCCCTCCGATCCGTATCGCCGTGGTGCTCACGCCGCTGATGTCAGCGTCGTAGTCGCTGGCGGGACGGCACTCGTCAGGTGGCGCGATCAGCGAGCGATGCTCAGCAGCATGCACCCGGCCGCCGGTGCCCGTTCGATCAGGTGGGCTGGGAGACGCCGGACGAGCCGTCTGGCGAGACCGAACGCGGCGACCCACGGGACCAGCGTGAGCCCGGAGACCAGCGGGCTGCGACGGAGACCCCGCTGGAGATACTGCGCCAGGGTGAGCAGCAGCACATAGTAGGCCTTCCGGTAGTAACGGGACAGGAACGCACGCTAAGCGTCGGCTTCTTGAGATCGACGAGCCCGGGCTACCGAAGCGTTCCATCTCAGGAGGCTCCACGGGTGGGACGACCGCTGGCATGCGACATGGCGATGCTCGACTTGGGAGCCTTGCGTCATGAACGAGTTGCGGGGACGAGTCATCGACAGATGCGTGGCCGCGTGGCATGTCCACGACGGGGGCGCCGGCGCGGGCGCGTTGCGCGACGCAGACGGCGTTGTCGGTGTACGCCTGAGCGTCGGCGGCGCTGTCGTCTACGTATACAACTGGGGCGACGAATTGTCGGCGACCGGTGAGCTCCCGGGACACGTTAGGCGCGAGATCGTCGACCAGTGCGCTTGACTGCGGAATCGCCAGCCCGCGGCCTGGCTAGTCGTGCGTTGCTGGTGAGGCAATAAGCATGCTCGACGTGGACACAGGTACCGATGAGTGCCGGCGGTAGGCGTCGATCGAGCAGGTTCTCTGCGATAGCGGCCGCCGGGGTGCTCGTCCTGGAGACCGCCGTGCACGGCGCCAGAGCGCCCCGAACGGGCTGCTGATCGAGGCTCGACTGCGCGTAGCTCCCTACACGTCCCGGGAATCGCCTGCCGCGAGACGCTCAACGCTTCCAGCTGCGGGCGACGATGCCCGTGGCACGTCCCAGAATGCGAATTCTGGGACGCGGCCAAACCGGCCGCGTCGACGACAGAATGACCAATGAGCTCCATGTCGGCGGAGAGGGTCCAGCCGGCGGTCCACCGATGTGGTGGCCAGCCACGGCGGCCACCACGCAGATCGGCGCGTCAGCCGTCGTACTTCGCCAGCGCGACGGCCATCTGCGCCTCGAGCAAATGCCCGTATGACGGGTTGACCGAGTTCATCAGGAATGCGAACGCGAGCGTGTGACCATCGCCGGCACGGCAGTAGCCGGCGAGGCTCGCGACGTCGTGCAGGGTGCCGGTCTTGCCGGAGCAGCGGCCTTGGGCGGGCGTGCCCTGCATCTCGTAACGGAGCGTGCCGGTCTCGCCCCCAAGCGCCAGCGAGCGCATGAAGTATCGATTCCCTGACATCCGCTTCAACGTGGTCACCACCTGAACTGGGCTCGTCACATCCAGGCGGGAGAGGCCCGAGCCATCGACCAGGCGCGGCCGGATGCCGAAGCTGCTCGCGAGCTGGGCGCGCACGACCGCAGCGCCGCCGGCAGTGGAGCCACCGGCGCCAAACCGGGCGCCGACGTCCTTCAGCAGCATTTCGGCCAAGTAGTTGTCAGACGGCGTGTTGGTGAGGGCGATCAGCGTCGCGATCGGCGGTGAGGCCACCGCCGCCAGAGGCTTGGCTCGGGAGGGCGTGACTCCAGAGCGCACCTGCGCCCTGGCGGAGACCTTCACCCCGGCGCCGCGCAGCGCGGCCACGAGCTCCTGGGCGGCGAAAAGCGCCGGGCGGTATTGAAATACGGTCTCCTGCTGGTCGGTGAAGCCCCGGTCGTAAGCCAGCCCACTGAGCAGGCCCTCTGTGTAGGCGGATGACCGGTATCCGGAGTCTGGTGTCCCGCGCAGCGAGTCCAGATAGGACTCGTCACCGACGATCGCGCCCTGTATGGACGTGATCTGGGTGACGCGCACGAGATTGTCCACGAGCCGCTGGATCGTCGCCCCGGTCCCGTAGTTGCTGCGGTCAAAGCTCTCCGAGCCGAAGGTAGGGTCGCCCCCCCCTTTCAAATAGAGCGTGCCGCGCCAGTCCCCGTGGGGGCCCATGGTGCCGGTGCCGAGCACGCTGGTTTGCAGCTCAGCCTGCGGGCCGAAGCGCAGCAGGGCCGTCGAGGTGGTGTAGAGCTTCTCGACGGAGGCGGGCAGGCGGCCCGCCTGCGCGGCGGCCGCGTAGAGCGCGCGTCCGGTACTGAGATCGAGGACGTAGGCGCCACTCGAGCGCCCCGCGTTCGCGATGTCCCGGGAGAGCGCGCGTCGCAGGCCTAGTTGCGCCCCGGCGGTCGCCCTGCTCGTTGGTGCGGCGAACGCGGTGGCGGGACCGAAGCCCGCAGCGCAGAGCGCCGCCGAGGCCGCCAGCGTGGCCGAGAGGCGTCGCATCGGTTCGATCCTAGACAATTTGCGCCGGAGAGGGCGTCGCTTCGGACGAGAGCGGGAGGCCGGGGGACCGCGGCGGCGCACGGGCCGTGGCCCCGTACAATCGCGGCAGCATGGGCAAAGTCGTCAAGCTCGACACCGCGGTGTCTGCCGTGGCCGACCGCCCAAACCCCGGCGCTCGCCAGCTGAGGGGGCACCGCCGGGCGCGCTCGCGCTCGGCGCTCGTGCTGGGCGGCGGCGGCTTGACCGGGGGGGTATACGAGATCGGCGCGCTGCGCGCGCTTGACCTGCTGTCGGTGAATCGCACGGTCAACGAGTTCGATATCTACGTCGGGACGAGCTCGGGAGCGTTCGTCGCCGCGGCGCTCGCCAACGGGGCGACGCCCGAGGAGATGATGGGGGTGATCGCTCCGCAGAGCTCGAGCGCCTTCCCGGATGCCAGCGTCAGCTCGCTGCTGAGGCCCAACTACACGGAGTTCCTGAGCAAGGGCCTGCTGATGCCGTTCCGGCTCGCCACGCTGGTGCGCACGCTGGTCGCCGGCATGGGGCAGATCTCAGCCGTGGACATCGTCGCCGGCTTGGCGGAGGCGCTGCCTTCGGGGCTGTACTCGGGCGCAGGGATCGAGCGCTACGTGCAGATGATCCTGTCGGGCCCGGAGCGGACCGACGACTTCCGCCTGCTCCCCAACGAGCTCTACCTCGCCGCGACCGACCTCGACACCTGTGAGCGGATCGTGTTCGGTTCGGAGGGCTGGGACGACGTGCCGATCTCGACTGCTGTCAGGGCTTCCAGCGCGGTGCCGATGCTCTACAAGCCGGTGATGGTCAAGGACAGGGAGCTGATCGATGGAGGCGTCCTGTCCACGACCAATCTGGACATCGCGGTGCACGCCGGAGCGAAGTTCATCGTCGTGGTGAACCCGCTCGTCCCTTACGTCAATGACTTCGAGAAGCGGATCCCGACCCTGACAGGCTCACGTGCGCGCCGCGTCTCGGACATGGGCTTTCCGCAGATCGGCTACCAGGCGTTCAAGCTGGTCGCCTATCAGCGCCTGCACGAAATGGCCCGGAGCTGGGAGGAGCGCTACCCGGGCGTCGACATCATCTTGATCGAGCCCGAGCCAAACGACGAGCTGATGTTCCAGACGAGCGTCATGAACTACAGCTCACGGTTGGAGATCGCCCGGCACGGCTTTGAATCGGTGACGCTCAAGCTCGCGCACGACTACGCCCACTTCAGGCGCGTTTGCGCGCGCCACGACGTCGAGATCTCCGCGACCCGCGTGCGCCAGGTGATCAAGCACTTCGAAGCCGAGCGCGAGAGCACTCGCGCGTGGCGGAAGATCTTCGAGCAAACGACTTCGACGCTGCTGCGCCAATCAGCTCAGCGCTGATTGGAAGGCTGCGCCAGTCAGGCCGGGAATCAGAGGGCACGTCCCGCGAGACGTGCCATCAAGCCTTACCCCTGGGCGGCTTGGGGCCGGAGCGCCGGAGAGCTAGGAGGCTCGCGCAGGCTGGCCTGAGCGCCGACGGACTCACGGAAACCGGACGCGGAGCCAAGTGGCCCATGCAGGCTGGAGAGGAAGAGCGTCTTGTCGATTCGGCCGTTGAAGATCGGAACGCCGAGCTCGAGGCACTTGGCGATCACGTCGCGACGATCCAAGCCGGATTCTTGCGCAAGCTCGGTGGGTGTCAGGTGATTGGACATTAGGCATGCTCCTCTATTTGGGGCTCGCTACATGAGTACGAGTATGCCGGGTCGAACGGACGGTCTCAACATTCTTGGCCGAACCCTTCTGCGTTCTCCCTCCGGCCAGCCATTCTTGGAGAGCCCTGGACAAACGGACACATGAGCGATATAGTATGGAGCACTCTGGTAGGGGTCTGGATGCACCCGCTGGGGACGCAACCATAAGTTCCTTGATTTGGGGGAATCGTCATGTCGGCATTGAGCATGGTCCAACCAATATCGTTTTCGTCCACCGAGCGTGACCTGATCGCGGCCGTCAGGAGCGGCGATGACCGGGCTTTCGAAGAGCTCTACGGCCGGTACCGCAGTCGCATCGGCTCCTACGTCTTCGGGATGGTCGGCGATCACGGGCGCGCGGAGGACATCGTGCAGGAGGCCTTCATCTCCGCGCTACGCCGGCTGCGCGCCACCGAGCACCCGATCGCGTTCAAGCCATGGATGTACGAGATCGCCAAGAACGCCTGCATCGACGAGTTCCGCCGCACGCGGCGCACGCAGGAGGTGCCGCTGGAGGCTGGCGATGACTCCGACCACGGCGCGAGCGGCCTGCTCTCCAGCTCGCCAACACCTGAGGCCGCGCTCGAGGGCAAGCAGCGCCTAGACGATCTGAAAGGCGCGTTCGGCGGCTTGTCGGAGAGCCACCATCGGATCATCGTAATGCGCGAGCTGGAGGGCCTCTCCTACAGCGAGATCGCAGAGCACATGGGGATGTCGCGCTCGATGGTGGAGAGCACGCTGTTCCGAGCCCGCCGCCGGCTGAGGGGGGAGTACGACGAGCTCGTGAGCGGGCGGCGCTGCGCGCAGGTTCAGACGGCGATCGAGGACGGTGCCCCCCCGCTGCGCAATCTTCGCGTCCGTGAGCGGCGCCAGCTCACGCGGCACCTGGTCCACTGCCGGCCGTGCCGGCGCCATGCCCTGGTCGCCGGCGTCGACGAGTCGATCCTGGTGCGCCCGAGCCTGGCCGGCAAGGTCGCCGCGTTCTTTCCATTTCCCTTCTCCCTGCACTGGCTTCACTGGCCCGGCGCGGGTGCTTCCAAGCACGCCGTGGCCGGACACGGCGTGCATGCCGCAGGCGCGCTGCACTCGATCCCGGCGGCAGCGCCACTCACAGGTGCCGCGGGTTCCCTGGGCGGCCATGGACTGGTTGCCGCCGTGGCGAGCGTAGTCGCGCTCGCAGGTGTGGGTGGCGGCGTGGTCGTCGTATCGGAGATACACCACGCACACCAAGCGCCGCTGGCGCGGATCGCAAGCGCGAACCGGACCGCCGGCGCGGGCACCCGTCAGGCGGGAACCGGTGGCGCCGCGCGGGCCAGCGGCCGGACGGGGAGCAGTGGCGCTCATCATACGGCCGGCGCGAGCGTCGGCAAGGGCGGCTCGGTAGCGGCCGTCAGCGTAGGTCGAGGGTCACGCAGCAAGGCTCACCGACCAGGCTCCATCGGCGGCGGGTCTCCGGTCGCCTTGGGGCGGCGCTCGGGCTCGCCCACACCGGGCACGAGCCCCGGCACGACGAGCTCTACTCCGACCCCACCGGCACCCATCGCGCGACCGGGCGCCAATCCTGCCCCGATTCCTTCGGCTCCTCCGCAGCCTCCTCCTCCCGCCGTGCAGCCCACGCCACAAGCCCCCGTAGGATCGCCGACACTGCTGGGAACCCTGCTCGGAACCCCTCCGGGTCAGCCCGGGACCGGCACGGTGGGGCTCACTGTGCCTGTGATCGGGCTGCCTCCGGTCTCACTCAACCTGCCTATTTTGTCACAGCTCGGGCTTCCGGCGCTGACACTTCAGCTACCCGGGCTGCTGGGCGTGACCGTGAACGCCAAGTAGCGCCGTCTTCGCCTCGCGGGAAAACTGAGTGGGGTAGCGCCCGATCCGAAGCGTAGATCGCGGCTCGGTGTGGGATACTGCGTCTATCGGGGCGTGGCGCAGCCTGGTAGCGCGCACCGTTCGGGTCGGTGAGGTCCCCGGTTCAAATCCGGGCGCCCCGATTTTCAGCGCCTCATTTGAACCGTCGCCCCGGGAGGCGGCGGTTTCGCTGGTCGCGGTGCTGTCGAGCTAGTGTGGAAGATGCGGGTCGGCGAGGGTGGCGAAGGGCTCGGCGATCTCGGCTTGTTCGATGCGGTCGTCGTGGACCAGGAGACGCTCGAGGCGAGGGCCTGGTCAAGCTTCTGGCGCACGAGGTCCGCTGCTCCCGCGGGAGCAGCACGTGCGCACACGCGCCCTCGACCGCTCGTTCGACGAGCTCTACCGGCACGTAGGGCTGCTCGCAGCCGGTGCCCCGCATGCGGGCGATGCAGAAGAAGTAGGGGTAGGTGCCGCCGTTGCCCTCGGCCAGCCGATCGGAGGGCAGGGTGGCCCGATCGAGCTTGACGAAGCGGTACTCGAGCCGCCAGGCGCCGTTCTCGCCGGCGGCGGCTGAACGCGGCGTCGGCACCGGCCAAGAAGACATGCCGCCGGATGTAGCTCTCCAGGCGGCCGAGGTCTACAACCATGCAAGTACATGCGTGATCCGGTTGCGAGCAAGTGTCCGCAGCACCGACCGCGGGCGAGCGGACGGGAACCCGTCGCACGCGGGGCATGCCAGCACCCACGTCGCGGCCGGAGACGACGGCGACATGCTCCGTCCGGGCGATTCGGTAACTTGACGTCCAGACGTTTTCGTCCCTCGCAGAGGAGTTGCGGAATTGGCACAGAGAAGTAGCAGTCGGCGCGCCCCAGGTGAGGTCCGAGATGCCATCGTCGCCGTATTGCAGAGAAGCCCCAAAGGAGCCAGCGTTCGGGAGATCCATGCGGCCGTCGAGAAGGTCCTTGGCGGCCCGGTGGCGGCCTCCTCCGTGCGCTCCTACCTTCAGCTGGGGAGCGACTCTTCTCCCCGGCTCTTTACGCGCGTGAGCCGGGGCCAGTACAAGCTTGCCCGGCCGCGATGACTCGGCCAACCTTCACGCATGGCTGCGCGAGCTTCTACGTCGCGGACTGCCTCGACTGGCTCTCCGAGCGTGATGGCGAGTCGATCCACGGAGTGGTTACCGATCCGCCGTATGGTCTCGTTGAGTACACGCCGAAGGAGAACGAGAAGCGGATCAATGGTCGCGGCGGAGTGTGGCGGATTCCGCCGAGCTTCGATGGCCACCAGCGCTCGCCGCTCCCGCGATTCTCGATCCTCTCCCAGCGAGATCTCGAAACTCTCTTCGATTTCGTCCATGCTTGGGCCACGGCGCTGCGCCCTGTTCTCGTCCCCGGTGCCCACGTCCTCGTTGCCTCCAATCCGCTCGTCTCCAGCTTCCTCTCGGCAGCGATTCAATCTGCGGGTTACGAGCGTCGGGGAGAGGTGATTCGCCTCGTCCAGACGATGCGGGGAGGCGATCGACCGAAGAACGCGCACGAGGAGTTCGCGGGGGTGTCGGTGATGCCGAAGTCGCAGTACGAGCCCTGGGTGCTGTTCCGAAAGCCGCTCGACGGACGTGTGCAGGACAACCTGCGCCGGTGGAAGACCGGGGGCCTGCGGCGGATCAGCGACGAGCAGCCATTTGGCGACGTGATCCGATCCTCGCCGACGCGAAAGCCGGAGCGAGAGCTCGCTCCGCATCCGAGCTTGAAACCCCAGGCGTTTCTGCGCCAGGTCGTCCGGGCGATCCTCCCGCTTGGTGAAGGCCTCGTGCTCGACCCGTTCGCCGGGTCGGGCTCGACCCTGGCCGCCGCCGAGGCCGTCGGGTACAAGAGCATCGGAGTTGAGCTGGATCGTGACTACCTGAAGGTCGCCAAGAAGGCGATCCCGACGCTCGCGTCTCTGCCGGTGGCGGCCGAGCAGAACGGACGCGCGCCGGACGCCCGGCTAAGGGTCCCGGTAGAGCCAGCCAGCGCGTAGCCGCTGCACGCAGCCGATCTGGAGCGCAGGCACACAGCCGGTAATACGGGCGAAACCTGCTCGACTCATTGCCGGCTTACGGTGCGCGGGCAGCGAACGAATTCGCTTCCGACCACCTGCTCGGCCCCGGAGGGCGGAGCACGAACCGCTCGGCCCCGATGGCGGGGCAGCTCAAGGAGTCCGGCCATGGCAACCGCAACACCAACAGCTCCGGAACCGCCCAAGGGACGAGTCCCCGAGGCGAGGGGCGGCTCACCTGGCCGGCTGAGGAAGTTCGTGACCAGGGAGACGGTGGAGGACTACTCGCTGCGCTACGCGCCGCGATCGTTTCGCAAGTGGAGCGAGTACGTCGTGGCATCGGCCGCACTCGGGAGCATCGCGTACCTGGCCGACTATGCGATCGGTGGCTCGATCTTCGTCACCCATGGCTTCACGAGCGGGATCTGGGCGATCGTGGCGGCCGCCGTGGTCATCTTCCTGACCGGCGTCCCGATCGCTTACTACGCGGCCAAGTACTCGATCGACATGGACCTACTAACGCGGGGGGCGGGCTTCGGCTACCTGGGTTCGACGCTTACCTCGCTCATCTACGCCAGCTTCACCTTCATCTTCTTCGCGCTCGAGGGCAGCATCATGGCCCAGGCGCTGCAGAGCGCGGTCGGCATTCCGCTCGCGGTCGGCTACCTGATCGTGGCGCTGGTGATCATCCCGCTGGTGGCGTTCGGGATGACCTTCCTTGCAAAGATGCAGACCTGGACCCAACCGTTGTGGCTGGCGCTGATGATCGCCCCGCTGATAGCGGTGCTGGCGGCCCATCCGAGCGCGCTGAGTTCCTGGACGCACTTCGCCGGCAAATCGACCAGCGGGGCGTCGTTCGACCTCGTCGGCTTCGGTCTGGGCGCAGGGGTCGCCCTCTCCCTGATCGCCCAGATCGGCGAGCAGGTCGACTACCTGCGCTTCATGCCGCCCAAGACTGCGGAGAACAGGATTCGCTGGTGGTCAGCGGTACTCGCCTCGGGGCCGGGGTGGGTCGTTCTCGGCGCCTTCAAGCAGATCGCCGGCGGCTTTCTCGCGTTCTTCGTCTTCCAGAAGGTTGGCTCTGCGAAGGCGGTCGAGCCCATCATCCAGGTCGTAGGCGGTTACAAGGTGTTCGTCCCAGGCGCGGCGCTGACGATCGCCACCATCTTCGTGATCCTGTCCCAGATCAAGATCAACGTGACCAACGCCTACTCGGGCTCGCTCTCGTGGTCGAACTTCTTCTCACGGGTCCTGCACTCTCATCCCGGCCGCTTCGTCTGGATCTTCCTCAACGTCGGGATTGCCCTGATCCTGATGGAGGCTGGAGTGTTCGGATTCTTGAACAACGTCCTCGGCTTCTATTCCAACGTCGCGATCGCCTGGATCGGGGCGGTGGCGGCCGACCTGGTGATCAACAAGCCGCTCGGGCTGAGCCCCTCCTACGTAGAGTTCAAGCGAGCACACCTCTACGCGGTCAACCCCGTCGGGTTCGGATCGATGCTGATCGCTTCGGCGGTGTCGCTGGCCGCCTACTTCCACGCCTTCGGCCAGACCCTCTACGCGTTCTCGCCGTTCTTGGCACTCGGGGTCGCAATCGTCCTTTCACCAGTGATCGCGATCGCCACCAAGGGCAAGTACTACATCGCCCGGCCAGACGTGTTGCTCGAGGACGAAGTCGTGGAGTCAGCGGAGCCGCAAACGGCCATCTGCGGGGTTTGCCAGCGGGAGTTCGAGCTCCCGGATATGGCCATCTGCCCGTTCCACGACACTTCCATCTGCTCGCTGTGTTGCACGCTGGAGAAGAGCTGTCACGACATGTGCAAGCACCCAGGCGATAGCGTTTCCCTTGTGGGCACGAGATCGGAGAGCTGACGCACGACGCGCATCTGAGCGACCGCGACCGCGAGAGGTGTCGATGCGACTGAGCCCGCACGAGCAGGAGAAGCTGCTCGTGTCGCTTGCCGCCATCGTGGCCCGTGATCGGCTGGCTCGGGGGATCAAGCTCAACCACCCTGAGACGGTGGCGATCATCTCGAGCTTCGTGCTCGAGGGAGCGCGCGAGGGCCGCCGGGTGGCAGAGCTGATGGCGAGCGCTCGCGGCGTTCTGTCGCGCGGCGACGTGATGGATGGCATCCCGGAGATGCTTGACGAGATACAGGTAGAGGCGACGTTTCCCGATGGCACCAAGCTCGTAACGGTCCACCAGCCAATCCCATGAGCTTGTGATTCCCGGAGAAATCGTTCATCCAGGCGGGACGATCGCCCTCAACGCAGGTCGCCACGTGACCGTCCTGCGCGTCCTGAACACCGGTGACCGCCCGGTTCAGGTCGGCTCCCACTTCCACTTCGCCGAGTCCAATCCGGCGCTCCAGTTCGACCGCGCGGCTGCGAGGGGCCGACACCTGGCGCTCCCCGCCGGCACCAGCGCCCGCTTCGAGCCGGGAGCGGGACGCGATGTCGGGCTCGTCTGCTTCGCCGGGTCCCGCATCGCCGCCGGCTTTCGAGGCGAGGTCGGAGGCCCGCTCGATGGCTGAGCCGGACGCTGGCGCTTACGAGCTCAGCCGTGAGCGCTACGCCGCTCTGTATGGCCCGACCTCGGGTGACCGCATCCGGCTGGCCGACACCGACCTCTTGATCGAGATCACCGAGGATCGCTGCGGCGGGCCCGCCAGGGCCGGCGACGAGGCCGTGTTTGGTGGCGGCAAGGTCATCCGTGAGTCGATGGGCCAGGGCCGGGCCACCCGCGCCCAGGGCGCGCCCGACCTGGTGCTGACGGGCGCGATCGTCCTTGACCACTGGGGAGTGGTCAAGGCTGACATCGGTGTGCGTGACGGTCACATTGCCGGCTTGGGCAAGGCCGGCAACCCAGACATCATGGACGGCGTTACGCCGGGACTCGCGATCGGACCCTGCACCGAGGTGATCGCCGCCAACGGCAAGATCCTCACCGCCGGTGCGATCGACTGTCACGTGCATCTGATCTGCCCGCAGATCCTCGATGAGGCGCTGGCTACGGGCATCACCACGATCGTCGGCGGTGGTACCGGTCCCGCCGAGGGGTCCCGGGCCACGACGGTCACACCCGGGGCCTGGCACTTGGCGCGGATGCTGCAAGCGCTTGACGCGTGGCCGGTGAACGTGGTCCTGCTCGGAAAGGGCAATACCGTCTCGGCCGAGGGCCTGTGGGAGCAGGTACGAGCCGGTGCCGCCGGCTTCAAGCTGCACGAGGATTGGGGCTGCACCCCGGCGGCGATCGACGCCTGCTTGAGCGTGTGCGATGCTGCCGGCGTCCAGGCTGCGATCCACACCGACACGCTCAATGAAGCCGGCTTCCTGGAGTCCACGCTGGCGGCGATCGCGGGCCGAACGATCCACGCCTACCACACCGAAGGAGCGGGGGGCGGCCACGCCCCCGACATCATTCGCGTCGCCGGGCAGCCCAACGTGCTGCCCTCGTCCACCAACCCCACCCGCCCACACACCGTCAACACGATCGACGAGCACCTCGACATGTTGATGGTCTGCCACCACCTCAACCCGTCAGTTCCAGAGGACCTGGCGTTTGCAGAGAGTCGGATCCGTCCCTCGACGATCGCTGCCGAGGACGTCCTGCACGACATCGGGGCGATCGCCATGATCGGGTCTGACTCCCAAGCCATGGGGCGGGCGGGCGAGGTGGTGCTGCGGACCTGGCAGACCGCGCATGCCGGCAAGCGCCGGCGGGGTCCACTTCCCGGCGACGGACCGGCGGACAACCACCGCGCGCGCCGCTACGTGGCCAAGTACACGATCTGTCCCGCCGTGGCCCACGGCTTGGCTGAACACGTGGGCTCGGTGGAGGTCGGCAAGCTCGCCGACCTCGTCCTCTACGAGCCGGCGTTCTTCGGCGTCCGCCCGTCCCTGGTGCTCAAGGGAGGCATGATCGCCTGGGCCCAGATGGGCGATGCCAACGCTTCGATCCCTACGCCCCAGCCGGTCCTGGCGCGGCCGATGTTCGGGGCGGCACCGGCTGCGGCGGCGAAGACATCGCTTGCCTTCGTAGCCCCCGCCGCCTTGGAGGCGGGTTTGGCGGACGAGCTCGGCGTGGTTCGCCGGATGGTGCCCGTCGGCAATACTCGCGCGCTGACCAAAGCCGATCTGCCCTGTAACGACGCCCTTCCCGAGATCGAGGTGGACCCTGACAGCTTTACGGTCACCGTCGACGGCGAGGCGATCACCGCGGCCCCGGCGCAAACGCTCCCCATGGCCCAGCGGTACTTTCTCTTCTGATGAGAGCGGGCACGACGCGACCGGCGCAGGCACCTCTGATGAGCGCGGGCGGCTGCGCCACCAGCGCGCTGCTGCTGCTGGCCGACGGACGGCTGCCGGCGGGGGGGCACGCCCACTCTGGCGGGCTGGAGGAGGCGGTAGCCACCGGCCGAGTGTCGGCCGTGGACGATCTGGCCGCGTACCTGCGCGGGAGGTTGGCCACCACGGGTGCAGTGGACAGCGCCCTCGCCGCGGCCACGTGTGCGTCTCTGGCCGCCGGTGCTGGCCAGGCGCTCGCGCTGGATCGCGAAGCGCTCGCCCGTTGCCCCTCTCCCGCTCTGCGCCGCGCCGGCAGGACCCAGGGGCGGGCCCTGCTACGTGCAGGGCAACGGATGTGGCCCTCGGCTTCGCTGGACGAGTTGGCCGCTGCGTGTCAGGCGCGCCCGATGTGGCCCATCGCCCTCGGTACCGTCGCGTTCGCGGGCGGACTTGACCCGGGCGACGCCGCTCTGGTCGGGGCCCACGCTGTCGTCTCGGGCCCGGCATGGGCGGCGACGCGGCTGCTCGGCTTAGACCCCTTCGCCGTCGCTCGTTGCTTGGCCGATCTCGGTCCGGCCGTCAACGCCGTGGCCGCCGCCGGGGCTGCTGCCACGGCGGCGCCGGCAGGCTCTGGAGCATCCCTGCGCGAGCTACCCGCCCTCAGCGCGCCCCTCGCTGAAGTGGGCGCCGAGTGTCATGCGCAATGGGAGGTGCGTCTATTTGCCTCGTGACGGACGGCCGGCTGGCCGGCCCCTACGCATCGGGATCGGCGGCCCGGTCGGCAGCGGCAAGACCGCGCTGGTCGCGGCGCTGTGCCGCTCGACGGCTGCACAGCGCTCGGTCGCGGTGGTCACCAACGACATCTACACCAGTGAAGACGCCAAGATGCTCCGGGCGGCTGCGGTGCTGGCCGACGAGCGGATCGTCGCGGTCGAGACCGGCTGCTGCCCCCACACCGCGATTCGCGACGACATCTCGGCCAACCTCGACGCTGTCGAGGCGCTCGAGGCGCGCTTTGCCGGGCTGGAGCTGGTGCTGGTCGAATCGGGGGGCGACAACTTGACGGCAACCTTCAGCTACGGGCTGGTCGATCGACAGATCTTCGTGATCGACGTGGCCGGCGGGGATAAGGTGCCGCGTAAGGGTGGGCCGGGCATCACGTCCTCGGATCTGCTGGTGATCAACAAGACCGACCTGGCTTCCTTCGTCGGCGCTGACCTGGAGGTCATGCGCCGCGACGCACAGGCTGCCCGCGGGACCAGGCCGATCGTCTTCACCAGCCTGGTCCTAGATTCGTTCGCCGGCGCTGTGGGGACCTGGGTCGAGGACCAGTTGGCGTGCACTGCGCAGCCGAATTAACGGCGTCGGCGCCGCTGGCGCCCGGCGGACAGAGCCGGCTAACTCGTCGTATGGATGGCGCGCCGCTGGCTTGGCGCTGCACTCCAGATGCCGTCTACCTCGTCTCGAGCGCCGCTAGCCCGGTCGGCGATGACGTCGTGGAGATCGACTTGTCGGTGGAGGCTGGGGCCAGCTTGACGGTGCGCTCGGCCGCGGCGACCGTGGTATGGAGCGGGACCGGCACCGAGCAGCACCTCGCGGCACGTGTGGAGGATGGCGGCACCTTGGACTGGGGGCTCGAGCCGCTGATCGCCACCTCCGGTGCCCATCACCGCCAGCGGGTGAGTGTGTGCCTGTGCGGCAGCGGCGCCGTGCGCTGGGCCGAGGAGATCGTATTGGGCCGCTGCGGGGAGGCGCCCGGGCACCTCGACCTGCGCCTGGACGCCGATCTCGACGGCCAACCCCTGCTTCGCCACCAGCTCACTCTGGGCCCCGGCGTGGAGGGGTGGGACGGTCCGGCCGTGCTCGGCGTTCACCGCGCCGTGGGGCTCGTCCTTGCCGCCGGCCGCGACCTGCCGGCGGTTTCGCCATCCGCGGGGGCCCGAGCGTCCGCGGGGGCGGGTTGGGCCATCTTGGCGCTCGACGGTCCGGGGGCACTGACTATCGCGCTCGCCGAGGATCTTCCCGGCCTGCGCTCGGCGATGGCGCAGGCCGAAGGCTCCGGCTGATTGGCAGTTCCCGAGGCCTGAGACGCCAAGCACCTCAGGCACGGTTGCCGGCGGCCCTGGCCGCGTCGACCTGCTCGCCCTTGCGCTGGCTACGTTTTACGTGCCGGATCGTCCACACCGTCAGGATCGCGATTACCACGTAGGGAAGCACGTTGGAGAGCGTCTTTGCCGTTCCGATCGACTGAGTCTCGATGGCGAGCACCAACGCAGCCGCAACCGCGAGCATGCCGACTCCCCAGACGACTGTCATCACGCGGAAGGAGCGGCGGAAGCCGGGGTGGGAGTGCCAGCGCTGGGCAAAGGCGCGTCCCTTCGGAGTCTCGCCGCCCATGCTCTCGAGTGCGAAGTAGAACATCAAAGGACGCCGGGCGAGCAGCGAGCCCAGCAGCACGAGCGCGAACACAGCCGGAAACACCGTCCCCTCGAGCAGCAGGAGCTTGGCGCTGTTGGTCGCGAGACCAACGGCGGTGCCGAGCGCTATTCCGATCAGCACGAGCACCCCGACCGGGTCCAGACGCCGCTGGCGCACGACGCCCAGCAGTATTCCGATGATCGGGAAGATGCCGCTGATGATCAGCGACGTAACCTCGCTATGGCCGCCCGAGCGCAGGGCCTGAAAGACTACGAGCGGCCCCGCCATGTCGAAGATCACGACTGGCGCGAGCGTCCTGAACTGGCTACTTTTGCGTGACGGCTGAACTGCGCTCATGGCTTTGCCGATCCGCCCCGGCGCTCGGTCCCGCGGCGCACACCGGGCTGCGCCCGCAGGCTGCTTAGGTTTGCGGTCTAATTTTGTGCCTACGATGAGTATACGCACGTGAACGCAAATGCATAACTCGCAGCGGCGAGGGATACCCGACGGAAGGCCCGACTCCGTCGCGCCGGCTGCCGCGGCAACCGCGGCAACCGCGGCAACCGCGGCTCAGGATCGCGAACGGTGCTTCAGAATCTCGACGTACGCGACGGCGGCGGGTCCGAGGGCGTCGAGCGTGGCGCCGAACGTCGTGCTGAGCGCCGCCGCCGGCCACTCTTTGGGCACCAGTTCGGGCGGCAGCAGGGGGTCGTGAGCGATGGTTTCGTACACAGGCTGCAACGCAGTTGCGAACACGTGTAGCGCCTGCGGACCAGCGGGCGGATCGGCGGCGGCGGCGGCGACTGCGTCGCGCATCGTCTGGATGCGGGCGCGGTATTCGTGCGCGAGCTGCTCCAGCCCCCAGAGCCGGCCTGCCAGTCGCCGGGCGTCACCGGGGGCGAGCTCGATCCGGGCGGGCAGTAGTCGGGCGTCGGGCGGTGGATTGCTCAGAAGCGCCTCGAGCTGGCCCGAGCGGTCCGACGGGGCGATCAGCAGGCCGCCTCGCAGCGACGCGTACCCCAGGAGGCGAGCCGAACGGCGCATGCGGTCACGAAACGCTCGGTCGCGTTCGGGAATCTCGTAGATCAGACCGTGGAAGGCGCCGTCCCATGGCGTGCTCGTGGTGGTGAAGTGGTCCTTGAAGCGTTGCTGGTGGGTGCGAATCGGGGCGGTTGGCGTGTAGTGGGTGTGGCGCCCGTGGCGCTGGGAGGAGAGCCAGCCGTTGCGGCGCAGGCGTAGAATCGCGGCGCGGGCAGCGGGCTCGGAGAGCCCCAGCTCCGAGAGCACCGCGATCAGCGCCGGGCCCGGGACCGACTCGCCGTCGCCTGCCGCCGACAAGCCGAGGGCGAAGAAGACCAGCCCACCGGCACGATCTCCGCGGGGCTGCACGGTCGTGCTCATCGGCGTATATTGACTTTGCACATGAAAGGTCACGACCGCATACCCCCGACAGCTTACGTTGGGCCCACGTGGCAGCGAGCTAGCTGGCAAGCGCTCCGCGCCGACCGATGCTGATCGCCCGCCGGGCACGGCGTCCCTGACCACCAGTACCTCGGCCCCGCCAAGAATCACAATGACCCGACCAGCCATCACCGTCCAGGGCCTGAGGATGCGCTACGGCGAGGTCGAGGTGCTCAAGGGCATCGACCTGGAGCTGGGCAAAGGCGAGATTCTCGGCTTTCTGGGTCCCAACGGGGCCGGCAAGACGACGACGATCGAGATCCTCGAGGGCTACCGTCAGCGAAGCGCCGGCGAGGTGAGCGTCCTCGGCGTCGATCCCGCCCACCCGACGCGCGCCTGGCGCGACCGGATCGGGCTCGTGCTGCAGGAGTGCGAGCTCGACCCCCTGCTCACGGTCAAGGAGACGCTGACCCTGTTCTCAACGTTCTACCGCTCGCCCCGCCCGATCGACGACGTGATGGCGCTCGTCGGGCTCGCGAACCGCGAAGGCGCGCGCCTTGGCACCCTCTCCGGTGGCCAGCGGCGGCGCGCGGACGTCGCGGTGGCGCTCGTCGGCGACCCGGACCTGATCTTTCTCGACGAGCCGACGACGGGCTTTGACGCGACGGCGCGCCGGGAGGCGTGGAGCACCATCCAGGGGCTCAAGGATCTCGGCAAGACGGTGCTCTTGACCACGCACTACATGGAGGAGGCCCAGCAGCTCGCCGACCGGGTGGTGATCATCCGCGAGGGCGAGATCGTCGCCGAGGGCCGGCCCGAGGAGATCGCCGGCCAGCGGACCCGTCAGGCGACGATCGCCTTCGACGCCCCCAAAGGCGTCGAGCCCGACCGGATCGCGAGCGCCGTCGCGCGCCCCGTCGCGCTCGAGAAGGGCCGGATGACGCTTCAGAGCGACGACGCCCAGGCCACGCTCTTGAGCCTGACCAACTGGGCCCGGGGCGAGCAGGTCGCACTCGCGGCGATCGAGGTGCGTCAACCGAGCCTCGAGGACGTCTTCCTCGAGCTCACTCAGCCGCGGGAGAGCAACGATGCGTGACCTGCGGATCCTTGCGTTCCAGACGCGCTTCGCGCTCCTGGCGGCGAGACGCAACCCGAGCGTGCTGGTGTTCAACATCGCGCTGCCGATCTTCCTGCTCGTGCTGTTCGAAGCGGTGTTCACCCGCGGAGGCAATAGGACTACCCACGTCGCCGGTGAGCTGATCTCGACGAAGGCCTACTACGTCGCCGGTCTGGCGGCCTACGCGGTCATGCTGCAGACGTTCACCACGCTGGCAATCAATGTCACCACTCAGCGCGAGACCGGTCAGCTCAAGCGCCTGCGGGGCACGCCGATGCCCGCGTGGTCGTTCATCGGCGCCAACGTGCTGCGCAGCGTGGCACTGGTGGTGACGATGGTGCTAGTGGTGTTCCTGATCGGCACGCTCGCGTTCGGCGTTCACCTGCACGGCGCGGGCGTGCTCGGGCTGGTCCTCTACGTCGCGCTCGCCACGATCGCCTTCAGTGCGCTCGGGCTCGCGGTAACGGTCGTGTGCCGGACGACTGAGAGCGCCGGGGTCGTGGGTCCGTTCGCAGCGATCATTCTCTCGTTCCTCTCCGGGGCATTTATCCCGATCGCGGTGCTCCCCAGCTGGTTGGCTACGGTCGGCAAGGTGTTCCCGCTCTATCACCTCGCCGCGGGGATGCAGCGCGGGCTCGCCGAGAACGCGGCGGGAACCGGCCTCACCGCAGTCGATCTCGGGATCCTCGCCATTTGGGCGCTCGCGGGACTACTACTGGCCGTGCGCTTCTTCCGCTGGGAGCCGCAGGCAAGCCGTGGGTAGCTCAGACTATCATGCCGCGAGCCCCTCAAAGGGAGACCGATCGGTTCGCGCCACACATCCCATCGCACAAGGAGAGGGCGGCCAATGAGCAAGCAGCAACGCATCATTCTGGAGTTCGTCGTCGTCGTAATAGCTGTGCTGATCGTTGTGGTCATCGTCATCACTACGTCTCACTGATACGGGGCGCCTCTGCCAGACGCGCCCGGTAACCAAAGACGTCGGCAGCATCGAGCGGTACTCAGGATCGAGACCGCCGCCCGCGGCCTTCGCTGCGCCGGCGCCGCAGGCGCTCCTCCCGCGTCGGGCGCAGCTTCAGCGGCTCGCCACGGCTGCGGCGCAGCACGAGAAACGCGCCAGTTCCCCACATTGCCGGAATCCACAGAGCGATCGCGTGATAGACGACCGTGGCCGCGACCGCGGTGGTCGCGCTGGCGCCGTAGAGCACGAGCATTCCGACGAGGCTCGCGTCGAGGACGCCGACGTTGCCGGGGATCGGGACGATGTTCGAGATGAAGCCGATCTGGTAGGCGAGGACGATTGGGGCGAGCTCGGGGACCTTGCCCGCGGCCGCAAAGCAGGCGATCAGCACCGCGATGTCAAACCACAGGTAGCCGATCGCGCCGAGGATCCGCCAGTCGGGCGAGAAAAGAAGGTGCTTGGTCGAACGGATGCTCTCGGCGGTTGTCCTCAGCGTGGTGCGGATGCGGCCCGGCGCGCGGTGCTGCGCCCAGCGCTCGGTGAAACGCGGCAGGCCCAGGAAGATGACCAACACGGCAACGCCGACCCCTGCGGGCAGAACGCTCAGCAACGGCTGGCGCGAGCCTGGCAGGATGCCGGTGACCAGGCTCAGCCCGGCGAGTATGAGCGTGATCACGTTGATGGCGCTCGTGAGCAGGAAAAGCACCGCCGAGCGCTCCGCGATCCGCCGCGGCGGCGCACCGCGCTCGACCAGCAGCCAGGCACCGACGGCGACGCTTCCGGCCCCCCCGAGCGAGACCGCGGAACCGAACGCCAACTCGCTCAGGGCGACCTCGGCGCCGAAGCGAACCGGGGCCCGCTCGAAGACCTGCAGGAACGCGAGCACGTAACCGGCGCAGGAGAGCACCTCGAGACCGACCGCGAGGACCAGCCAACCCGCCTGCATGTGGGTCACGACGTGGGCTATGCCATGCAAACTGGGAACCGCTAGCAGCAGGCCGACCACCACCGCGACGAGGAGCGCGAGTGAGATCAATCCATGCCAGAGGCTCCGACTCGCTTTGGCCGCATGCAGGCGGGCCTCACCGGCCTCACCGGGCCCGCCGATCTCACCGGGCCCGCCGATCTCGTCCGGCGCGGAATCTTCGTCGCGGGTCGCGGCCATCGGCTAGCCATTATCAGGTCTTGCAACCGGAGCTGCATGGACGCGGGTAAGCGAACCTGCCCTGAATGGGCCGGTCGGAGCCGGAATCTGCCCGGAGCCTGCGCACTTCGATCTCGTATCGGGCGAAGCCGAGGACCGCGCGCGCTCGCGCGGTGCTCCCTACGACACCTAAGAGCTCGGGCCGGAGATCTTAGGTGTCGTAGTCGGGATGATCGACCCCACGACTGATCCGGCGGCCACCGGGGTGCTGGACGAGGAGGAAGTCGAGGGGGCTGAGCCGGCAGTGACCGTAGTCGCCGGACCCGGGTTGGGAACGGTGGGCCCGGTGCCGGAGCCACTTGCGCTGGGGTCGCCGGAAGTGCCGGGTGCCGGGTCGCCGGTCCCCGTGCCGGGTATCACGCCCGAGCTCGTGCCGCCGGCCCCTCCGGAGCTCCCGGCCGGCCCGACGGGGGGCTGGCCGGGAGCTCCGGTCAGACCTCCGGCGGTGCCCAACCCGCCCACGACGAGCGCAACGGGCGGTCCGGCGTTGCCAGGAAACAGCCCCGGACTGCCTGGCGCGGGCTGGCTGCCCGGGTGTGCCCCGCTTGATTGTGGATGTGAGTTAGCGCTTGCGGGCACTCGGGCTCGGACCGAGTCCGTCGAAGACTGAGCGCTGATGGGCTCGTAAGCCGCGGCGCCGGCTCCGCCTGGTTCGCCGGAGCTGGCCGCTTGCACCCTGGTCATAGCTGGGGCGCCGTGGTGCAGGAGATGGGCTCGGTGCGCTACGGGGGTGCTGAGCGCATGCTGGAGCTCGCCGGCCCCGCCGGACACAATCACCGCCGCGGCAAGCAGAGCCGTGACATGACCGGTGCCGGCCACGATCGCACCGGCTGATGCAGCGGTTCCAGCCGTGCCGAGCGCCCCAGCGGACCCCCCCGCAGCACCGAATCCGAGGGCGTTGGCGAGCACCGCGATCGGCCCGAGGGGAAGCAGTCCCGCGAGCTGATGGCTGAGGCCGCGCAACTCGCTCCGGAACTCGCGACATCCTTGGCAGTCGCGCAGGTGGCGCTTGGCGACGCCGCTTGGACGTACTCGGTGGTCGTGCGCGATTATCAACTCGTCTCGGATCTCGGGACAGGCGGTGCCGCGCGCCTGCTCCGCCTGGACGAGGCCCAGGCGGGCGCGAACCAGCAGCGACTTGACGGCCGCCGCTGTAACTCCGAGCGCATCGGCCACCTCCACATGGTTCATCCCGCCGAGCTCGCGCATCAAGAGCGCAGAGCGCTGGTGCTCGGGCAGGCGCTGGATGTCGGCTAGCAGGCGGTCCAGCGATTCCCGCTGCTCGGTCACGGCAACTGGGTCCTGGGTCTTCGATTCCACGAGATCCACCGCCGTCGGCGCAGCAACGGGCGCCGTCGGGCGCCGGAGCTCGTCCAGGCAGCGGTTGCGTGCGACGCGGTAAAGCCAGGCCCGGAGCGCCAGCTCGCGACCGCTGGCGCGCAGCCCCGCGTATGCGCTTATGAAGACATCTTGGAGCGCATCTTCGGGGTCGTGTCGGGATCCTGACAGCATTTGGCGGGTGAAGGCGAAGAGCCGCTGCCGGTAGCGATCGTGGATCACCCGGAACGCATCGTCGTTGCCGGCGCGGAAGAGAGCCAGGAGCTGGTCATCTGAGCGCATACGAAGCAGCGGCGCTCCGATCGAGATCCGAGTCCTGGCCGGCGCTGCCGGCGCTTGGAGGGCGAAGGCTTCCAAAGTGAGGACCTAGCAACCAGTCTAACGAGTGAAGCGCACGAAAGTTGCTCGTTAGGCCCAGACTCGCTGCTGCGCCGGCATGGCCCGAGACCGACTCACGCGAGCTCGACTCCGACCCAGGGGTTGGCTTAGGGTTCCCTAATGTGGTAGCTTGGACGCCCCACCAGCTTAGGGTTCCCTAAGTTCTTCTTCAGCAAGCTCCCGTGTCGTTCGCCCAAACCGCCATCCTGGGAGCCCTCTCCGGGCTCACCATCTTCCTGGGCCTGCCGGTCGGGCGCCTGAGGCTACTGGGAAAACGATCGCGCGTGGCGCTGGCGATGTTCTCGGTGGGCGTGCTGGCGTTCATCTTCGTCGACGTGCTCTCCCACGGGATCACGATCCTGGATTCGGCGCTTGACTCCGTCAAGCACCACCACGGCTCGGTCGTTCACCTGATCTGGCTGATCGTGCTGCTGGGTGTGGGCTTTGCTCTCGGCAGCGCTGGGCTGGCTGTGATCGAGCGCCGGATGCGCCCGGTCGGGCCGCGCCGGGCGCCGATCGCCGGTGGCGCGGGAGGCGCCGCGCTCACCGCAGCGGAGGCGGAGTCATTCGCCGACCAGCTCGACACCGCGCGCCGCCAAGCGCTTCGCACCTCGCTCGCGATCGCCGCCGCGATCGGGGTGCACAACTTCGCCGAGGGTCTCGCGATCGGCGTCTCTGCTCGCGCGGGAGCGGTCAGCCTCGCGACGGTCCTGATCATCGGCTTTGCGCTGCACAACGCCACCGAGGGATTCGGGATCGTCGGACCGCTGGGAGACGTCAGGCCCTCTTGGCGCTGGCTCGGATTGGCCGGTTTGATCGGCGGCGGCCCGACGTTCCTGGGCTCGATCGTCGGCTACGGGGTCACCAGTCATTCGCTCGAGCTCGCGTTCTACGCGGCGGCGGGGGGCGCGATCCTGTACGTGATCGGCGAGGTTTGGAACGGCATGCGGCGCCACGGGTACCGCGAGCTGGGGCTGCTGATGGTCTCGGCCGGCTTTCTGGTCGGCGTGCTGACCGACATGGTCGTCACCTATGGCGGCGGCTAGCAGTTCGCCTCGTGCCCACCCGCGAGCAGGTGTCTCAGGCCCCATCCGCGAGCGGCTACGAGCAAGCCTCCGGCGCCGAGCGCGAGCGCGCCCAGGAGCAGGGCGAGCAGTTCTTCCTTCTCCGAGCGCCCGGGGAATGTCCACCAGAAGTCCGGCAGGGGCCCGAACGACTTCTCTGGTGCTCGCAGGTCGATCGTCGCCTGACGGCCGCGGAACGGTTGGTAGGAGACGACGAACCCGCTCCCCGTCAGATGCTCCTTGACGTAGGCGGCGACCAACTCGAGTCCGAAGAGCAATGGCGATGCCTGCGGGACCCAGCGTGGTCCGTCGTCGCCGTAGGCGGCGTGCGCGAACTGGTAGGCGGGCTCTCCGGCCAGCGCCGAGGCTGCCGGAACCGTGACTCCGTAGTTGGCGAGCACGCCGGCGAGCTGGACGCAGACGCCCACCGTGGCGAGCGCCCCCACCACTCCCAGGCGCCGCCTTCCCCTCGCCCACCAGGCGAGGGGAAGCACCAGCATCCACGCCGAGGGGATGAGGTAGCGCGGTCCCCAGGTCTCGTCGGCCCAGACGAGGGACGTCGCTATGAACAGGGTGTTGACAGCGACCGTCAGGCCCACGCTCAGCGCCAGCGCGCGGTCCGCGCGCCACAGGGTCCGCAGGCTGAGCAACCCGAGGAATACGAGTGGGCTATAGAGCACGAGCCCCTTGCCCGGGCTGAGGAAGAGGCCGATCGCACCGATCGGCGTGGCGAGCAGCCGCGAGACATACGTGTCCACGAAGTCAGTCACCGATCCGGTGCGGTACCAGTCATACCAACCGATCGCCGCTAAGGCGCAGATCACGGGTAGCGCGAACGCCACAAGAGCGCGGATCGATCGCTTCCGCGGGAGCGCCAGGAGTGCCTTGAAAGGGCCGACGAGCAATGGGACCACGCCCACGAGCAGCAACGCCCCGTAGGGCTTCGTGTTGACGGTCAGCCCGGCGCCGATGCCCGCCAGCGCGAAACGGGCGGCGGTGGGACGCGCGGCCGTCCATGCGCCGGCCAGCAACGCGAGCGCGAGCATCGCCATCAGGGTCGTGTCCATCCCGATCTTCGAATAGGGCCAGATCAGCGTCGCGACGGCGCACAGCGCGGCGACCCCGAGCGCCCTCCGATCGGATACCCCCCGCAGCAGGAGCAGGCCGAAGATCGCGAGCACAGTAAGGGTTGCCATCGCCGGGTTGTAGAGGCGCAGCGCGTCCAGGCGCCACCGGTAGCTCTTACCGTTCGAAGCGATGTGGTCGAGTTGCTCGCCGATCCAGTAGAACGGCGCCTCCAGCACTGGTTGGGTGAGCCCCGTCCGGCTATAGCGATGACCTTCCCGCCCGGAGATGCCCTGGGCCGTGAGCGGCGTGCCGTCCAGCACGCGCAGCTCACCGGCCTTCACCAGTCCCTCGCTGACAGCAGCGGTTTCGTCCTCGTAGCCGACGAGGTTTCCCGTGCTCACGCCGTAGAGCCCGAAGACCGCGAGTGCCAGCAGGATCGCGACCGTGCTCCGGCGCAAGCCCCCCGCCCGCGCCGGCAAGGGGCGGGTGCCCGCTGCGACGCCGCTCATCGCGGGCAGGTTACCGGCACCTGCTCGCCGCGGACAGGCTACTGGCCCGACCCCTCGGCGTCCTCCAAGGATTGCTCGATGCTCTTGGTGCGAACGATCTCCACGGGCAGGGAAATCTACATCGGATGCGGCTAGGCTTGCGTGTGGCGTCGTCTCCGGCGCAGGGCCAGAGCCACGATCAAGAGGCCGGCGATCAGCAGCGCCTTCCCGAGCGCCGAGCTCACCGTGGACCAGGCAGAGCCGGACAGCAGTCCGACGAGGATGAACGCCGCCGCCCAGATCGCGCAGCCCAGCGTGGTCAGGGCGATGAACGGGACGAGTGCGACGCGCCGGCTACCGGCGGGGAGAGAGACGAACGTCCGCGCGAGCGGCAGCAGACGAGCGATCAGCACAGCGCGCGTGCCGTGACGGTCGAACAGAGCCTCGCATCGTTGCAGCACGGCTCGGGCGACCGGGACGTGCTCCATCAGCCTGCTCGCTCCCACCCCGTACGCAAGCAGGGAGCCGACGACGTTGCCCGCCGTCGCTGCTAGGACGGCGAGCGGAAAGCTCATCAAGTGACGGCTGACGGCGTATCCGGAGAACAGCAGCGTCACCTCGCTCGGCACCGGTATGCACGCGCTCTCAGGGACCATCAGCAAGAACACTCCGAGGAGCCCGAAGCTCTTGATCAGCTCGGTCACGGCTTTGGGAGGTGGGGAGGCTGGCCCGCCGGCCGGCCAGGCGGGGGCTCGTCTGGGTGCGCCGGAGGCTTGTGCGCGTGCGCCGGAGGCTTGTGCGCGTGCGCCGGAGGCTTCGCGTGGTGCGCGCCGGCCTTGTCCGCGTGCGGCGGGGGCTTGGGCTGGTGGCGCCGGGGGGAGCCTGGAGGACGACCGGGACCTCGTGACGGTGGCGCAGGTGCGCCCGGGGCAGGCGGTCTCGGACGGCGGTAGCCCAGCGCCGACTGGACGCTCGACGCCCTCCACCGGGCACCGCCGCGTGGCGTGGGTACGCCCTGCTCGTTGAGCGCCTCGGCGATCGCTTGCAGACTGAGGCCGCGCTCGCGCAGGAGCGCGATCCGTTGGGCGAGCGCGGGAGCAGCGGCGGATAGCCCCGGCCGGCCTCGCGCTGCTCGCCCGGCATGGACCTCATGTCCCCACCGTTCGATCTCGCGCAGCAGCGCGACAGCGTCTTGTCCGCTCGCATCGCGTGTGTCGAGTCCGAGGTCTGCTGCCAGCAAGCTGGCGCCCGCGGCATCGAGCCAGTCCAGCAGCCTGACGAGGGCACCGAGCGAGTCGGCGGCCACGTGCAGCCGGGCGACGAGCAAGGTGTCGGCTTCGCCGGCGGCTATCCGGTGCAAAGCCGTGGCCAGTCCCCCGCGATCACCGATCTCGCCATCGGCGACGGTGGCCACGATCTCGATTCCCTCGGGCAGCGGTTGTGACTCGAGCACGTCGGGCACGGTCGGCGGCTCGTACTCGGGCGTGAGCTCGGTTCGAGATGGCAGATAAGCGATCACCGTTCGGGCCACACCCTCATCATACGCAAATGATTTGCGTATAACAATCGGGTGCGTGGCGGCGCAACGGATCGGGCAGCGGCGGCCAGCGATCCGCGCGACTGACTGGTAGGGGGTGAGGTGCTCCGAGGCGTGAGGACACTGAATTACGCGATGACTCATGACTCCGATCTCGGGGGAAGATCCGGCCCGAACCTGCTAAGCTGGACTAAGTCATGGGCGAGCTCTACAACATGCATGACGCCAAGACTCATCTTTCTCGTCTCGCCGAGCGGGCCGCCAACGGTGAGGAGATCGTGATCGCCCGCGCGGGGCGTCCGCTGGCCAAGCTCGTGCCGCTCGATGCGCCGCGTAAGCCGCGCAGGCTCGGGCTGTGGAAGGGGAAGGTGTGGATGAGCAAGGATTTCGACGACCCGCTTCCCACCGAGATCCAGAGCTACTTTCAAGGCGAGGGCGGCTGAGGCTCCTGCTCGACACGCACGCGCTGATCTGGGCGGCCGAGGATCGTCTTGGTGACCGTGCGCAGAAGATGATCGCAGAGGATGCCGATGCCGTTATCGTCAGCGCCGTCACGATCTGGGAGATCGAGATCAAGCGGGCCCTCGGCAAGCTGCGGGTGCCCGAGGACGTGGCGGGGCTCGTCGAGGAGGCGGGGTTCGAGCGTCTCGCGATCACGTTCGAGCACGCCCGCGAGGCGGGCCGACTCCCGCTCCTGCACGCCGATCCGTTCGATCGAATGCTCGTCGCGCAAGCGCGCCTCGAAGGGATGACGCTGGCAAGCGGCGACGAGTCGATCCGTCGCTACGACGTGCCGGTGCTGGTGCTCACCCGTAGCTGATCATGCGAAATGACATCGTTTGCTCTCCAGCTGTCAGCCTGCGGACCCCCGCCCCCGGTCAGCGCTACGCTTTGGCACGTGAAGTGGATGTGCGAATCCTGCGGGTTCATCTATGACCCGGCCGACGGCGATCCGGATGGAGGCATTCCTCCGGGCACCGAGTTCGAGGACATACCGGAGACGTGGTTCTGTCCGGTATGCGGAGCCCGCAAGCAGGAGTTCTCGCGCTACGAGGACTGACGGGCGAGGTGAGGCCGTCGCCCAGAGGTTGCCGAGGTTGCCTCCTCGATCGCCCCCGCCGTGATCGTGACCAGCCGGCGCAGGTCCGCAGCGGCGATCGACAGCGCTGGCATCAGCACGACGACGTCGCCAAGCGGGCGGATGATGGCGCCCGCGCGGCGCGCGGCCAGCGTCACACGATGCCCCATGCGCTCGCCTTCGGGGCGCTGCGCCAGCTCGATCCCGACCATGAAGCCGCGCTGGCGCACCTGCGCAACGCCGGGCAGCCCCGCGACCTGGCGCTCCAGCAGGTGCCCGAGCAGCTCGATCTTGGGCTGCAGGAGCTCCAGCGTACGCTCGCGCTCGAACGTCTGGAGCGTCGCGATGGCGGCGGCGCAGCCGAGCGCGTTGCCGCTGTAGGTGTGTCCGTGAAAGAAGGTTCGTGAGTCCTCACAGCGACCGAGGAAGCCTTCGTAGACACGCTCGGCGGCGAGCGTCGCAGCGAGTGGCAGGTAGCCGCCGGTGAGGCCCTTGCCGACGCACATCAAGTCGGGCGTGACGTGCTCGTGCTCGCACGCGAACATCCGCCCGGTGCGCCCGAAGCCGGTGGCGACCTCGTCGCAGATCAGCAGCACGCCGTGCGCGTCGCAGAGCTCGCGCACGCGCCGGAGGTACCCGTCGGGTGCCACCAGCATTCCGGCCGCCCCCTGCACCAGCGGCTCCAGGATCACCGCGGCGAGGTGATCCGAATGCTCTCCCAGCAGGGCTTCGAGATGCTCGGCGTCGCCGGCCCGCGCCTGCCAGGCATCGAAGAGCAGCGGGCGGTAGAGAGCGTGGAAGAGGTCGATGCCGCCCACCGAGACGGCGCCAAGGGTATCGCCGTGGTATGCGTTCTGGAGCGAGATGAATCCGCTGCGCTGTGGCTCCCCGCGCTGCACCCAGTACTGGAAGGCCATCTTGAGCGCGATCTCGACAGCGGCCGAGCCGCTATCGGAGTAGAAGACGCGGCTCAGTCCCGGCGGGGCGACCGCGAGCAGCATCTGCGCGAGCTCAATCGCGGGTGGGTGGGAGAGGCCAAGCAGGGTCGAGTGCGCGACTCGCTCGAGCTGGGCGCGTAGGGCGGCGTCGATGGCGGGATGGCGGTGGCCGTGGACGTTGCACCACAGCGACGAGACGCCGTCGATGTAGACGTTACCGTCGGTGTCATAGATGTTGGTGCCCTGCGCCCGCTCGATGATGATCGGGGGCTCTTCCCCGCACCAAGCCCGCTGCTGGGTAAAGGGGTGCCACAGATGCGCGCGGTCGGCGGCTACCAGTTCCGAGGTGCTGAGCACACCAAGAATCTACCCCCCGGGGCGGTCCGAACGGGGGTGGAGCACGGAGCGCGCGTTCTCTGGCAACCTCGCCGGTATGAGCAGCGCCTACACGGGACGCAGCGAGCGGGGCGGACCGCGTGCCAAGATCGTGACGATCGTGATCGCGACCGCCGCGATCGTCGTGGTGGCGGTCGTGCTCGCGCTCACCGTATTCGCCCCCGGGTCAGGCCAAGCGCCGCGCCGCATGGAGTCGATCTTCCAGGATGACAATTTCCTGCTCTACCAGCCGTCGACTCAAACAGTCACCAACGTTCTCGACGCGCTGCGTTCGCTCGGCGCGGACCGCATCCGCACCGACGTCCTGTGGGGACCGATCTCACCGGATAGCACGTCCAAGGCGGAGCCGGCCGGTTTCGACGCGACCAATCCCTCTGCCTACCCGGCGGGGGGCTGGGCTCCGTATGACCGGTTGGTGGAGCTCGCGACGGCCCGCCATATTGGCGTCGACTTCGACCTGATCGGGTCGGGACCGCTGTGGGCGATGACCCCGGGCTCGCCCGAGCGGAAGCTCGCCAACCACTACGAGCCCTCGAGCGCCGAGTTCGCGCAGTTCGTGTCGGCGGTAGGCCGGCGCTACAGCGGCAGCTACACGCCACACGGAGCCTCGCAGCCGCTCCCGCGCGTGAGCTACTGGTCGATCTGGAACGAGCCCAACCAGCCGGGATGGCTGGCCCCCCAGTACCGCGGGGTCTCCGGGCAACGGGTGATGGCCTCTCCGGTGCTCTACCGCGGGCTCGTGGACGCCGCCTTCGGTGCGCTGCAGCGCACCGGGCACGGGACATCGACCGACACGATCCTGATCGGGGAGCTGGCGCCGGAAGGCGACTTCGGGAGCCCGCCCTCCGAAATCCCGATCCCGCCGCTGCCCTTCCTGCGCGCGATGTACTGCCTTGACGGTGACTACAAGCCGCTGCAAGGTCAGACGGCGGACGCTTTGCGGTGCCCCAGCGGGGGCCACTCCGCCGCGTTCGCCGCCGCGCACCCGGCGCTGTTCGGCGCGACCGGCTTCTCGCACCACCCCTACTCGTTCGACCTGCCGCCCGCAGAGCAGTTCTCCGACCCGAGCTTCGTCCCGCTCTCGGACCTTTCCCGCCTGGAGCACGCCCTGGACCGGACATTCGCGGCATACGGAGTGCACAGGCAGATTCCGCTCTACCTGACCGAATACGGCTACGAGACCGACCCACCGAATCCCACCAAGGGACGATTCACCCCGTCCCAGCAGTCAAGGTTCCTCAATCAGGCGCAGTACATGGCCTGGCGGGACCCGCGCGTGCGGGCGTTCTCTCAGTTCCTGCTCGTTGACTCCCTGCCGGACAGGCACTACTCGCCGTCGAACGTCAACCGCTACTGGTCCACGTTCCAGACCGGGCTGCTCTACGCGAGTGGCAAGACGAAGCCCTCGTTTCACTCCTATCCCCTGCCGATCTTCATCCCTGATCCGAGCTTTGCGCCCGGGCGCCGGGTGTTCGTCTGGGGCATGCTGCGCCTGGCGCCCAACGATACGCTCCAGCACGCGGCAATCCAGTGGCGACCCGTTCACGGGAGGCAGTTCCGGACGCTTCAGACCGTGAGCACGCACGACCCCGACGGCTTCTTGACCGTCCGGCTTACGTTGCCCGGAACGGGCGCCGTGCGGATCGCGTGGACGTCGCGCACCGGGCGGCAGTTCCAAAGCCGCGCAGTGGGTGTGCGCAGTAAGTAGCTGCGCAGATGCGTACCGGCTACGCCTGCCGGGACTACGTGCCTACCTACGCCTGTCGACGCCGCAGGTGCAGCCGGTCGGCCAGATCCGCCCGGGCGCTGGCCATTCTGTAGCCCGCTTCGCTCCAGGCGTGCCTCCACGAAGCCGTCCAGACGGGATCCCAGCCGCGCATTCGCGCCACCACGAGCAGCGCTCCGAGGAGCGCGAGCAGGAGGGCGAACGCTGCCATCAGCGCGATCGGCGCGGGCAGCTCCCCGCTGGTGGAGCCCGTTACGGAGACGAGCGGAATCGTGGCGGGATTGGCGCCTCTTGACGGCGCGCCGGCACCCCGTGGACCCGCCGCCTGCGCTTTCGCCGTTACCGCCGTCGAGCTTCGCTTCGGTCCGCAAGCGTTGCTGGCCCGCTGGTCGAGCGCGCTCCGAATGGCTTCCGTGAGGTCGCCGGCATATTGCGCGGAGTAGGTGTCTTGTCCCTTCAGCGCGCTTTGCAGCTCCGGGCTCGAGAACATGCACGGCGGCACCGTGGCGTTGTGATTCTGAAACGCGTGCAGGACCTGCGTGTACGCACTCTCGCCGGCGGCCGCGGACGGAGGCAGCGCGAGCACGGCCAACGGCGCGAGCACTGCCAGCGCGGCCATCGTCGCCACCCTCGCTGCGAGTCGGCTCTGAGATCCGAGGTGCATGGTCATGACGGTACTACCCCGCCGGCTCCGTCTCCGGCCAGCTCGAGGAAGCGAGCAGCGATCGGTCGGGGCGCCCGAGCGGAATCTGCTCGTGGGGAACGGCAAGTGCCATGAGTCCAGGATGACGGATTGGTGGCCGGGGACGATAGGATTACTAGACAGCGAGACCTCGAAGGCTCCGCCAGCCCTAGAAGCCAGGCCGCGCCGACGGCGGACCTGCGCTGTGAAGCGCTCCGGCTAGTGCCGGGGTCCGGAATCTGCCGCCAGCCAGCGCTCCAGTGGCAGCGACTGCGCGGCAGCGGCGAGCAGCTCCGGGTCGGCGCGGGCGATGAACGGCAAGGTCGCGACAGCCACTGCGCCCAGCCGCTCGATCGTCTCGCGGTTGGAGCGCTCGACCGGCCCCGGGTCGGCCGGCCACGGAAGCAGGACGACGCCGGCGATCTGGAGGCCGGCGCCCCGTGCAGCCTCGAGGGTCAGCAGCGTGTGGTTGATGGTGCCAAGCCCGGGGCTCGCCGCGATCACGAGCGGCAGCGCGAGCTTGGCCGCCAGCTCACGGACGCCGTATCGGCCGGCGAGCGGCACGAGGATCCCGCCCACGCCTTCGATGACCACCACCCTTCGACCTCCCGCGGCGCTATCACCAGCTCCAGCGGCGCTCCGGATCAGCGCTTCCAGCGCTGCCGGATCGATCGGCTCGCCGGCCAGCTCTGCCGCCAGGTGGGGCGAGACGGCTGGCCCGTAGCCGATCAGCGCGACCTGCTCCGGTGCGCAACCCGCGACCCGCGCGAGTAGCTCGTGATCGGGCGGCCAATCCCCCTCAGTCTGGTCAGGCCCCTGGTCGAGCCCGGTCACGATCGGCTTGAGCGCCGTGACCGCGACCCCGCTGGCACGCAACGCCGCGACAATCGCCGCCGCCAGCACTGTCTTGCCGACACCCGTGCCGGTACCGGTGATAAAGCAACCGCGCAAGCTCCGCGAGGTACCTCGCTACGCGGCTTCAGCCACTCGCTCGGCGGCTTCGAAGTCGAACACCGTTGCTGCCGGATCCTCGGTCGCCGGCGCAAGTCTTGCCCGTAAATCGAAGCGGGACGACGTTGCCAGCAGACCCGAGCCAGCCGAAGCCGGCGTCATCCGCGGGTCGAACCCCGCAGCGCGCGCTGCCTGCCCGAGCACCCGTGCCGCTCCTACCAGCTCGGTCTCGGTGTGGGAGGCCATTGCCGCCAGACGCAAGCGTGAGCCGCGCTCCGGCACGGTGGGCGGACGGATCGCTTGTGCGAACACGCCGCGCCGCAGAGCCTCTTCGCAGACCGCGCTCGCCAGCTCTGCCCCGCCGAGCACCAGCGGCACGATCTGGGTGCGAGAACCGCGCAGGTCAAAGCCCTCACGAGCGAGCTCGGCTCGCAGCGCCGCTGCGTTGCGGATCAGCTTGCCGACGCGCCGCGGGCGCTCGGCCAGTAGCTCGAGCGCCGCGAGCGCGCCCGCCACCGCCGGCGGAGCCGGAGCGGTGGAGTAGACAAAGGTGCGCGCCGCGTTGACCAGGTAGTGCGCCATCCTCCGATCGCAGGCGATGAACGCGCCATAGGAGCCAAGTGCCTTGCCGAGCGTGCCCATGATCACGTCCACCTCGTCCTCGAGGCCGGCTTCGGCTACCGCGCCGCGGCCGCCGGGCCCGATGCTCCCCGTTCCATGAGCCTCGTCGACGAGCATACGGATGCCGTGTCGCTGCGCCAGCTCCACGATGTTTCCGAGCGGTGCGACGTCACCGTCCATCGAGAAGACGCTGTCGGTGGCGATCAGCGCACCACGCCCCTGCGCCTGCCTGATTCCCCACTCCAGGTGCTCGACATCGCAGTGGTCGTAGACGAACACCTCAGCGCGTGAGAGGCGGCAGCCGTCGATGATCGAGGCGTGATTGAGCTCGTCGGAGAAGACGACGTCGCCCGCGCGGGCCAGCGCACCGATCACCCCCAGGTTGGCCAGGTAGCCCGAACCGAACAGGAGCGCCGCCTCTTGTCCCTTGAAAGCCGCCAAGCGCTCCTCCAGCCGCCGGTGGAGGGTCATCGTCCCGGATACCAGGCGCGACGCCCCGGCCCCGACTCCCCAGCGCAGCGCGGCATCAGCCGCGGCCTGGCGCACGCGCGGGTGGTCGGCCAGGCCCAGGTAATTGTTGGAGCACAACAGCATCACGGGCTTGCCGTCAAGCAGCACACGCGGACCCTGCGGTCCGCTGACCATGCGCGTGTGGCGATACAGGCCCAGGGCCTTCAGCTCCTCCATCCGCGCCTCGATCTCGATCATGGACGGAAAACATACCCGCGGGGGCGGACGGCTACCCCTTGAAGGTGGACGCTGGAGGCCCCGATCCCGCAAATTGGCGACCAACTCGTTCGTAACACGGCAGCCAGGGCTTCGGCGAGGCCGGTCCGGTCGCCGCCAACAACTCCCCGACGGGGGCGAGATCCCGTCCGGCCGGCGACTGAGTCGGCGCGTGGTCATCAGCTACCGCCGGAGGTGAGGCTGGCATCACCCCATCACCTTGTCCACCTTGGGCGTGGAGTGGAGCTCGCGGAGGGCCTTGGGCGTCATCCGCCGTAACCGACGAAGGGGCAGTTGTGGCCGCGCAAGGCACTCACGCAAGGCACTCATTCCCGCGACCCCGCCACGCGAACGCGGGCCTTCGGAGCTCGACATCTGTCACTCAGCCGCTGGGGCGCACGGTAGGCCGCCCTTGTTCGCCGCCCCGTCCAAGCGCGGCGGCACGACGCGCTTTGGTTGCAAGCGAAGCTGCGAGGAAGGGTCCCAGAGCCGGACCACGGGCCCGTCCCGGTCGGGTATGGCCTGCGCCTGCGAGCTGGGGGTGGCCGGCGCCTGCGAGCTGGGGGTGGCCGGCGCCGCGTCGGGTTTGGCCGGCGCGTCTGAGACGACATCGGGCGTCTCGCCCCGCAACCAGCCTGCGCGGTTGTCGGGCCGCGGGTCAGAGCCGTTGTCGGGCTGGCGCGCGACGTTCAGCCCGAGCTGCTCAAACATTGCGCGGTCTCTCTCGGGGGTGTTGCCGAGCGTGGTCAGGAAGTTGCCCATCATCACGCCGTTGAGCCCGGCCTTCACCGCCATCGCTTGTAGCTCGCCGAGGTTCTCGACACGCCCTCCGCAGAGGCGAAACAGCGCCTCGGGGAGGATCAGCCGGAAGATCGCGATCCACTTGACGACCTCCCATGGGTCCATCAGCTCACGATCGCCGAACTTCGTCCCGGGGCGCGGGTTCAGGAGGTTGATCGGCACGCTCGTGGGGTTGATGGCTGCGAGCTCGAAGGCCATCTCGACGCGCTGTTCGCGCGTCTCGCCGAGGTTCAGGATCCCGCCGACGCACGTCTCCAGTCCGGCCTCGCGCACCGCTTCGATCGTGCGCAGACGACCTTCGTAGCGGACCGTGGTCGAGACCTCCGAATAATGAGACTCCGCAGTCTCGACGTTGTGGTGCACGCGCTGGACTCCCGCATCCTTGAGCGCCCGGGCGCGCTCCCCGGACATGTGCCCGACCGAGGCGCAGCGCTTGAGGTTCGTGTGCGCGGCGACCAGCCGCGCGCCGGCGAGCACCTTCTCGAAGTCCCGCTTCGAGAGGCCTTGGCCCTGCGTGACCATGCAGAAACGGTGCGCTCCGGCGGCCTGCGCGGCCTGCGCGTGCTCGAGGATCTGCTCGGGCTCCATCATAGCGTGCATCGGCGTGGCGGCCTCGGCGTAGCGCGACTGGGCGCAGAAGCCACAGTCCTCCGCACACCCGCCGGACTTGGCGTTGACCAGCGAGCACATGTCCGTCGAGTCCGCAAAGCGCTCCACTCGCGCCTGCCATGCGCGCTCCACGAGCGCCTCGATCTGGGCGGGATCTTCCAGCTCGCCAAGGTGCAGAGCTTCTTCACGCGTGATCAGGGGTGCCACGAACCTTCAGCATAGGGATGGGACAGGACGGAGCGCCCCCGGGCCGACCGACCCCGGCCGACCGATCCCCTCCGCCGACCGATCCCCTCCGCCGACCGATCCCCGGCCGACCGACCACGACCCCGCTACTCCAGCACCACCAGCGTGTCGCCCTCGGATACCGACTGGCCCTCGGTGCAGCGGATCTCCTTGACGACGCCCGGATCTTCGGTCGCTGCGTTTCTCGCGGGGTGGGTGGCCTCCAGGTCTAGCAGGAGGCTCTGGGCGCTCACAACTCGACACTGGACCACGCCACTGAGACGACTGTCGCGTACGTGTCGTTATCCGCGCTTCACACGACACTCGCCTTCCGGAAAACCTCGACTGTCGAGTTGTGGCGCCCGCCCGCAGGCTGAAGGCCCCGTGCGGGCCCCCTCCGGCAGTCCGCAGCTCGCGTGAGGGGGCCGGTCAGTTGGGTCGACGTGGTCGCTCTCGAGCCGCTTCAGGCTCTGCTCGAGGGCCCGCGGCGCAGCGTCTCGCCCGTGGTCGCCGTTCCACAGCTTGGTCGTGACGAACACGTCCTCTCGATCGAGGCCGCTGCGCGCGATCGCCTCGCTCCCACCCCCGCTTCGTTGTGATACATGGCGGCTGTGTCGACAGCGCGGTAACCCGTTCGCAGCGCGTGGCCCACCGCCTCGGCGGTGTCCGGCGGTGGCACCTGAAAGACGCCGAAGCCGAGCTGGGGGATGGTGGGCCCGCGGTTGGGCCCGGCCAATCGGCTGATGGGTCAGAAAACGAAATGAAGGGCGGCCGGTAGGCCGCCCCGTTAAATTTTGCTCCGCCATGATCCTCGCGATTGACCAGGGCACGACCGGCACCACCTGCATGGTGTTCGACGAGCAGGCTCAACCGATCGGTCGCGCGCAGGGGGAGTGCAGCCAGCACTTCCCGCGGCCCGGCTGGGTCGAGCACGACGCGACCGAGATCTGGGAGCTGACCCGCAGGGTCGCCGGTGAGGCGCTGCGCGACGCAGGCCTGGGGCCGGGGGAGCTGGACGCGGTCGGGATCACAAACCAGCG
>JALYUQ010000205.1 GCA_030853685.1 Actinomycetota bacterium | reverse complement strand
ACAGGCCGCCGGCTGGGACGAGGCCGCGGTAGGAACGCGCGGCGGCAAAGGAAGTGGTCGCGTGGGCGCTCGGGAACGAGAGTCCTGAGACGGTGCCCGTCAGCGGCGGGAGGCCTTCGAGCACCGGTCGGCGGCGGCGGATCGCCACCTTGACCGCGAAGTTGAGCCCGTAGGCCGCGGTCACGACCCGGACGCCGCGCCGCCATGCCCGCCGGCGCTCCTGATCGCGGGCGAGCAACGCACCGCTGGCACCCAGCGCGAGCCAGCACGCGGCGTGCTCGCCCAGGCGCGAGTAAGCGGCGACCACGCGTTCGCTGCCCGGAGAATGTGCACGCGTGCGGGCGAGCACGAGGGCGCCCTGGTCGAGGTCGTGGAGCGACATGCGCCGCGGACTGTACGGGCCGGCGCGAAGGGGTATGACGAAGGCGCGTGCGAGTGGGCGATAGGCGCGGGCACCCCGGCGCAGGGTCAGATCGCCTCGCTGGCGCCGGCCTGCGAGCCGGCGGCCAAACGGTGCGCTCAGGTCCCGAAGCCGACCCGGTGCTCCTCGTCGTCGACGAAGAGATAGACCACACGGGCTAGATCGATGGCGACGGTGCCGCCCTCGGCGGTCAGGTCGTGCCAGGCGCCTGCGGATAGCGCCTCGCGCAGGCGCGCGAGCTCCGCGACGGCGACGCGGGTGCTGAAGACCTGGCCCCCGAGGAAGCCGATGTCGATCTTCTGGGGCTTCTCGTCGGCCATCTTCAGTGCGCCGGCTGGACGAGCTCGGTGAGCACCCCGCCGGTGCTGGCGGGGTGCAGGAAGGCCACGCGCGAGCCGCGGATGCCGGCGCGTGGGCGCTCGTCGATCAGGCGCAGCCCCTGCGCGGCGAACGCGCCCAGCGACTCTTCGACGGAGGCGACGCGGTAGGCGACGTGGTGCAGTCCCGGTCCGTGGCGGGTCAAGAACCTACCAACGGTCGTCTCGGACCCGAGCGGCGCCAGCAGCTCGACGTGCCCGTCGCCGATGTGCAGGAGCGCCGCGTCGACGCCCTGCTCGGTCACCGTCTCACGGTGCACGAGGGGCATTCCGAGTGAGTCCCGGTAGAGCGCAAGCGCCGAGTCGATGTCCTGCACGGCCACGCCCACGTGGTCGATGGTGGAGAGCATTGCCGGGAAGTCTAAGGCGTGCAGGCCGTGTGCGCTGCGCAGCCGTTGACTCGGGTGCAGCGCGGGCGTGGATAACGGCTTCGGCGATCCGCGCGGACCTTGATCATCGGACCCGCTCCAGGCGGGAATTGGGTGCGTACGCGCGACCCACTTTCGCGCACGGCCGGCCCTCCAACATCACTACGTCGGCGGTGAAGTCGTTCTGGCCGCGAATCAACGATGACCCGACGCCATAGGCGTCGACGGGTACCCGCGCTGCCTCGAAGTCCCTGATCCGGTCGCTGTTGAAGCCGCCGCTGGCGACGATCCGCACATCGGCAAAGCCCGCGCCGTCCAGGGCGCCCCGGACCTTCTCGACCAGGCGCGGGTTTACGCCTGTCGGGTGAAAGCCGCCCATCTCGCCGTACAGCGAGCGGTCCACGAGCTGCTCGGAGGTGTCCAGCCGCACTCCCCACAGCTTTCCCTCGAGCGCGCGGGCCACCTCGATCGCGGTCTGCACGGAGTCGTTGTCGAAGTCGACGAGCACCGTGATGTTCATCTTGTCGTGGAAGCGCTGGGCGAACTTGACCGAGGCCGTGACGGTGTCTCCTCCGTAGGCGGCGATCAAGCCGTGGGGGACGGTGCCCAGTCCGCGCCCGCCCCACCACGATGCCTGCGCGTCGGTCGAGACGCCGATCGCGCCTGCCACATGTGCGCTCCATCCGTCGCCGGTCTGTACCAGCCAGTGGTCGTGGCGAGCAGGGAAGTAGAAGATCTGCTTGCCGCCGGCTGCCTTCACGACCTCGCTCACGTTGCGCATGATCAGCGAGCGCCGGGCCATACAGCCCAGGTAGACGGTCTCCAGGTGGGCGAACAGGCTGTAGTCGCCCTCGATCGTCAAGACGGTCTCGCGCGGGGAGATCGCGTCGCCTTCGCGCAGCGCATGCACCTCCAGCTTGTCCCAGCCCGGGACCCAATCGCCACCCGCGCCGGCATGGCCCGAGCAGGTCTTGAGGATCGCGACCGCCTCATCGATTCCGCCCAGTACCGAGTCGAGCTTCTGGAAGACCTGCATCGTGACGCGCGGATGGTGGTCCTCGGCCTCCAGCAGCGTCTTGGTGTAGACGAAATACGCGTCCGAGTAGTAGCCGGCGCGGATCCTCTCCACCGGCAGGCGGAAGATCGCCGGCTCTAGGCGGGCCGAAACCCCCGTCGCCATGGAGAGAGTGTATTGGATCTATAGGGACGGCTTCGCCGCCCCGTTGGGATGTGCAGCCAACCTTTTCGAGTGCGCTGACCAGAGACCACGGTCGCAATTTGGGCGTCAACCGCCTGCTACGCGCCTGCCAGGTCCGCGAGGTTGACGAGACCCAAGCCCGCGAAGCGGCCCGTCTGCGTACGGCGACCGGCCGCGCCGGCACCATCTCGGCCGTCGATTCCATCGTGGCTGGCGTCGCTGGCGCTGATGCGGGCGCGGTTGTGCTCACCAGTAACCCGCTCGACCGGCGCGCACTTGGGGAGCACGTGGCCTTCCCGCTCTCGATCGCTTGGCTGTAGCGCTGGGCTCGCGTGGCGAGCCAGGCGAGGGGACCGAGATGTTGACCAAAATGGTGCTGGTCGCCGACGTCGAGCGCCAGGCCGCCGAGCAGGACTCCCGGCGCACCGGCAAGGAGTCAGAGCGCGCCGAACAGCTCGCCCAAGCCGCTGAGCAACGCGCCGGGCAGGCCGACGCTCGCGCTCAGGCCGCCGTGGAGCGCGTCGACCGTATCGAGCAGCAAGCCCGATCAGAACGCGTCGAGCTCGAGCGAGACCTCGCCGCACAGCGCGATGCCCGCCAAGCCGCGGAGCTCGAGCACAGCCGCGCAAACCGCCCTCCAGGGCGAGCAGCAGCTCCGCGCCCGGCTCGAGCAGGACCTCGCCGATGCCGGCAAGCGGCTGCAGGCGGCCGAGAAAGCCCGTGACGCCGCGATTGCAACGCTCGAGCAAGCCGCAACACGAGGCACTACCCCACGCCGCAA
>JALYUQ010000193.1 GCA_030853685.1 Actinomycetota bacterium | reverse complement strand
CTAGTGGCTCATCCGGTTAATTCGTTTTCTCATGCTTCTAGGGTCTTCCCGGTGTAGGTCCACTTGAACGGCTTGGCGGTCTGGTTGTAGGTCTCGATGTAGGCGAGCATCTGCTCGGCGAGGTCTTCTTCGCTGGTGAAGATCCCGTGCTTGAGCAGTCGCCGCCAGAGGATCGAGAGGAAGATCTCGATCTGGTTCAGCCACGACGCGTGCTTGGGGGTGAACTGAAAGCTCCACCGCGGATGCGCCTGCAGCCAGTCGGTCACTGCTTGGGTGCCGCGGGTGGAGAGGTTGTCTGAGACCGCCACGATCTGCTGGCCGTCCACGATCGGGATCTCGGTGTCGAGCAGGTCCAGGAAGCGGATCAGGTCCCAGCGGTTGCGGGTCTTTGACGCCATCCCGAGCACCTCGCCGTGATGGACCTTCAGCGCGGCGAACAGGCACTGCGTGCCGTTGCGGGTGTACTCGCTCTCGCGTCGCGCCGGCTGCCCGGGCTCAGGCGGGGTGTCGGGCACGATCGGCGCCTTGGCCTGGATCCCGGTCTTCTCATCCAGCGATACAACCAGCACGTTCTGCGGCGGATCGACATACAGCCCGCACACCTCACCGCAGCGCTGCTCGAACTCAGGCTTTGAGAAGTCCGACATGATCCAGTACTCCGACAGGTGGGGCTTGATCTGCGCGCGGGCAAGGATCACGTGCGCCTGAGAGCCCGACATCCCGACCTCGCCACCGAGCTCCTCATAGGTCCAGCGCTCCCGCCGCGCACCCTCCGGCGTCGCCTCCGGACGCGTGCACGCCTTCGCGATCAAGAGCGCCCGCGTCACCGGCCCATGGGTCAACGGCGCCCCCGAGCGCGGCGCGTCTGCCAAGCCCTCGATCCCCTCGCCCGCGTACCTGCCCCGCCACTTGGTCACCGTCGGCCGCGAGCACCCCACCCGCTGCGAGATCTCCCCCGCGGTCAGGCCCTCCGCCGCGCTCAGCACGATCCGCGCGCGCTCGACCATCCGCACCTCAGAGCTCGACGCGCGCACCAGCCGCTCCAACTCGCAGCGATCCTCGCCGCTCACATCAATCCGCCTGCCAGAGCCCTTCAACGCCATCACCAGCCTCCATCCTGCCGAACAATGTCGACAAGGACTTCGCGGGCGATCCTAGAAAACCCTTATGGCACACCATCTGACAGCAAACTTGCAGGATGAGCCACTAGGTCGCGATCGGTCGGGGTGACTGAGTAGAAGTCGCAGTAGGCGCGCACCAGTAAAAGCAAGGCGCTTGTGCTGTTTCCGGGGGTCAGTTGAGGGCTGAGCGCGGGTAGCGCGGTCGGCCCTCGTCTGTCAAGCAGCGCCTCCGTGGCTGGCGTGGCGCGCGGGGCGTTGTGGTGCTTTGCAGGGGGTTCGCGTTGCTTGACAGTCGCCGCCCGCCGCGCTTTCTGGCAATGAGGTCGGGGCCCTGGGAGCGCCCGACCTCCGGGCAGGAGGGCGCACGCCGCTGCGCTCTTACGGTTCTTGGCTTCTGACAGCAGGAACCGAGTGAAAGGGCGGTGGCGGCGTGCGCCAGAAGAGCGTATGGAAGATGCTGCTCGGGATCGAACGCGCGGTCGTTGAGGACGTTCGCGTCGAGCTCGAGACGATCGTGGTGTCGGTCCGCCCGAAGTCACGGGAGAAGCATCGCTGCGGTGTGTGCGGGCGCCGCTGCCCGCGCGAGGATCACGGCGAGGGACGCCGGCGCTGGCGGGCGCTCGATCTCGGGACGACGTTCGCGTACCTGGAGGCCGACGCGCCGCGCGTGTACTGCAAGCACCATCAAGTGGTCGTGGCCCAGGTTCCGTGGGCGCGGCACGACTCGCGGTTCACGATCACGTTCGAGGACCAGGTGTGCTGGCTGGCGGTCAACACCTCCAAGCGAGCGGTCTCAGAGCTGATGCGCGTGACCTGGCGGACGGTCGGAGCGATCTGCAAACGCGTCGCCGACGAGGCAGCCGCCAGCCGCGACCTGCTGGCGGGGCTGACGCGGATCGGGATCGATGACTTCGCGTATCGAAAAGGTCATAGGTACCTCACGGTCGTAATCGACCACGACACCGGCCGGCTGGTCTGGGCCGCGCCGGGCCGGGAGCGCAAGACGCTCGAGAAGTTCCTGGACCTGCTCGGCAAAGAGCGCT
>JALYUQ010000176.1 GCA_030853685.1 Actinomycetota bacterium | reverse complement strand
GAGCTCGGTGCGCAGGTCCTCGACGGCGCGGATGATCGTCTCGAGCACCTGTGCCTGGCGTTCCTCAGGGCGTCCGGGGCCCGTAGGCCAGCCGCTCTCGCAGATGCGGATCGGGACCGAGCCGTCGATCCCGGCGATCGGCAGCGCGCGCTCGCGGTAGGAGCGCAGCACCCACTCCACCGCGCCCCGGAGCTGCTGCAGCTGAACCGCGGCCCGAAGACGTCGGGGTACATGTCGATTCCCGCGTAGTCGAGGGCGCCGGCGAGCGCGCCGGCGCCGAGCTTGCTCACCTGCGCCCAGAAGCCGCTGGCAGCCGGATCGACCTCGGGCGCGACGGTAAACCCGATTGCAGCGGTGGCGGCGCTCTGACGCTTGGCCTGCGCGCCCGCCAGCACGCCCCGGACCAGCGCCTCCGGCGCGCGCGGGAAGTCGCCGTCGGCGGCCGCCGGAACCCCGGTCAGGTTCGCCTCGCCGGTGACCTGGATCGCCGCCAACCGTACGCCGTGCTCGCGCACGATCCTCGCCACGAACGCCTCCCACGCTTCGATGTCGCCGGCACGGTCCCGGTAGCAGAGCGCCAGGTCCCAGGCGACCCCCGATCGGGTCAATTGCTGCACTTGATCGCAGACGGCGCTCGTGCTCTGCGGCCCGCTCCAGCCCACGTACATCCGCGGCAGCAAGGGCGGGCCGCCACCCCGCAGATCCTCGAGCGCTCGCCCGATCGCCTCGTAGTCATCAGGGGCTCCCGACGCGGTACCGTAGGGCGCTCCTGCCACCCCAAGCGGGAAGACGCCGAAGGTCAGTGGCGCGGGTAGATCGCGCACCGGGCGCGATGGGTCTGGGTCTGGGTCGCGGGTCACAGGCGAGCGGCTCCGGCTAACGCTCGCGCTCCGGGTCCGGCTCCGGCTACCGCTCTCGAGACGGTCGGCGGCTCGCGCTGCGTGGCGATCTCCTCTCTCACCAACCGCTGCAGCACTATGCCGCCGAGCGGCCCGGAGAGGATGGAGAGCCCCACGATGATGATCACGATCGGCAGGTTGACCAGGCCAACCGCCTCGTGGACCGGGAAGTGCTCGACGATCGCGACGCGAGCCGCGGCTTCGACGAGCAGGCCGATTCCCCAGATGATCGAGAGGCGTTGCTGGATGCCCCGGAAGCGCCCAGAGCCGGTGGCCAGTCGCTCCCAGGCGACGAGGGCTTCGGGCCTGCCCATGGTTATGAAGGGGCGCGCGGTGTAGAAGGTCATCGGGCGTACGGCCCGAGTGCTGAGCAGGCACCAAGCACCGACTAGGACGGTGCCCACGCACTCCTTGAGCAGCAAGAAGCGCACCGAGCCCGCCACGAACACGAGCGCGAGGCTGACGGCGAACAGCCCGAGCATCAAGCAGGCGAGGTAGTCGGGCCTGTGGCGGTGAACCATGCTCGCCACGATCCGCAGACCTGGAATCAGGCCGCTGAGCGTGAGAGCGACGGTGTCGCTTACGTGCTGGGCATGCAGCAGGTAGTAGAGAGCGATCGGTGCGGCGACGTCGATCAGCAGCGGTGTCAGCGCCTGAAGGAGCCCTCGATAGGGGGGAGCCGCGCGGTCGGCGCGGTCGGCGCGGTCGGCAGGCCGATGCTGCTTGCGGTTTGCGTGCATTCTTAGGGTATACAATATAATTCGTGCAAGTCAAGCTGTCCGATATGATTCGGTCGATGGCGACGACAGGACTGAGAGAGCGCAAGAAGCGCCAGACACGCCAGACGATCGCCGACGCGGCGGCGGCGCTCTTCGCGCAGCGCGGCTACGAGCACGTGGCAGTCATCGATGTCGCCAAGGCGGCCGACGTCTCAGAGCAGACCGTCTACAACTACTTTCCCACCAAGGAGCGACTGGTCCTCGATCGCGACGAGGAATTCGAGCGCCGGCTCGCGGAGCTGGTTCGCCGGCGCCCGCCGGGCTGCAGTCCAGCGGGCGCGCTGCGGGGCGAAGCGCTCGCGGTGCTCGACCAAATAGCGTCTATCCCTCGCGGAAGAGCGCCGGGCGGCCTTGCCTACATCACAGCCGTCAGCCCCGCTGTGCGCCGCCTGTGCCTGGAGATGACCGATCGCCACGCCGACGCGATCGCAACCGCGATCACCGAGGTCCCCGGCAAAGATGGGAACGGGTGCACGCCCCAGCTCGCGAAAGTGCAGGCAGTGGCTCTGGCGTGGGTCTTCCAGACGATCCTCGACCAAGCTGGCCGGGCGCTGGTCGGCGGTCAGGCGCCGGTTCAGATCGCCGCCGAGCTGCGGCCGGAGGTGAAGCGAATCTTGGACAGCCTCGACAGTTGGCTGCGGGAGGCTTGAGCCGAGGTTGCGGGGCCGGGCACGCGAGAGCTGGCCGGATCGTCAGGATCACGTCCCTCCGGCACCGCGTTGATCTCAGACGCTCGGGCACCTCGGCGACTCGTTTGGCGCCCGCGCGCCTAGCTGGGCGTCAACGACTCGCGCTCAGCGCCGGGACTACGGCCGACGCCAACGCACCCGAAGCGCCAGCAGCGCTGCGCCTGCCGCTGCGCCCGCAAGCCACCAACGCGATTGGGCGGGCCGCGCAAGCGCCGCAGTATTGGCAACGGACGACCGCGGCGCGGGCATCGCGAACTCCTCGGCGGCCAGCACGTCGTGCGCCTGGGGGATGCCGGTGGGATCTTCGGGCAGCGCCACCGGAGGGTGGCCAATGGCAGGGTCCGGCGCCGGCAGGGCGAACTCCTCGGCGGCCAGTACGTCGTGCGCCGGCACCTCTCCCGGGGTCTGGTCCTCGGACATCCCTTCATCTTCCCAGATCCCGGCCGGCGGGCCCCTGCGGGGGCACCGCCGGGAAACCAATCAGACGCCACAGAGAACCCGGGCGCCACACGGCGGTGACCCACCGGCGTTCCGGGCGACCACACGGCGGTGACCCACCGGCGTTCCGGGCGACCACATGGGTAAGCGCCAGCATGCACCAACTCAGACTGCAACGGCAACTCCGCTTATCTAAGTCCTTAAGGCTAAGATCCTTGTTTCACCGGCATCCTCTCGTGCTATCCTTCGCTTATCAGTCGTAAGCAACTACCGAAAGTGAAGATTTAGAATAATGACTCGCCTTCTCCTGGTTCCACTGGACGATGTAGTCGCCTTCCCGGGCATGCCGCTCACACTCGCCGTCGACGTAGGCGAGGAGAAGCGCGTGCTGGTCGTGCCTCGGCACGAGCAAGAATTTGCCGCGGTCGGCACTGTCGCCGAGGTCGCCGAGCGCGTCCGCCTGCCGGGCAGCGCCCGCGGCGTCGCGCTGCACGGCCTTCACCGTGGCGTGGCCGGCGCAGCCATCACCGAGCCCGACGGCCGGCTCTACGTCGAGGTCGACGAACGCCCAGACCCGGCAAAGGACGTCCCGGTCGACGGAGTCACCCGCAACCTAGAGCGCGAGTACCGCGCCATCGTCGAGGAGATCCTCGAGGTCCGAGGCGACGATGGCCGTGTGTCTGCGTTCCTGCGCTCGATCAGCGAGCCAGGCGCGCTAGCCGACACCAGCGGCTACTCCCCCGACCTCAGCTACGAGCAGAAAGTCAAGCTGCTGCAGACGATCGACGTCGCCGAGCGCCTGAAGCTGGCGCTCTCCTATCAACGTGAACGGCTCAGCGAGCTCCAGGTGCGCAAGCGCATCCGTGAGGACGTGGAGTCCGGCGCCGAGAAGCAGCAGCGCGAGTACTTCCTGCGCAAGCAGATGGACTCGATCCGCAAGGAGCTGGACGAAGACGATGCGTCTGTCGCGGAGGAGTACCGGACCAAGATCGCGGAGGCCGGGATGCCCGACCACGCCCGCGAGCAGGCCGAGAAGGAGCTCGGGCGCTTTGAGCGCATGGGTGAGCAGAGTGGCGAGTCGAGCATGATTCGCAGCTACCTCGATTGGCTGATCGCCGTGCCGTGGGACAAGCGCTCGGACGAGCGCCTCGAGCCGGTGCACGCGCGCGAGGTCCTGGACGCCGATCACGCGGGCCTGGAGGACGTCAAGGACAGGATCGTCGAGTACATGGCGGTCAAGAAGCTGCGTGTCGATCGCGGCATCACCGAGGACAAGCGCTCGGGGGCGATCCTGACCCTGATCGGCCCACCCGGGACCGGCAAGACCTCGATCGGCGAGTCGATCGCCCGCGCCACCGGCCGGGAGTTCGTGCGGATGTCGCTCGGCGGGGTCAGGGACGAGGCCGAGATCCGCGGGCACCGGCGCACCTACATCGGAGCGCTCCCGGGCCGCCTGGTCCGCGCGCTGCGCGATGCGGGCACGATGAACCCGGTGATCATGCTCGACGAGGTCGACAAGGTCGGCGCAGATTGGCGCGGGGACCCCAGCTCAGCGCTGCTCGAGGTCCTCGACCCCGCGCAGAATCACAGCTTCCGGGACCACTACCTCGACCTCGAGCTCGATCTGAGCGGCGTCATGTTCATCGCGACCGCGAACGTCGCGGACACGATCCCCGGCCCGTTGCTGGACCGGATGGAGGTGATCCGCTTCGACGGCTACACGACCTCCGAGAAGGTCGCGATCGCCCGCGGCTACCTGTGGCCGCGCCAGCTCGAGCGCAACGGGTTGCGCTCCGAGGAGGTCGAGATCTCCGACGAGCTGCTGCGCACTGTCGCGATCGAGTACACGCGTGAGGCGGGCGTCCGCCAGCTCGAGCGCGACCTCGGGACGATGCTGCGCAAGATCGCGACGAAGATCGCCGCGGCGCAGGTCCAGGCACCTGTGAGCATCGACCTCGAGGTGATTCGCGACGCCCTCGGGCGCCAGCGCCACTTCCAGGAGTCGGCGATCCGCACCGCCGTGCCTGGCGTCGCGACGGGACTGGCGGTCACCGGCGCCGGCGGCGACGTACTGTTCGTCGAAGCTACCGCGATGCGCGGCAAGCCCGGGCTGACGCTGACCGGCCAGCTCGGCGACGTGATGAAGGAGTCCGCGCAGATCGCCCTCTCCTACGTGCGCGGGCACGCGCAGGAGCTGGAGATCGATTCCTCGGCGTTCGAGGATCACTCCTTCCACGTCCATGTGCCAGCGGGGGCGATCCCGAAGGACGGTCCGAGCGCGGGCGTGACGATGGTCACCGCGCTCGGCTCGCTGCTGAGCGGCAGGCCGGTTCGCCATACGGTCGGGATGACCGGCGAGGTCACGCTGCAGGGCCGGGTACTCCCGATCGGCGGCGTCAAGCAGAAGGTGCTCGCCGCCCACGCGGCGGGCTTGACCGACCTGGTGCTGCCAGAGCGCAACCGTGGCGATCTCGACGACGTCCCCGAGGAGGTGCGCGACGCGATGCACTTCCACTTCGCGATGAGCATCGACGAGGTGCTGGGGGTGGCGCTGGAGCCGGCCGCGCTGCAATCCGCCGCAGCATGAGCAGCCGTCCTGGCTTCACGGCGTGAGATTCTCGCTCTAGCCTGCGGATCGCGCTCGGGCTTTCTTCGGACGTTTTGCAGCACAGGAAGGTATCCAGGTTGGGGCGCGCCGGCGTTGGGTAGGAAACGACACGTGAGCACCGGCACAGCCCCAGAAGAGCGACGCATCCTCGACGAGGTCCCTAAGCAGCTTCACATCGGGGGACGGTGGCGTGAAGGCGCGCAGGGAAGCCTGGCCGTCGAGGATCCCGCGACGGGCGAGGCGTTGTGCGAAGTCGCGGACGCCTCGGCCGATGATGCGCGTGCCGCACTCGACGCCGCTGTAGACGCAGGGCCCGCCTTCGCCGCGCACCCCCCGCGCGAGCGCGGGGAGATCCTGCGCCGCGCGTTCGAGGGAATTATGGATCGTCAGGACGAGCTCGCGCTACTAATGACACTCGAGATGGGTAAGCCGCTGGCGGAGTCCAAGGCGGAGATCGCATACGGAGCCGAGTTCCTGCGCTGGTTCTCTGAGCAGGCGGTGCGAATCGAGGGGCGCTACGGTGTCGCGCCAAACGGCCAGGGCCGCCTCTTGACGATGAAGCAGCCGGTCGGTCCGTGCCTGCTGATCACGCCGTGGAACTTCCCGCTCGCGATGGGCACGCGGAAGATCGGGCCCGCGATCGCCGCCGGCGCCACGATGGTCGTCAAGCCCGCCCAGCAGACGCCGCTCTCGATGTTGATGCTCGCCAAGATCCTCGAGCAGGCAGGGCTGCCGGGCGGCGTGCTCAACCTGATCACGTCGTCGTCATCGAGCGAGACAATGGGTCCGCTGATCGCCGACCAGCGCCTGCGCAAGCTGTCCTTCACCGGCTCGACCGAGGTCGGGCGCAGCCTGATGGAGCAGGCGTCGCGAAACCTGCTGCGGCTTTCGATGGAGCTCGGCGGCAACGCGCCGTTCATCGTCTTCGAGGACGCCGATCTCGACGCGGCCGTGGAGGGCGCGCTGATCGCGAAGATGCGCAACATCGGCGAGGCCTGCACGGCGGCCAACCGCTTCCACGTGGCCAGTCCCGTGGCCGGCCAGTTCGCGCTGATGCTCGCCGAGCGGATGGGCGCGATGAAAGTCGGGCGGGGCACCGATGACGGCGTGCAGGTCGGCCCGCTGATCGACGACAAGCAGCGCAGCAAGGTCTCGGAGCTCGTGCAGGACGCCGTCGGCGCCGGCGCCCGGGCGCTGCTCGGCGGACACGCCCGCGAGGGCGCCGGCTACTTCTACGACCCGACAGTGCTCACCGACGTGCCCGATAACGCCAGGTTGCTGCGCGAAGAGATCTTCGGCCCGGTCGCTCCGGTGAAGGGATTCGCCAGCGAGGACGAGGCGGTCGCGGCCGCCAACGACACCGAGCTCGGGCTCGTCGCCTACATCTACACCAACGATCTGGGGCGCGCGCTGCGCGTCTCCGAGGCACTGGAGACCGGCATGGTCGGCCTCAACCAGGGCATGGTCTCCAACCCCGCCGCCCCATTCGGCGGCGTCAAGCACTCGGGCTTCGGCCGCGAGGGCGGGATCGAGGGAATCGAGGAGTACTTGCAGACGAAGTATGTGGCCGTGAATCTGTGAGGGTCCCGAACTGAAGCGTTCCGATGCGCTCGAGCTGAGCGCACCACATCGGCGGTCATCTTTCGCCCGGCGGGCTATGCCGGCGGGAGGCACCTGCATGACCGCAGCCGGTCTGTTCGGCATTCCCGAGTTATGGCTGAGCGTTTATGGCGCTGCGTGCGAGGACGCTAAAGAAGTCGCGGTAGTACGGCGCCAGGAACTGGCCTGGTACTCCTACCTGGCCGGGCACGAGTGGGATCGGCGCGAGCGGTGCGCGGGGCCGGTGGTGCGCATAGACGTAGCCGGCGACCCACGCGGGATTGATATCCAGCTCCATCGCGCGTGTGACCCCAGCTCCAATCAACGCGTCGGCGAGCGCACGCACAGAGAGCGTCTTCCCGGCAGCCCATACGAGCCGTCCGCCGGCCGTGATGCCGAGCGCCGAGCGCGCCACGTCCGGCTGCTCGTGCAATGGATCGCCCCAACATGCTTTGATGCACGTGTCCACGGTCGAACGCGCCCTACCCTGGTTGATCAGCAGACTCAGGTTCTGGCGCACCGCCGTGATCGCCCGACCTGGCGCCGGCACGGTTCCGCGCCAGGTGCCGATGTCCGCCAGCCCGTCCTCGTAGATCACGACGGCCGCCGCGCCACGTTGCAGAGGCCAACCGATCCGCCCGTCTTCCATGAACCCGCCCGCTCCATAAGAAGGGCGAAAGGCGCTGTTGAACGCCGCGAGCGCCGTGCGAGCCTCTGGTGGACCGATCAGATCGCCATATCGCCAGCCGGTGCCGCCTGGGTCCTCACTGCCAGCATGCAAGGCAAGGCGTACCAGGTGCTGGTCGAAGCGAACGAGCGTGACGCTCAGACCCGGCTCGGCGCGGGCCGGCACGCGCGAGATCCACGCTCCGACCTGGCCGCGGACCAATACCAGCGGCGTCCAGGGCAGCAGCCCCGGGCGTTGCGCGGACGGAAGGATCGCGATCAAGCGCGCGGGTGGGCGGCGCAGGACCCGAGGGGTAGGCCGGGTGGTACGGGGCGCGGGTCGGGTCCGGGGCGCGGGCCGTGCCACGCTCGAGGCTGACTGAGAAGAACCGCAGCCGACCGTCAGCCCCAGGCATGCTGCCCAGATGACCCAACCAATGCGTCTCATGCTCCAGGATGCCACGCGGGTTCAGCGATTGTAGGCCGTCCGCGGGCCAGCACGGCATGGTCAGCTCGCGTGCGTGACCCCGCGTTCGCGGCGCGACTCCTCGGCGGTGGGCAGGCCGAGAACTGGACAGCTATCCGGGGTGAACGCGTGAAGTTCAGTAGGGCGAGCCGAGCGGCGAGCTCAGTCCTCAGCTCACCGCTTTCTTCACGAGCGCGACGATCGCTTTCTCTTCTGTAGCTGTCAATTTCGTCAGCGCGAAGTCGGTCGGCCACATGCCGCCGTCGTCGAGGTTCGCTTTGTCGCTGAAGCCGAACGTCGCGTACCTGGTCTTGAACTTCTGCGCGTCGCGGAAGAAGCAGAGGACCTTGTCGTCCTTGGCATAGGCGGGCATCCCGTACCAGGTTCTCGGCGTCAGGTCAGGGGCGGTGGCTTTGATGATTTCGTGAAGCCGCTCGGCCATGACGCGATCCGAGTCCTGCATGTCGGCGATCTTCGCGAGCACATCGCTCTCCCCGTCGGCGTTGTCCTTGGCCGCCTTGAGCTCCCTGGCGCGCTCCTTCATCGCGGCTCGTTCCTCGGCCGTGAATCTGCTGGACTTCTTATTGGTCGCGGTGGTGCGCTTGGCGGACTTCTGCGTGTCTGTCTTTGGGCTCATGGAGACCTCCTCATGCTGGTGATGTCTACGATTGTGGACGGCTCAGTGCGACTCCTGGGATGCGAGAACCGCTCGGCGGCCGTGGGGTCGGGCACCTCGAGGGTGACCGACTCGATCGAGGTTATGGCAGGGCTTTCCGTGTGGAGAGTCGGGTGGGAAGAGCTGGTCATCGTCGCTCCTTTGGTCGTGGGTCGCGTTGACCCGGGACGGCTGTGGGGTTGCTAGATGCCGGATCATGATAGGCGACTATCATGGCATTCGTCAATCATTGCATTTGTACAGCAGATCTGCGAAGCTCGGGCACATGGCAACAGCAGTCTCGACCGACACCGAGGTGGCCGAATTCGCCGGCCAGCTCTTCTTCTGGCTCTGGCGGGCCTTCCACACGCGCACCGCGGAGGCGCTCTATTCAATTGGCCTCACGCCCGCGCTGTTCGCGATCCTCAATGTGCTCGGCACCCGCGACGGCGCAATCCAGCAACAGCTGAGCTCCGACATGGGCATCGATCCAAGCGCCATGGTCAAGCTGATCAACGAACTCGAAACCGCGGGGCTGGCCGAGCGCCGACGGCGTCCAGGCGATCGCCGCGCGTGGGAGGTATCGATCACGCCGAAGGGCCGGCGCACCGTGGAGCAGGCCAAACGCCTCGTCACGCGGATCGAAGACGAAGTGCTCGGCGGGCTCAGCGACGCCGACCGCCGTCAACTGCTGACACTGATGCGCCAAGCGCTCGCCTCAACGGCCCCCCAACCTCCATGGCACTCCGACGAAGCAGACCGAGCGACATGAGCGATGACTCGGGTCCGCCCGGCTCGTCGTCGGGATGCCCCTTGGCGCGCGAATGTTGGCGCCTCCCGGGGGTACCGCGCGGAGGTAGGGCGTCACACCAGCGGATGGTGAGGTGGGCTTGCTCTCGGCTCACCACAATAGGGGAGCTGTGAGCGGCGAGAGAGTACCCGGTGGGGTAGTGCACGAACTGCCCGCGGACCTGCGCAAGGCGCTGATCGCCAACGTCGCGGTACTCGGTGCCTGGAAGGACATCACGCCCTTGGCCCGCAACGAGTTCATCTGCTGGGTCGAGGATGCCAAGCAGAAGACCACCCGAGAGCGTCGCATCCGGCGGACTCAGGAGGAGCTGGAGGAGGGCCAGCGCCGGCCCTGCTGCTGGCCGGGGTGTAAGCATCGCGAGCGCACCGGCAGGTAACAGCCCGCGTAGCTCACAACGGGGCCGCCGATGGTTCCCGGTACCCTGACATTCATGTTCGACTCCCTCGCAGAGAAGCTCCAGTCCACGCTCGACGAAGTGCGCGGGCGGGGCACGCTCACCGAAGAGGACATCTCGGCAGCGATGCGCGAGATCCGGCTCGCGCTGCTGGAGGCCGACGTCAACTTCAAGGTGGTCAAGAGCTTTACCAACGCGGTCAAGGAGCACGCGCTGGGTGCGGGCGTGGTCGGAAAGCTCAATCCGGGCC
>JALYUQ010000149.1 GCA_030853685.1 Actinomycetota bacterium | reverse complement strand
GGGGTGGGAGCGTCCCTGACCGCGACCGTCATCCGCGTCAGGACGCATAGCCTTCCCGCGTCGTCGGTGATCTCGACTTCCCAGACCCACGTCGTGCGCCCGCGATGCTTGACGCTCGCCACCGCATGGATCGTGCCTTGCGTGATCGGCGCCAAAAAGCTCGTGTGGTTCGAGAGTCCCATCGCCTGCTTGCCCTCGCTCGCCACGGCGAGGTGGGTGGCGAGCGAAGCCAGGCTCTCGGCGATCGACGCATAGACGCCGCCGTGGACTAGGCCCGCCGGCTGCTTGAGCTCGTCGCGCACGGCGACGCGACCACGCACCAACGAGTCTGAAGCCTCGGTCACTTCGAGGCCGTAGAGCCCATCGAAGCCGTGCTCGTGGATGAAGGGGAGCTCGAACCGCATCGAGAAGGGACCTTAGACCGAGCAGCCTGCGTCCAGAGACGCAGTTGCGCAAGTACGCTCTCAGGGGAGCTGGTAGGTCGCGAGGGAGTCATTCCGCCGGCCGCTTCTCTAGGCTACGTAACGCAATGGCTTCACTGGAGAGCATTCCACCCGACCAGCGGGCCCTTCTGCAGCTCGTGCTGGACCAAGATCGCGGCTACGACGAGATCGCCGAGCTGCTGTCGATCGACCGCGTCGGCGTGCGTGAGCGAGCGCTCGAAGCCTTTGACGCACTCGGTCCGCGGACCCCGGTGGCTCCGCAGCAGCGCGCGTTGGTCACTGACTATCTACTCGGCCAGCTTCCCTCGCGCGTCAGCGAGGAGGTCCACGCCCGCCTCGCCGAGTCGGCCGACGAGCGCGGCTGGGCGCGGGCGATCGCCGCCGAGCTGGCGCCGATGGCAAGCCGGCCCCTGCCCGAGATCCCCCCTGGGCCCGGCGGCGCCGAGTCTGAACCCGGCCTTGCGGACGAACCTGACTTCGTCTCCGCCGGGGAGCCTGAACCCGGCGCCCGGGAATCAGAGCGCGACCGAGCCCCAGAGCCCGAGCCCGCCGTCGCTCAAAGCGAGCAGCCTGCACCGACGGCGACTTCGCGCTCCGGCCCGGGCGTGGCCAAGCCGGCGAGTGCCGCGCCGAGCGCGCGGAGTGGCGGCTGCATCCTGCTCGCGCTCGGAGCGCTGATAGTAGTCGTGGTGGTGGTGGTGGCTGTAGCCACCAGCGGTTCGGGCACCAAGCACAGTCCGTCCAAGGCCGCTCGGCCGGCCTCCACCACAACCGCTCCGGCCCGCGCCCCCGTTCTGGGCCGCATCGCCCTCGTCCCGCTCGCCCGGGGCTCCAAGGCTCTAGGGGCGGCCATCGTGTTGCGGCAGGCCGGCAACGACGTAATCGTGCTCGAAGCCCAGGGGCTTGCGCCCACCAGGAATTTCTTGTATGCCGTGTGGCTTTACAGCTCACGCTCCCAGAACGAATTCGTCGGCTTCGTACACGAACGCGTGGGCGCCGACGGCAAGCTGTCGACCCGAGGAATGCTGCCGGCGAACGTTGCGCGCTACCGGCAACTGCTGGTCACGGTGGAGACCCAGGCGCATCCACACGGCCCGGGCAGCGTCGTCCTTTACGGCGCGCTGAAGCTCACCTGAGAAGACGATCCGCCAGGCGCCGCCCGCGTCCGAGCTCGGCGGGGTCGTGGCCCGCTCCGATCAGGACGGCGGATAACCGATCAGCGCATGCACCCGATGCGGCGCAAGCCGTTCTCGGCCGCCCAGGAAGCCCAGCTCGACCAGGAACGCGCACGCGCTGACCTCGCCGCCGAGCCCGGACACCAGGTCGCACAATGCACCGGCGGTGCCGCCGGTCGCGAGCAGGTCGTCGTGGACGAGCACCCGTGCGCCCGCGAGAGAGTCCGCGTGGATCTCGAGTGCGTCGACCCCGTACTCGAGCACATAGTCGGCGCTGACCGTTTCATGGGGCAGCTTGCCGGGCTTGCGCGCAGGTATGAAACCTGCCCCGAGCTGGCGTGCGAGCGCCGCGCCGAGGATGAATCCTCTCGCTTCGGCGGCGAGCACGAAGTCGATCCCAAGCGGCGCCGCGAAGGCGGCCAGTCCCGCCACCGCCGCGTCCAGCGCGGTGGCGTCCAGTAGCAGCGGGGTGATGTCCTTGAAGACGATTCCGGGCTTGGGGAAATCCGGAATGTCGCGAACGAAAGCACGAAGATCGATTGCGCTCACCGGCAATCCACTGCTCACGTCGCGAGCTTGCGTAGGTCGCGAATCAGCAGCAGGTGCTTGAGGTGGGTCGTGACCGTCGCCAGGTTCTCGAGCGCCTCAATCGCCTCCTTGCGCCGATCGGGGTTGTGCGAGCGCAGCGCCGGGGCCAGGATGCTCTGTAGAAGCTGCGCCTCGCGGTCCGCCGAAGTACGGAACACGCGGAGGTTGCGTCCCCCAACGCCGTAACGGGCCAGCTCTGACACGGCTCGGACGATCTCCCGCTCGGTTTCGTCGTAGTAACGCGCGCCGGCCCGGTTCTCACCCTTGATCACACCGAACTCCACGAGCTCGCGCACCAGCTTGGGCTCTGCGCCGGTCTCCTGCACCACGTCCTCCAGCGAGTAGAGCGCTGCCGGCTCGCGCGCGGTGACGATCGCGCGATGGCGCGAGCGGGCGTCGCCCTCCGACGAGCTCCTGAGGTCCATCTCCGTCCGCCCGCCGGCGAGCTCCTGACGGATGACGCGCAGCGGCAAGAACTCGTCGCGCTGGAGGCGTAGGATCGTACGCAGCCGCTGTACGTCTTCCTGCGTGTAGAGCCGGTAGCCGCCCTGCGTGCGGCGCGGCGTGAGCAGCTTCTGATCCTCCAGGTAGCGAATCTTCGAGATCGAGATCTCGGGAAACTCCTGGTTCAGCGCCTTGCACACCGCGCCGATCGTCACCGCCTTCTGACGCAGGCGTCCCCCCTCCTCGCCGGCGGACACGGCGGACACGGCTAGAGGGGCCTCGTGGTCGCGGAGCTCTGAGGCCATCAGCCGCTCAGGAACGCGAGCTTGTACTTGCCGACCTGGAGCTCGTCCCCATCGAGCAGCCGACGAGACTCGATTCGCTTGCGATTCACGTAGGTCCCGTTGAGCGAACCACGGTCATCGAGGTAGTAGTCGGTGCCGCGACGGACGAGGATCGCGTGGTCGCGGGAGACCGTCACGTCGTCGAGGAATATGTCGCTGTCCGGATTGCGCCCGACGGTGAAGCGATCGCCCTGTAGCGAGAAGCTCTCCCCCACCCGCCCGCCTCCCGCCCGGATCACCAACGCGGCGCCGCGCGCCATCACGTCTTCCAGCTCGACCTGCTCCAGGTCTCCGGTCTCGCCGACCTTGTACGTCGCGGTGCTGGGCCCGTCCGAGGACTCCGACTGCGCCAGGAACGCGCCGCAGCGCCGGCAGTAGCTGGCGCCGTCGGCGTTAGCGAATCCGCACTCTGGACAGTGCTGAGCCACAGGTGAGACTATACCCGGCCGCCCGGAGGGTCTAGTTGAGCTTGAGGGTCTAGCCCCGCTGGGCCTGGCTGCGCGAGCGGAGCTCCTGCACCCCCCGGCGGACGTAGAGACCGGTCGCCAGCAGCGTGAGCACCATGCCCAGGTAGAGCAGCACCAGCGCAAGCCAATGGACGCCAACGACCGCGAAGAACGGCGCTCCGATGATCGGCGCGACGCCGAGACGGCCCGGCCAGTTGATCTTCAGCTCGACCCCACGCGTTAGGCCATAACGGCTCAGCGCGAGCATGAACAGCTCGCGCGCCAGCACCACGACGATCGCCCAGCGCGGCAAGAGCGAGAACCGGAACGCCACGACCATGCCGGAGATCACGAGCAGGCGATCGACGACCGGGTCGAGGATCGCTCCGAAGCGGCTGTACTGGCCGGTCAGCCTAGCGACGAAGCCGTCGAGATAATCCGCCCAGCCGATAAGCGCGAACAGTGTCGCCGCCAGAGCGTCGTGGCCGTGACGGCTGGACAGAGCGAGAACCAGGAACACTGGTATCCCGGCCAGCCGCGCGAACCCGATCGCGTTGGGCAGCGTCCACGGATTGAGCGCCTTCCCGGCGAGCGTCGCGTCCGGTGCCGGGCCCGAGCGGTCCACGCCGAACAGTCGGCGCCTGGTGATCGCGGTGCGACGCATCTCAGGGCCACGCAGCTTCGGTCAGGCGAGCCCGCGCCATAGCTCGGCGACGGCCTCCGCGGCTCCCTGCACGGGCACGCTGCGCGCCTCGCGCCCCCGCCGTACTTGCACCTCTACTTCATTGCGCGCGAGGGTGCGCCGGCCGACCGTCAGCCGTGCCGGAGCCCCGAGGAGCTCGGCGACGGCGAACTTCTCCCCGGGACCTATGTCGCGATCGTCGTAGAGCGTTCGCAGCCCCAAAGCCTCCAGCTCGTTGTAGAGGTGCTCGGCTATCGCCCACTCCTCGCTGCCCCTTCTGCCCAGCACGACCAGATGGAGGTCGAACGGAGCGATGGCCCGTGGCCACGAGATCCCATGCTCGTCGGCGTACTGCTCGACCGCCGCGGCGGCGGCCCGCGCCGCGCCGAAGCCATAACAGCCCATCCACACCGGATGGCTGACTCCCGCCTCGTCGAGGTAGCTCGCGCCGAGCGGCTCCGAATAGCGGGTGCCCAGCTTGAAGATGTGTCCGAGCTCGATCGCCCGCTCGATCCGGATCTGCGCGCCGCCCACCGTGTCGCCCGCAAGCACGCTGCGGACATCCACGGTTTCATAGGCGAAGTCACGACCGGGCTCCACTGCGCGCAGGTGCGCATCGGGACGGTTGGCCCCGGTTACGTAGGCGCCGGGCGCGACGGCGGCGTCGAGCAGGATCGGCACCTGTGCGCCGACCGGCCCGATGAACCCCGGGGGCCCGATTTGCTCGGCGATCTGCTCCGGACCGGCGGGGCGGAAGTCCTCCCCCAGCGCCGTCCCGAGCTTGATCTCGTTGACCTTGTGGTCGCCGCGGACGAGCACGAGCCGCAGCGACCCATCGTCGAGGATCACCGGGTAGGCCTTCAGCAACGCGCCCGCGTCCAGTCCGAGCGCACCCGCGACCTCCTGCACGGTGCTCAGACCGGGCGTCTGCACCTCCTGCGGCGCATCCCGTCCGGCCGCCAGCGACACGGGCTGTGCCTGGGCACGTGCCACCTCCACGTTCGCCGCGTACCCCGGCGCGAGCGCCACCTCGTTCTCTCCTGCCGCGCACGGCGCCATGTACTCGTGTCCACCGAAGCCGCCCATCATGCCCACGTCTGCCTCCACGCGATACCACTCCAGGCCGCAGCGGTCGAGCACCCGGTCATACGCCCGCACGTGCTTGGCGTACGCGGTTTCAAGCCCCTCCAGGTCACGGTCGAAGCTGTAGGAGTCCTTCATGACGAACTCCCGGGTGCGCAGCACGCCCGCACGCGGGCGCGGCTCGTCGCGCTGCTTGACCTGGAAGTGATAGAGAATCAGCGGCAGATCGCGATGTGAGTGCACCGCGGCTGCGACGTGGACGGTGGCGATCTCCTCGTGGCTCATCGCCAGCACCAGCTCGGCACCGCGCCGGTCCTTCAGCTTGAAGAGCTCCTCGATCGGATAGCGACCGCTGCGCCGCCACAGCTCGGCCGGATTCAGCACGGGCATCAGCATCTCCTGGGCGCCGATCGCCTCCATCTCCTCGCGCACGATCGCCACGATTCGCTGGTGGACCCGCCAACCCGCCGGCAGCCAGGACCAAAGGCCTGATCCGAGCTGACGGACCAGGCCAGCGCGCACCATGAGCTTGTGCGAGATAGCTTGCGCGTCCGCCGGAGCCTCTCGCTCGGTCGGCAGAAAGTACTTTGACAAGCGTGTCACGAACCCGGAGCCTACCCAGCCATTGCGGGTATTAGGGGTCTGATAGAACGAGACTGCAGGAGTAGGAACCCTCAAGACACCGTTCAAGGAGCCCACATGGCCTACTCAGTTCCGAATCTTCCCTACGACTACAACGCGCTCGAGCCCCATATCGACGAGCAGACGATGCGAGTGCATCACGACAAGCACCATCAGGCGTACGTCGACAAGGCCAACGCCGCGCTGGAGGGCACCGAGTGGGCGCAGAAGACGGTGCAGGAGGTCCTTCAGAACCTCGACCGCCTGCCTGATGACAAGCGGGGGGCGGTACGCAACAACGGCGGCGGTCATTACAACCATTCGCTCTTCTGGGAGTGGATGGCCCCCGGCGGCAGCTCGGGACCGGACGCTGAGCTACGCTCGGCGATCGAGTCGGCGTTCGGGTCCTTCGAGGACTTCCAGGCCAAGTTCAAGGACGCCGGCGTCAATCAGTTCGGCTCCGGATGGTCGTGGCTGGTCCACGACGGCTCCGGCCTTGCCGTCGTCTCGACGCCCAACCAGGACAACCCGATCAGCGAGGGCAAGACCCCGTTGCTCGGCGTCGATGTATGGGAGCACTCCTACTACCTCAAGTACCAGAACCGCAGGCCCGACTACATCGACGCTTGGTGGAACGTCGTCAACTGGCCGAAGGTCAGCGAGCTGCTCGCGGCGACGGGGCGGTAGACGGCTGGGCGCTCCGGACGTAGACCCTACGACGCCACGGCATCCTGGGGAGCCGACGGTAGCCATCTGGCTCGCGGACGAGGGCGTCCGCGAGCCGACCCGGAGCACTCCGGCAAGAGATCGAGAGATCCGCAAATGAGCGGCTTCATGCCCGAGCTCAACCTGCTGTCCCTGCCCGAGCTGCAGGAGCGGTTCCGTGGCGCTGTACCGGAGGACGAGGACTCTACCCTTTGGTACGACGAGGTGGCGGTGACCATCCGTGAGCGTGACCCCGACGCGGGTGCCCGCTTCCTGCGGGGGGAGGTAGACCGAGACGATCCTGACCGCCTGTGCGCGATCCTTCTCGCCATCACCTGGTTCGACCAGCGCGACAGCGCTCACGCGGACCTGGTGATCGAGTGCTTGGAGCACCCGCATGAGCTTGTCGCCGCCAGAGCGATCGGCGACCTCGCAACGCTGGGCGGATGCGGGTTGACCGAGCGCGTCCTGGCGCTGGGTGCTGACCCGCGCGGAGGGGTTCGCGGCGCCGTCTTGCGCTTCGTGCGCGAGGTCATACCCGGCCGGGCGCCCCCCCTGTTGCTCGAGGGCCTGGAGGATCCGCACTACATCGTTCGGTGGGACGCCGTCGAGGGGCTCGGCCAGCTCGAGTACGCGCCCGCCCTGCCCCGCGTCGAGGCCATGCTCAGAGATCCCCATCCCCATGTCCGCTCGGAGGCGCTCTGGGCCATACCGGGCCTGGCGCCGTCAAGCACCACTATCCCATTGCTGCTCGAGGCTCTACACGATCCCGAGGCCGATGTCCGCTACAGCGCGCTCACCGTGCTCGAGTGCGAGCGGTTCACCGGCCGCGATATGCTCGAGCGGATGCTCGATGATCCCGACGAGCACGTACGGTCCAACGCGCGCAACATCCTCGAACGCCTCGATTAGGCGCGGGTTAACCTTCGTCCCGCCACCGGAGACACGTCTTCGTCCAGCCGTGCAGGAGCTTCGTCCAGGGGGCCCAGCGTAGGCTCGGCCGACGGGGCGGGCTCATCGCCGAGCGCCTCATCATCGGCCGCGGCCGCCTCCAGCGCGGCGAGGCGCTCGGGTGTCAGCTCGTGCGCATTCTCGGCTTCGATTCGCTCGAGC
>JALYUQ010000088.1 GCA_030853685.1 Actinomycetota bacterium | reverse complement strand
GGCTATTTCAGTGGGGATGGGAGGCCTCCGTGTGGTGCCCGTGCTCGGGGCGAGGATGCGGTTCCGCCTCGAATGCGTGCAAGCAGTGCACTGAGCAGAAGTAGAAGGTCTCTCCCGCGATCTGCTTTTTGATCGCCTTCGCGCGGTCGACCTTCATTCCGCAGATCGGGTCCGTTGCGCCGCGACGGGCGGTGAGCCAGAAGAATGCAGCGAAGATCGCCAGCCCGAGCAGGTTGAGGAACAGCTTGTAGTCGATCTTCAGCGAACTGAAGATGTCGGCACGCGTCGGCCGCGGACCGGTCGGAAGGGCCCCGCTGACGCTGAAGAGGCCGCTGACGATCAAGCTGGCGATGACCATCGTGATGAACATCAGCGCCGTGATCCGCAGCGCGAAGCGAGTCCCGTAGTACTTGCGGTAGATCGCGATGATCGGCAGCACGATCAGGTCTGCGAACAGGAAGGCCAGCACGCCGGCGAAGGAGATCCCGCCCGACCACAGCACTGCTGCTAGGGGCACATTGCCGACCGAGCAGACGAACGAAAGCACGGCGATGATCGGGCCGGCGATCACGTTCTCTATCGCCGGGAGGGGTTGGGGGGCGCTGCGCAGAAACAGCGACTCGAAGAAGCCGTTGCCGAACTGGGCGATGAACCCGGCGAGCAGAAAGCCGATCGTGATCTCCTTCCACAGCATCTGCAAGTCGCCGCGGAAGTTGTGCGCGACATCCGACCACCCGGAGGCGCTGGTCAGGCGCTCACGCCAGGTCACGGCGTTGCCGGCCATGTGGTGCTGATGTCCGGCGTCTGCCTCCTCGGCGTGCTCGCGGGCCTGCTGCTCGAGCTTGCGGCTGACAAGGAGCCGCAGAAGCACGGTCATGAGCACGATCATCACGATCCCGCCGACGTACTCGGCGACAGCGAACTGCCAGCCGATCAGCACCCACAGCACGAGACCGAGCTCCCACACCAGGTTGGTCGAGGCGAACTGGAAGGCCAGGGCGCTGGCCGCGGAGGCTCCCTTGGCAAACAGAGACTTGGCAATTGCGATAGCCGCGTAGGAGCACGACGAGGACGCGGCTCCCAAACCGGTGGCCAAGCCGATCGGCTTCGGGCCCGAGCCCGAGAGGGCACGCTCGATGCGCTCGCGGGGTACCCATGCCTGCACGATCGCTGAGATCGTGAAGCCGAGCATCAGCGCCCACCAAACCTCCCAGGCCATCAGGAACGAGTCCCTCAGACCGTGCCAGAGCACGTCGAGGACGCTGGTCATGTGAGGCCCTCCCGGATCATGGCCGTGACTCTAGCATACCCCCTGGTGGTATATGGCAAGAATTGGGCAGTCAGGGGTGGTCCGGCTACGGACGACGGGTGGAGCTCAACGGAACAGATCCTGCGCCTCGGGACGGAGCAGCGCCGCGGCTCCCGGTCCGTCCTCTGGCGTCACGTGAGCGCCAGCGCCACGAACCACCACGACCGGCTCCATCGCGTCCTTGCGCCGGGCGAGGTCGGCGGTGCCGGCAAGCTGGTCGGCGACCGCGATCCAGGTCGCACGCAGCTCCCGTCCGCTCGCGTCCCGGCGCCCGCGCCAGTCCTCCAGCGGCGAGAGGCCGGCGCAGCCGATCGCCAGGTCGCATTGTCCGTGCCGCCACGCACGGCCGAAGGAGTCGGTGATCAGAACCGCGGGCGCGACGCCGAGCAGGGCGCGCAGGCCGGTTCGCAGGCGGCGCGCGGAGGCGTCCGGGTCGCGGGGCAGCAAAATCACGGTCTCGGGACCGGGGGCGTTCGAGGCGTCCACGCCGGCGTTGGCGCAGACGAAGCCGTGCTCGGTGACGCAGATCAGGACTCCGTGCGCGGCGCGCAGGATCTCGCTTGACTCCTCGAGCACGACCTGGACGTGGCGCGGGTCCTTTCCGACCCTGTGCTCGGCGGCGAGCGAGATCGCTCTCGCGCTCGGAGTGACCTCTGCCAGGGTGCGGACCCTTCCCTCGGCCTTCGACACCACCTTGTGGGCGATCACCAGCACGTCTCCCGCGGCGACCGGCCAGAGCTTCCCGGGTGCGAAAGGCGCGCTCGAGGCGCGGGCGATCAAGCCGGTCAGGTCGTCGCCGAACCTGATCTCGGGCAGCCCCGGTAGCGCCGCCGCGCTCAGCACGAGGTCATCGGCAGCACCCGCCATGCAGCGGACACCGTGCCGGCGCCCGACGTGTGAGCCGGTAGACCGCGCTGTGCGAGCTTGCAGCGCAGGGTCAGGGACATGGGCTCAAAGCCCGCCGCACTGCCAGCACCGGTGACGATGCCGAGTGCGAGCACCCGGCCGGCGGCCGGGTGCTGGCGGGTGACGGGTCCCCGGCCAAGCGATAGGCGACGACGGCGTAGCGCGCGCAGTGGTCATTGCTGTAGCCGGCCTGCAGGTGCTCACGAGCTCCTCGTAGCGGGTGTGCACCACATCGTCCATGAGCAGCGCGTGTCGTGCGGCGGGGCTCAGGGGCGCGTGCGAGGCCCACGCGGTCTGCAAACATTATCAGCCCACCGATCAGCGGTCAATAATCGGTGGGCTGCGGGCGCCCGATAGCGGCTCGCGTCTGCGCGAGCTGGTTGACGCTACGCCTGGCTTCGCAGCATCTGGCGCAACATTCCGCGGGTGTTCGCTGCGCCGCCGTGCGTTGCGGCGAGGGTCTCCTGTAGCAGCGCGAGGTCCTCCGGGACGTCGATGTCGAGCGCCAGCGAAGGCACGTGTACGACCTCGTGCTCGACACCGGCCGACGCGGCGTTGGCGGCGTGACGGGCGAAACTGCCGGGCCCGAACGCGGGCGCGATCGAGGCGGGGGGGCTGAGCAGCAGCGCGTTGGTTCCAATACCGTGCCGGTCGGGGACGATCAGCGCCGACCGCCCGCCCGCCCGGCGGGAGATCAGTTCGTCGAGGTGCGCCGCAGCGAGCAGCGGGCAGTCGCCCGGGACTAGCAGCGCGCGATCGGCGCTGGCCTCCAGCGCCGCGCCTATGCCAAGCGCCGCCGCCGGGTTGTGACCGTGGTCCGGCGCCTCCAGAACCCCTGCGCCCTGTCCCGCCGCGATCTGCTGCGCTCGGTCATCGGCAGTGACGACCAGCACCTCGTCGACAGCCGAGCGCCGCAGCGCGACCAAGACATCGGCGAACATCGCCTCGACCAGGGCCCGCCGGGGACCAGGATTCAGCTCCGGCGTGAGGCGCTCCTTCGATTCGGCGAAGGTCTTGACCGGAAGGATCGCCAGCGTCCGCATCATCGGCACGCTATCCGAGCGTAAGCGCGAAGCGCAGCGTCTGCTCCGCCAGCCGGGATCGCGCACGCGCGCTGTCCATCAGCACGCTGGTCTGGAGCATTGGTATTCCGGGTGCCGGTTCGTCGGCCACGAGCCCGTCGATCAAGCCTTGGTAGCAGCACGCGACCCCGGCGCTGCAGAGCGGATTTCCAGACCACCGCATGAAGGCCGCGGTCGGGCCCTTGAGGACCCTTCCTTGCACGAGCGGGCTGACGGCGATGACCGGAGCGTTGCTCTGCGACAGCGCCTCCCGCACGCCTTCGAGCGCCAGGATGGGGCCGACCGAGATGACCGGGTTCGAGGGGCCGAGGATGATCGCGCGCGCGGCGGCGATCGCCTCCATGACCTCAGGCGTGGGCGGCGCCGCGCGTATGCCCCGGAAGTCCACGTCCTCGACCGGCCCGGTGCTCGAGGCCTTGATCAAAAAATCCTGAACTGGCCACCAGCGCCCGTGCGCGAGCACCCTGGTGCGGACAGGACAATCGCTCATCGGCAGCACTCGGGCGCGTACGCCCAGAGCGGTGGCGATCGCCGCCTGGGCGTCGCTCAGGCGCTCGCCCCTTTCCAGTGCCTGCGCACGCTGGATGCCGATCGCGAGATCCCTGTCGCCGAGCTTGAACCAGACCTCGGCACCCGTACCCGCGCCGAGCTCTTCGAGCCCATCCATCACGCCGAACGTGTCGCCGGCCAATCCCCAGCCGCGCTCGTCGATGCGATCGGCGAGCCAGAACGTGATCAAGTCGGGGTCCGGTGAGACGTACGCCCGATGGATCTCGATGTCGTCGGCGGTGTTCGCGATCACGACGAGATCTTCGGGACCAACGACATCGAGCATCCCGCGAGCGAGCTTCGCACCGCCGGTGCCGCCGGCGAGGATCACGACCGGGCCGCTCCCGACCGGGTCGCTCCCGGCCGCGCCACTCCCTTGCGTGCCGCTCACCTTCGATCACCGGCCCGCAGGCCGGTGATCCGGATCCCCGCCCTAGCCTTGTGGCGCACGTTGATCGAGATGATCAGCGCCGTGAGCTGCTCGACGATATGGGCCAGCTCGAGCGGGCCGCAGTCGACCGCCCGCAGGCCGGGGATCAGGTTCACGAGCTCCGCCAGCTCAGTCTTGTCCGCGCGCCGGTCCCCGCACAGCAGCACGTCCTCGTCGAGCTCGTGGTCGAGGTCGGCAAGCAGCGCGGCGCTCACGGTGTGAAAGGCCGAGACGACGCGGACTCCGTCCGGGGCCATCTCCTGCGCCTGCTGGGCGGCTGAGCCCTGCCAGACCCCGAGCGTCCGCGTCGCCTTGCCGCTCACGGCGGCGGCGAGCGGGGCGGTCGCGTCGACGAGGAGCTGGCCGGAGCGCAGCACGCCCTCGAGGTTGGTGAGCGTCTCGGATTGGTTGCGGAACGGAACCGCAAGCACCACGATCGGCGCGGCGCTCACCGCCTCGGCGTTCTGCAGGCCCCGGAAGGAGCCGTCCGGGATCAGCCCCTGCGCGCGGCCGGCAGCTTCTTTGCCACGCTCCGGATCGCGCGAGCCGATCAGCACCTCGACGCCCGCTTTGCCCACACGCAGCGCGAGCCCGAACCCGAGCGCCCCGCTGCCGCCGACGATGCACACGGGTCCGGCCATGACCAGGGAGTCTATGGCCGGGCGATAAGCTCCCCTACAGATGAGTGAGATTCACAAGGTTGGAGTGCTCGGGTGCGGTCTGATGGGCCACGGGATCACACAGGTGAGCGCCCAAGCCGGATACGAGGTGATCGTGCGCGATGTCGACGACGCCGCGCTGGGCAGGGGCATCGCCAAGATCGGCCAGCAGCTCGACCGGGCAGTGCAGAAGGGGCGCAGCAGCCAAGAGGACGCCGACGCTGCCCGCGCCCGGATCGAGGGTACGACCGACAGCGAAGCGCTCGCCGGCTGCGATCTGGTGATCGAGGCGATCACGGAGAACTTGGAGCGCAAGCTCGAGCTCTGGAGTGAGGTCGACCGGATCGCAAAACCGAGCGCGATCTTTGCCACGAACACGTCGTCGCTGCCGGTGATCGCCCAGGCTGCCCGAACGAGCCGTCCCGATCGCTTCCTCGGCCTTCACTTCTTCAACCCACCGCAGGTGATGAGGCTGCTGGAGGTCATTCGCTGCGTGACCACCTCCGAAGAGACCGTGAACGCTGGCTTGCAGTTCGGCCGGAGCCTCGGAAAGCTGACGGTCCAGACCAAGGACAATGCCGGGTTCATCGTCAACCGCCTGCTCGTTCCCTACACGCTTGACGCGATCCGCGCCTTTGAGGAGGGCGTCGGCTCGATTGCAGAGATCGACACCGCGATGAAGGCCGGAGCCGCCCACCCCATGGGCCCTTTGACCCTGGCGGACTTCGTCGGCCTGGACACTCTCGGCTCGATCTGCGAAGCGATGTTCGAGGAGTTTCGCGAGCGGCGCTTTGCCCAACCGCCGACCCTGCGCAAGATGCTCGCCGCCGGCTGGTACGGAGCCAAGTCGGGGATGGGCTTCTACGACTACTCCGGAACAGAGCCGGTGGTCAACCCGGGCTTGGCCTGACGGCCGGCCTCGATCGGACGGGATACCGAGCGAGGGGTGTTGGTGCCGGCGGTTGCGGGGGGCAGCCTCCCGCCGCGCGCGTGGTAGAACCAGGCCGATGACGATTGAGGACGAGGAGCAGGAGGAGGAGGTGCTCGCGGTCGCGCTGCAAGCCGCCCGGGCGGCGGCCGCCGAGCTCCGAGCTCGGTTCGGGCAGCGGCCCGCGAGCGCTGAGGCCGGCGTCAGCCGGGGGAGGGGCATCCGCGCCAAGAGTGGACCCACAGACCTGGTCTCCGACGCCGACCTGGCTGCTGAGTCGGCGATCAGATCAGTGCTCGCCGAGCGCCGTCCCGGCGACGCGATCCTCGCCGAGGAGGGGGGCGCCACAGGCGCCGGGGAGCTGCGCTGGGTGGTCGATCCACTCGACGGCACGATCAACTTCCTGTTCGGCATTCCGGTGTTCGCGGTGAGCATCGCCTGCGAGGACGAGTCCGGGACGCTCGCCGGCGTGGTCCTCGAGCCGATTCGCGCCGAGTGCTTTGCGGCTACACGGTCCGGACCGGCGACGCTCGGCGGAGAACCGATCCGCACCCCGGCGCGCACTGAGCTCTCGACCGCGCTGGTGGCGACCGGGTTCTCATACGACGCCCGAATGCGCGCGCGGCAGGCGGCGGTCCTGAGCGAGGTCCTTCCGCGCGTGCGTGACATCCGGCGGGCCGGCGCCGCGGCAGTTGATCTGGCATGGACTGCCTGCGGGCGCTACGACGCCTACTACGAGCGCGGGCTGAACCCCTGGGACTTCGCCGCCGGATCGCTGATCGCGCAGCGCGCAGGACTAGAGCTGCGAGCGCTGGCGGCGGTGGGAGAGGACCCGCCCGGACTCGTCGTGGCCCCGGGCGCATTGATCGACGAGCTCTACGGGCTGGTGGCGGGGGGTTGATGGCGCCGGGTTCCCCGGGCAACGTCCCGTCAGCGGGTAGAAGTAAAATTCGGTCTAAGCGGCGGTGGCGGAATTGGTAGACGCTATGTCCTCAAACGGCATTGTCCTTCGGGGCGTGTGGGTTCGACTCCCACCCGCCGCACTCCCAGCATAGGTCTGCGGGTTCGCGCGCTGGGCCTGCGCGGCGGACGCATGCGGCGGACCATACAATTGGAGGTGACCGCGCGCAGCGGCTTCCCGCGGGCGTGGCGGAATTTGGCAGACGCGCCGGCTTTAGGTGCCGGTGGGCGAAAGCCCTTGGGGGTTCGAGTCCCTCCGCCCGCATCTCTTGCTAGCGGGGCTTTACCGCGGTGGAGGCGCCGAGGTTGTGATCGACGTCCCGATACGAAGCCGATCCGTGCCAGGGAATCCACGAGCGGGGCAGCCAGGACTCGAACCAGATCCGTGCCAGGGAACCCACGAGCGGGGCAGCCAGGACTCGAACCTGGGACCTCCGGTTTTGGAGACCGGCGCTACCACCAAACTGAGCTACTGCCCCTGGGCAGGCCCGATCCTAGCCGAAACTCCGGCGCGGTCCACGCAGTCGGCCTCGGCTACCATCCGCACAGCGTGCGCTCGCGTACCGTCTACCGCACTTTCCAGACCGAGCGCCGCCGGGAGTTCGTCCGGATCACAGACGACGTGCAACAGGCGGTGCGCGATGCGGGCATCAGCGAGGGCATGGTGCTGGTCTCCGCGATGCACATCACCGCGGGCGTGTGGGTCAACGACGACGAGCCGGGGATCCAGGCGGACGCGCTCGAGTGGCTGGACAAGCTGGCGCCGCCGAGCTGGCGTGAGCCCGATGGCGACGTTGCCCGGGCACTACTTCCTGACGGCGGCGACTATCGCCATCATCGCGGCGGCGAGGACAACGGTGACGCGCACCTGAAGAACCTGCTCGTCCACCACCAAGTGATCGTTCCGGTCACCGACGGGCTCCTCGACCTCGGGCCCTGGCAGCAGGTCTTCTACTGCGAGTTCGACGGCGGCCGGTCAAAGCGGCTTGTGATCAAGGTGTTGGGGGAGTAGGCGCCAACACGGCCCCCCCGGTTGAATCCTTGCGCCGCCGGTGGGGCGGCCCACCGAGCGATCCAAGAGTACGGAGAGCTACGCTGCGAGACTCGTGCTCGCGCCGATCGCGCGGCGGCATGCCGTTGGCGCCGGTCGGGGTTTGAGCCGACGCGGGTCAAGCGGCGGACGGGAATCGAACCCGCATCATCGCCTTGGAAGGGCGAGGCTCTACCGTTGAGCTACCACCGCGCGCGCGGACCCTCCACGGCGAGCGGTCCGACGACGATGACAGTTTGCACAAACCACGTCGCACTTTGCAAGCTCGTCGATCACGGCCTGCCAGTTGTGGTCCCTCAGGCCTTTTGAGATGGTGAACAGCTTGCTCTCCCGGCGATCTAGCTCCAGGACAAGTGGATCGGTTTCCACGCAATCGACGCACGGCCGCAGGCGGAAGAACTCGGTTGAGGTAGGACGCACGGTCGACGGCGAGGGCTCGTTTGCGACGCAGCGCGTTCTCGATGTAGCGCGCGCGACAGCAGCGTAATGCTCCTGCTTGTACGCCGCTCGACACAAGGGCGGTAGCTGTCGCGCTGCCCTCGCTCTTTCCGGCGACAAGCCCGCTGATGCCCAAGTACTGCATGCAGCGGCCTGGGTCGTAGAATCAGCGCTGCACCACGGGGAGTGGCGCAGTCTGGTAGCGCACCCGGCTGGGGGCCGGGCGGCCGCAGGTTCAAATCCTGTCTCCCCGACTAGATCGCGATCGGCGGCCGGACGGTCGATTTCGAGCCCCGCGGCGTCAGCTGGCGGCGTCCCCCGGCGCCGACCCAGCGCGAGAGCGTCTTGGGTCAGCTCGACGAAGTCGGCCTCACCGAGCGCCGAGACGATGGCGTCGAGGTGAAGCTCGAAGAGCGAGAGGAGGGCGTCGTGCAGACCGTGGGGTCCGACGAAATGCGGTCGAGTCGTGACACCCATAGAACGATAGCTCTCGACGGAGCACATAGCCCAGCGACCGTGCGCCGGAGAGGCACGTCATTGGTCGTCGGTCCACGCGATGCTCGCGAACTGGCGGCGTAGCTTCTTACCGCGTTTCGGGTTCAACGATTCGATCCATGAGAGGCGTCCGAGCAGGTGCGCTCGGAAGTCCGGCACGGCTTCACGGTTCTGCGATGCCGGCCCGTGCACGCGCGAATTGTGCAGGATGGCCTTGAGGATGTCGTACTCGTAGCGCGGAACGTTGAGCCGCTCGTTGACAACCACCCCGCAGACGCGCTGTCGGCCAGCCCGAGTCGCGAGCATCGACTTCTGGTCGTTGACCGCGAAGTTTTCCTCACGGGCGATCTCGGCGACGGCCCGCCGCAGCGTGTTCGCGGCCCGGACGAGTCGCGCCGGGCCCGAGAAGGTGAGGTCATCCGCGTAGCGCGTGTAGCTGACCTCGAGCGATGCCACGAGCCCGCTGAGGCGCCGGTCGAGTCTGAACGCGGCGAGGTTCGCGAGGGCCGGCGAGGTCGGAGCCCCTTGCGGGAGATGCGGTGTCGCGAGCCGCCTGCCAAGGCGATGATGCGCATCGATCTGGCGAGAGTCGGCAGGCCGCGGAAGCGACATCCACAACCCCGACGGGACGACGTTCGTAGTCAGCGCCGTGAGCGAATGGGCGACCGATTCCGGGTAGCCCGCCGTTCGGAAGGTGCCGTAAACGCGGCTCGCGGCGATCGAGGCGAAGAAGTCCTCGAGGTCTAGGCGGATAACGACGAACTGTCCGGTGTGCTCGCTTGCGTGGCTGCGTACCGACCGACCGCGAGTGAAGCCGTGCGTTGCCTCGTGCGCGGGGATCAAGTCGAGGATCTCGTGCAGGATCCGCCGCTGGATGTCCTTCAGCCGCCGCTTCGGCCGCTCGATCACCCGCGCCGGCCTCCCCGGCCGGCGCAGGAACCCGTACCGGTAGTGCCGGAGCCGTTCGTCCTCGACCCTGCGCTCCAGCGCACGTGCGTCCGCGAACCACGCAAGCTCTCCGTCACTCACGCCAAGGAAGGTGGCCAGCGCGCCGACAGATGCGATCTCGGGCACCGGCCAGCGTCGCCGCCCCATCGCAGGCTCCGGGACCAACCACCGGCGGACCCGTGGCGGTCCCGGATCATCGCCGCCGGGCCGGCGGTTCCGCAGCATCACCTCGATGAACCGCGCGAGCTCGCGCGGTCGATCACTCGGCGGGCGGTGGTACCCAGCGAGCACCTCTCGGGCAACCGACCGAACCCACCGCGGCCGGCGCTCGAGAGCACGGCCGGCCCGGTCGACGAGTGCGCGCTCGTTCCACACGCCGGCCAAGAACGCGTCCGCCAAGCAACGGGAGAGATAGGCGCGTGTGCGCGCGTCGTACACCGCCTAATCATCGCGACGTCGCGCGCCGACTGCACTCCGTCGTGCGTGCCCGGACCTGCTTCCAAACGGACGCAGTCGAGGGCTCGCGATGCGCTGGCCTGGCCACAACGGTGTCCCCGGGGTAGCCCCGGAGAGGGATCAGCGCCCAAAGGACGCCTCTACCCACCTCGGTCACGCAACGCCGCGGCTCCGGACGCTACCGAACTCGGAGCCAACCGGTGACACGACACCGAACCCCGTCGACCGCTCGCGACCGCCGCCACCGGCTGCGGGGCCTCGGCTCGTCCAGCCCGAAGGTCTTTCGGTAGCGACGATCTCGCTCCGCGGCCGGTCGTCATTCGGCTGCGCGGCTTCAGCGGACAGGTCGGACTTGCTGGCGGGCAACTCGTCACCGTCGGCGGCGGCGGCGGCCGGGGGGGGGAGGGCGGCGATCTCTTCCGGTCATCTGCACGGCTGCAACGAACGTGGGCCGGTCGTCGGACCTCCTTGGCCTGGCGGCTGATCCAGTGCGCGACTGACGTACTGGCGCAGTGGTAGTGGACGGCCGCGTAGCGGCCGGACAAGATCGCGTCACGACAGCGCCACAGTCAAACCCGTGCGATCCGAAAGCTCAGCCAGCAAACCACGTCCCGCGTGCGACACCAGGCCCTTGGGTCTGCTCGAGTTGCCGACCGCGTTTGAGATGCTCGAGCCCGATGTCGTGGTGACGGTCGCGGATCGCTTCGAGACGATCGCGACAGCGATCGCCGCGGCGTACATGAACATCCCCGTGGCGCACACCCAGGGCGGTGAGGTGTCGGGCTCGATCGACGAGAGCGTTCGCCACGCCGTCACGAAGATCTCGCACATTCATTTTCCCGCAACCCAGCTCAGCGCCCGGCGCGTGCTCGCAATGGGCGAGGATCCGCGCTACGTGTTCAACGTCGGCTGCCCGTCGATCGACCTCACCGCCCGCACGACGCTCGGCACCCGAGCCGAAGCGCTGATCCGACACCGCGGCGACGGCTCGCCGCTCGACCCGCAGGAACCCTTCCTGCTCGTCGCACAGCACGCCGTCACGACCGAGTACGGCCAATCCACAGATCAGATCGACGCGACGCTGCAAGCGATCTCGGCGATCGGGATGCAAGCAGTCGTCTTCTGGCCCAACGTCGACACCGGCAGCTACGAGGTGTCGGTCGGCATCCGCGAGTTCCGAGAACAGGGTCTCGCCGAGCATTGCCAATTCCTCCGCAACCTCCCGGCGCAGGACTACATCCGGCTGATGGCCCACTGCGCCTGCATGGTTGGCAACTCGTCCGCGGCGCTTCGAGAGGGCGCTTTCCTCGGCACCCCGGCCGTGAGCGTCGGCACCCGCCAGCAGGACCGCGAGTGCGCGGCCAACGTCATGTTCACCTCACACGATCCGCTCGAGATCGCCGACGCGATCCGCACCCAGGTCGCCCGCGGGCGCTATGAGCGCAGCGAGCTATTCGGCGCGGGCACCGCGGGACGCGCGATAGCCGGTCTGCTGGCGAGCGTGAGACCACCAATCCAGAAGCGACTGCACTACGACGGACTGCACTACGACGGACTGCACTACGACGCGAGCTCGTTGCTCCAAGACGCGCTCGCGTAGCCGACGAGAGGAGCAAAGCATGACGACCGTTGCGCTGAACATGAGCCGGTCCGAGGACGAGCTCGGCGAGATCCCCGAACGGCTCAAATCGGCCGGTCTGGAGCTGCGGCTCGGGTCAGGCAAGGCCTCAACCTCCGCAGCGGAGGTGATCGAGAGCCTGGACGGTTGCGCCGCGGTGATCGCAGGCCAGGAGCCATATGACGCCGAGGTGTTCGACGCGTGCCCGGAGCTCCGGATCGTGGTGCGCTTCGGCGTCGGCTTCGAAGCCGTAGACGTTCCCGCCGCGACCGAGCGCGGGGTTCTGGTCGCCACGATCCCTGGCACCAACGAATGGGGCGTCGCCGACCACACGATCGGGATGATGCTTGACCTTGCGCACGGTATCTCGCGCCACGATCGCGAGCTGCGCCGCGGGAAATGGCAACCACAGCGAGGCGTCGATATGTGGCGCGCGACGCTCGGGATCGTCGGCCTCGGACGGATCGGACGCAGCGTCGCGCTGCGCGCCGCAGGCTTCGAAATGCGCGTGATCGCCTACGAGCCCTATCCCGTAATGGAGTTCGTCGAGGAGCACGAGGTGGAGCTCCTGTCGATGGAACGAGTGCTCAGCGAGGCTGACTTCGTCACGCTGCACCTTCCCGCCATGCCAGAAACCGAGCGGCTCATCGACGCCTCGAAGCTCGCGCTGATGAAACCGACCGCCTTCCTGATCAACACCGCGCGGGGAAACCTGCTCGACGAGGACGCGGTCTACAAGGCCGTGCTGGCCGGACAGATCGCCGGTGCCGGCATCGACGCCTGGACACACGAGCCGATGAACGATCGCCGCTGGGGAGAACTGGACAACGTCGTCATCACACCCCACTGCGGGGCCAACACCCTCGGCGTGTGGACCGCCAGCGGCGAGATGGCCGCCGACATCGTCCTAAGAGCCCTCCGCGACGAGCAGCCCGAGCAGCTTCTCAACCCAGAGGTGTGGAACGATCGCCGAACCTAGCCGACGACGTCGGCATCGAGGTCGACGAGCAAAGCACGGCGGCATTCCCGCCTGATGCCCAAGCGGATCTGCGTCCCCCGCTTTGCCTATGCTCCCCCTATATGAAGCCCGCTGCGTGCATTCCACGCCTGCTGTCGATCGCGGGATCTGATTCTGGCGGGGGTGCAGGGATCCAAGCCGACCTGAAGGCCTTCGCCGCCTGTGGCGCGCACGGAATGACCGCGATCACCGCGATCACCGCCCAGAGCACCGTCGGCGTGAGCGCGGTGCACAATGTCCCGCCGGAGACGATCCTCGCGCAGGTGCGAGCGGTGGCCGGCGACATCGGCGTGGACGCGGTCAAGGTTGGGATGCTCGGAAGCGAGGAGACGATCGAGGCGGTCGCCCGGGCTCTCGACGAGCTCCCGGGAGAGACGCCGGTCGTGCTCGACCCAGTGATGGTGGCTGAGTCCGGCGCCGAGCTGCTGCAGCCATCCGCGCGCGCCGCCCTGATCGAGCTGCTGCTGCCGCGTGCGAGCGTGGTGACCCCCAACCTCCTCGAGGCGCTGGCATTGGGGGCCGTAGATCTCGTAGAGCGCGCGAGCTCGCGCGCTCTAAGTGGGCGCGAGGCCGGACCCCGCGGCGACCGGGTCGGACCCCGTGCCGACGAGGTCGGACCCCGCGGCGAGCAGGCCGGGCCCCGGGCTGGAGCCGTCGAGAATAACTTCCATGAGCCCGATGTGGCGAACCTCCGCGAGCCCGAGATCGAGACGCTGGCCCACGCCATCCTCGCGCTCGGTCCGCGCGCCGTGGTAATCACCGGCGGTCACCGCGATCGGGCGATCGATGTGTTCTTCGATGGCGCGACCCTCGTCGAGCTCCCGGGGGAGCGGCATCCCGGCGGTGCCGCGCACGGATCGGGCTGCACGCACTCCTCCGTGCTCGCCGCTTCGCTGGCCCGCGGTGAGGAGCCGTTGCAAGCGGCACGCCGGGCGCGGAAGCTCGCGGGGGTTGCCGTCAGGGACGGACTGAGGGAGATCGGTAGCGGACCGGGCCCCGTCGACGTGCTCGGGCTGGCTCACATGGGGTGGCTGGAAAACCGCATATCCGGCCCATCCGGCGATCCGGCATTCGACGCATTTGACACTTTCGGCGCGGAGCGCGAGATCCTTTGACATAATGCCCGGGTATGCGGTTCCTGCGTATGAAGGCCGGGCACGGAGAGGTGCTGATCGCCGAGGGTGAGGTCGAGCTCGCGCCGGACGAGGAGCGCCTGATCGAGGAGTTCCGCCGGCAACTCGACGCCGGCATGTGGGCCGCGGTCCCACTCGGTATCGCAGGGACGCGCCGAGCGCGGATGGTGCGTAGCTTCTCGGACATCCCCCGGGACGCCGAGCGCGTGATCTTCTTCCCGCGCGCGGCGGGCGGTTAGCTGGCCGGTCGGCGACTCCGGTGCTGCTGGCGCTCGTCGCAACCGCGCTCGTAGCGCTCGCGCTCGCGTTCGACCTGTTCCTTCCGCGGCTGGCAGAGGGCTGGACCAGGCACCGCGCGCGCCGGCGCCGAGCCCCGGCGATGCCGTATGACCCGGGCCGCGAGCGACGCGCCGAGCAGCGCGCTCGCACGCTGCTGCGCTCCTGCGTGAGCGACGAGGAATGGGCGATGTATCACGATCTTGGGTTCATTCGCGTGTGGGGCGCGCAAGCCAATGGACCTCGCGACGGCGCCGGGACCGGGGGCGCGCCATACGCGTACCTCATCTACCCCCATCGCTCGATTGTCGCCTACCTCGCCCAGACGCACCGGCTGCTGAACGAGTATTGCGTGGCTTTTCCTGACCAGACGCGGACCTACGGGAGCGCGAGACTCCCTGATTCTGACGACGTGCTTGCGAAGTGGATGGCCCTCACCGGCGACGAGCGCCGGTTGATCTCCACCGCCAACATGCACCTGCCCGGTCGTCAGCTCGATCCCTCCCAGGTGGTTAAGGATCTCTGGCGCCTGGCCCAATGGGAGCGTGCCCGGATGCGCGAGGCCGCCAGCCGCGGGGAATCGACCCAGATCGACACCGCGGGCTGATAGCGATGGGGACGCCGGCCCTGGACCCCAAGCACCGCAGCCGTGCGCTCACCGAGGGTCCCGAGCGCGCCCCCGCGCGGGCTTACCTGAAGGGGATCGGCTTCGACGACGAAGCGCTCGCGCGCCCGCTCGTGGCGGTGGCGAATACGTGGATCGAGACGATGCCGTGCAACTTCCACCTGCGCGCGCTCGCGGCACAGGTCAAGGACGGGATTCGTGCCGCCGGGGGTACGCCGATGGAGCTCAACACGATCGCGATCTCCGATGGGATCACGATGGGGACCGCGGGAATGAGGGCGTCGCTGGTCAGCCGCGAGGTGATCGCAGACTCGATCGAGCTGGTCTGTGATGCGCACCTGTTCGACGCCGTGATCGCGATCAGTGCATGCGACAAGACGATCCCCGGCACCGTGATGGCGCTTTGCCGCCTGAACGTTCCGAGCTTGATGCTCTACGGCGGCTCGATCTTCCCGGGCAGCTTTCACGGCGAGCCCGTGACGATCCAGGAGGTATTCGAGGCGGTCGGCGCGCATGCGGCGGGACGGATCACCGGCGAAGAGCTCGTAGAGCTCGAGAATGTAGCGTCCCCGGGTGCAGGTGCCTGCGGGGGCCAGTTCACAGCCAACACGATGGCGATGGCCTTCGAAGTTCTCGGTATTTCACCATCGGGCCTCTCGATGGTTCCGGCCACGCACCCGCGCAAGGCGCAGGCGGCCGCGCAGGCCGGACACCTGGTAATGGACGTACTGGCACGCGGCCAGCGTCCCAGCGACATCATCACCCGTGAGAGCTTGGAGAACGCGATCGCCGCGATCGCGTGCAGCGGCGGCTCGACCAACGGCGTGCTGCACCTGCTCGCGATCGCCAAGGAGATGGAGATCCAGCTGTCGATCGACGACTTCGACCGCATCAGCGCGCGGACTCCGCTGCTTTGCGATCTCAAGCCAGGGGGCCAGTACGTCGCGCCCGATCTCTATGAGGCGGGTGGCGTGCCGCTCGTGCTCAAGCGACTGCAGCAGGCCGGCATACTGCACGGCGATGCGCAGACGGTCACCGGGCGCACCGTCGGCGAGTACGCGCTGGAAGCCAGCGAAACCAGTGGCCAGCGCGTCGTGCGAGGGCTGGACGATCCGCTCGCGCCTACCGGTGGCCTCGCGATCCTGCGCGGCAACCTGGCGCCCGAGGGATGCGTGGTCAAGCTCGCCGGCCACGAGCGCCGCCGGCAGGCCGGTCCGGCACGCGTGTTCGAATCGGAGGAGGAAGCGATGAGGGCGGTCACCGGCCGCACGATCAGCGCCGGCGACGTGGTCGTAATCCGCAACGAGGGGCCGGCCGGAGGGCCCGGGATGCGAGAGATGCTCGGGGTGACGGCGGCGCTCGTCGGTCAGGGCCTCGGCGACGAGGTCGCGCTGATCACCGATGGGCGCTTCTCCGGAGCCACCCACGGTCTGATGGTCGGCCACATTGCCCCCGAAGCGGTTCGGGGCGGGCCGATCTGCGCCGTGCGCGACGGCGACGAGGTGACACTGGATGTCGGCTCACGCCGCCTGGACGTGGCGCTCTCCGGCGAGGAGATCGCCATTCGGATCGAGGACTACCAGCCGCCGGAGCGCCCGGCGCCCGGAGTCGCGCTGGCGAAGTATGCGCGGCTTGTGGGGAGCGCATCGGAGGGTGCGGTCACGCGCGCGTAGCCGCGCAAAGCGGTCGGCCGGGGGCCCGAAAGACCCCCTGGGGACCCTGAAAGACCGGCCGGAAGGTCCTCAACGATCACCTGCGGGCCTGAAAGATCGCGTGCAGTTGCGCGGTCGGTGGAGCACGCCGCTTGCCGGAGTCGCCGATCGTTTAGAATTCGCCACATGCGCGGTCGATATCTCCTAGGGGCAGCAGCGCTGCTGGTCACGGTGATCGTGGCCGTCGTTGTGGTGGCGGTCGTGTTCGGATCCTCGAACGCCACGTTGACCCCGGACTCACAGGCGCTTGCGAAGGTCGGCATGCCGCTCGGGGGAGGCAAGATCGAGAACGTCACAGTCGTGAGCGGCCCGCACAGCGAACGGGTCCCCGCCGAAGTCAAGGGCAACCAGATCTGGCCGAGCGGATTGGTCCCCGCCGGCAGTTCGGTTTCGCTCGACGTGGCCGTCAAGCGCACCGGCTTGACCTCGTTTCTGGGGGGCGCCACCAAGCATCTGCGCCTGACGTTGAAGACCCCCGGGGCGAAGTTGCGCCAGCACTACTTGACGTTGGCCCCCGGCGCCCCGTTGCGCCTCGCATTCCAGGCGCCGATCGATGTCATTGCCTACGGAGCCCCGGGCCACTTGAGCCGGCACGTGCTGGGCTCGCCGCAGCGCGAGGTCACGCTCCCGCGCGCTGCGGATGCAGGCACGATCTACGTCGCAGCCGCACCTCGAAGCTGGGAGAAGTCCAGCGCCGCGGTCGTGAGCTGGTTTCCCGCCGGCTCCGGGGCGAGCGCCGTCGCGACTCCGGCGCCCGGGACGAGGATCATGCCCGACAAGCCGATCAGCTTGACGTTCTCCCGCACCGTCCAGCAGGCGCTCGGCAGCGCCAGGCCGCCGGTTTCGCCGGCGACCGCCGGCACGTGGCACGATCTCGACAGCCACACGATCGTCTTCAAGCCGGAGGGCTACGGCTATGGGCTCGGGGTGCCCGTCTCGATCGCGTTGCCGGCGGGCGTCAGGCTCGTGGGCGGGCAGGCAGGGTCCGCGAATGGCGGCCGCTGGATGGTGCCGCCCGGCTCTACGTTGCGCCTGCAGCAGATGCTCGCGACACTCGGATATCTGCCGGTCCGCTTCCACAGCTTCGGCTCGGATGTGGCGCTTACATCGCGAGCACAAGAAACCGCTGCGATCCACCCCCCGATGGGGAGCTTCCCGTGGCGCTACAGCAACACCCCATCCGCGCTGCAGGCGGACTGGAAGCCGGGTGCATCGGGCGTCGTCACGAAGGGAGCGCTGATGGCGTTCGAGAACGATCACGGCCTCACCACCGACGGCGTGGCCGGCGCGGCCGTGTGGCGCGCGCTGTTCGGCGCCATCATCGCCGGCCATGACTCGACGTTCGGCTACAGCTTCGTCTCGGCCAGCACGAGCTCGGAGCGCCTGAGCCTGTGGCACAGCGGGCACACGGTGCTCACGACTCCGATCAACACCGGCATCGCATCCGCACCGACCGCCACCGGCACGTATCCTGTCTTCGAGCACATCTCCTCTGGGACGATGAGCGGCACCAATCCCGACGGCAGCTCCTACAACGACCCCGGGATCCAGTTCATCAGCTACTTCAACGGCGGCGACGCGCTCCACGCCTTCACCCGCGCGCAGTACGGCTCGCCGCAGAGTCTCGGCTGCATCGAGATGTCGCTCGGCCCGGCCGGTCAGGTCTGGCCGGACACACCGATCGGCACGCTGGTTCACGTCGACTGATTGCGGACTCCGGGACCGCCAAGTATCAGGCGTGAACGGACCGCTCGCGCGCGACCTGGTCGCGACCGGTGAGGACAGCTTCACCGAGCTCCAGGACCCGATCCTCGATGCCTATTCCGTCTGGCGCCCGAGCAGCGCGTGGAAGCGTCCGATACGCCTACGCTCGTCCTCTGGCAGTGGGCCATCGACCTCTACGAGCAACGTCATCGGCCGGCGCTCGCGCGCCCAGGCTTGCACCGAGTCGCTGAACGTCTCGCCGACCCAGATCAGCGGCAAGGACCCCGCAAAGGCCATCACGGTCTGTTCCTGCAACGCGGCGCTGTCCTCGCTGCGCACGATCGAGACGGTCACGAAGCCAAGCGCGTGGGCCGCCGCGTTGATCGCCTCCAATCCGCCGTCGTCGACGAGCAACGCGATCTCGCCGTGACACAGCGTCTCAGCCGCCCACCCCTCGGGTGCGCCCGCGAGCGCGGCGGGCCTGCACGCCATGCGAAAGAGAGCCTCCATCGCTGACACGCTAGCGCCTCCTACGAGTCCGGGCCGCAGGCATCGCCGCCCCCGTGGCGAATAGCGCAGACGCCCCAATGCGCGCCTCCGAGCAGCCCCCGATGGGGGAGGACCGCGGTCCTCCCCTTATAAGCGCACCCTGGCGCGCTGCGCTACAAGCGTTCGACCAGGATCTGAGCCGCCGCGCGGCCGCTCCGAGCACCAGGCATGCGTACGCGAGCGACGGGATCCAGTTCGCCGGCTGGGCGAGCGCGAAGAACCTCGATCCGGCGTCGATCGACCTCCGCGCGCTACGCCGCTACGCCGCGAGCCTGTCCGAGCGCGGACAGGCTCCGAGCACCGTCGCAAGGAAATTGGCGACGCTGCGCGGCCTGCTCCGCGCCCAGGTCGAGCTGGGAGAGCGGGCGGAGAACCCGGCCGATCTGCTCAGCGCGCCGAAGCGACCGCAGCCCTTGCCGCGCGTGCTCAAGGCAGCCGAGGTCGCGGCGCTGCTGGACAGGATCCCCGCCACCACTGCGCTGGAGCTGCGCGACCGCGCCCTGTTCGAGCTCGCCTACGCCTCGGGACTGCGCGCGGCGGAGCTCGTGTCGCTCGAAGTTGGGTCGGTCGACTTCGACTCCGAGACGGTGCGCGTCGAAGGCAAGGGTCGCCGGACTCGCGTCGTGCCGGTCGGCGAGCACGCGCTGCGCGCGCTCGAGCGATACCTGGCTCGGTCGCGGCCTGAGCTCTACGGGCGGCAGCCGGGGGGCCCCGCTGAGGCGTTGTTTCTCTCGAAGTCCGGGGCCCCTCTGTACACCTCCGATGTGCGGCGTAGGCTGCGGACCTGGGCCCGCCAGACAGCCGCCCAGCTACCTGCGCTCGCCGCGGCCCATCCGCACGCTCTGCGCCATTCGTTCGCCACCCACCTGCTAGAGGGCGGAGCCGATCTGCGAGCGATTCAGGAGTTGCTCGGGCACGCCCGCATCTCGACCACGCAGATTTATACGCGGGTAGAGTCGGCGCGGCTGCGATCGACATACGCCCGCGCGCACCCTCGCGCGTAACGCACCCTCGCGCGTAATGCAACCCCGGACGTCCGCGTGCGCGGTATCGTCGCCCTTTTCGCCAGCCAACAGAAGGGAGATAGGCATGCACAAGGCCGCCGATCGGATCCGTAACGTGGCGCTCGTCGGCCACCGTGGAAGTGGCAAGACGTCGCTACACGAGGCGCTTCTATTCGAGGCAGGTGTAGTGAACCGGCTTGGGTCGGTGCCCGACGGGACCACAGTCTCCGATTCCGATGCCGACGAGAAGTCGCGCCAGATGTCGATCTCTGCGGCGCTGTCCTCGTTTCAGTGGCAGGAGCGCAAGGTCAACCTGATCGACACGCCCGGCGATCCGAGCTTCGTCGCAGATGCGCTCGGCGCGCTGCGCGTCTGCGAGTCGGCGGTGTTCGTCATCAACGCAGTCATCGGAGTCGAGGTTCACGCCAACCGTCTCTGGCGGCGCGCCGCCGAGCTAGACCTGGCGCGTCTGCTGTTCGTCAACATGCTCGATCGCGAACGGGCTGATTTCTTCCGGACGCTTCAGGCGCTGAAGGCGACCTTCGGAGCCCACGTCGTCGCGACCGAGATCCCGATCGGCTCAGAGCACGGGGTTAGCGGCCTGATCGACCTCGTCGACATGAAGGCGTACGACTATGAAGGCGACGAGCGTGATAACTGCACGGAGATCCCCATCCCACAGGAGCTCCAAGAGCAGGCGGAGGAGTACCGTGAAAAGCTCATGGACGAGGTCAGCGAGGGCTCCGACGCGTTGATGGAGCGCTACCTGGAAGGCGAGAGCATCTCCCACGAGGAGATCGTCACAACCCTCAAGGAAGGCACCAATCACGGCGCGATCTTCCCGGTCACCTGCGGCGCCGCGACTCGCAACCTCGGCACCAACCGGCTGCTCGACGCGATCGTCGAGGACCTTCCCTCGCCGGTCAAGCACGGCGGGCTGGAGGTGGGAGAGCTGACGCTTCAGGCCGTCGAGGACAAGGAGCTGTTCGCGTACGTGTTCAAGACCCGGGCCGACCCGTTCGCTGGCAGGATCAACCTGTTCCGCATCTATCAAGGGGTCCTGAAGCAGGACTCACAGGTGCTCAACACGCGTGCGCACGCCAAGGAGCGGATCGGTCAGCTCGTCACATTCGAAGGTAACCAGGCTCCTCACGTCACCGAGTTCGGCCCTGGAGACATCGGCGCGGTGGCAAAGCTCAAGCAGACCAAGGCCGGTGACTGGCTGGCGGCGCGCGAGGTGCCGATCGAGATGCCGAGCATCAAGCTTCCCGCGCCGGTGATGGCGTTCGCCGTGGAGCCCAAGAGCAAGGGCGACGAGGACAAGGTCTTCACCGCGCTGCGCCGGCTGCAGGAGGAGGATCCGACGATCGATCTGCACCGGGACCCGCAGACCGGCGAGCAGATCGTCGCCGGTCTCTCCCAGGTTCACGTCGAAGTGATCGTCGAGCGTCTTTCCTCGCGCTTCGGCGCGGAGGTCGAGCTCAAGCCCCCCCGCGTTCCCTACCAGGAGACGATCCGCAAGCCCGCCAAGGCACACGGCCGCCACAAGAAGCAGAGCGGCGGTCGCGGCCAGTTCGGTGATTGCCAGATCGAGGTCGAGCCCCTGCCGCCTGGTGGCGGCTTTGATTTCGTCAATGCGATCAAGGGCGGTGTGATCCCGACCGGATTCATCCCAGCGGTACAGAAGGGCGTGCTCGAGGCGATGGCGGCGGGTGTCCTCGCGGGGTATCCGGTCAAGGACGTGCGCGTGCGACTGTATGACGGCTCCTACCACACCGTGGACTCCTCGGAGATGGCGTTCAAGATCGCAGGCTCGCTGGCGATGAAGCAGGCGATGGCAGAGGCCTCGCCGGTGCTGCTGGAGCCGATCATGCTCGTCACCGTGAGCGTTCCCGAGGATGCGGTCGGCGATGTGATCGGCGACCTCAACTCCAGGCGCGGGCGGCCTCTGGGCATGGAGCCCGCAGGCCCGGGCATGACCGAGGTCAAGGCGGAGCTGCCGATGTCCGAGATGCTCTCCTACGCCCCTGACCTGCGCTCGATCACCGGCGGCCAGGGAGAATTTGCGATGGAGCTTCTGCACTACGAGGAGGTTCCCGCCCACCTCGCGAGCAGGGTCGTGGCGCAGGCCAGCGATGAGCCCCACCCGGTCAAGGCCTAGCTCTGCTGCTTGCCCGCGGGCAAGCAGCTAGTAGTCTCGCGATTCTATGAGCACCAGAGAGATACGGACCTCCAATGCGCCGACCGCCTGTGATGTGTGCGGGCGCACGCTGCTGCGTGGCGAGCGCGCGGAGGTCTATCTGAACGGCGCCAGCCGCCGTTCGGTGTGTGAGCTCTGCAAGTCCCGTGCGCTCGAGGAGGGCTGGTCGCGCGAAGGGACGATACCCGCATATGGAGGCGGCGAGGATGCCTCGCAGCGGCGTCCCTCGATCTTGCACCGGCTGCGCCAGCGCCGTGAGCCCGCCACGGTGCCGACGCCGCCGGCGCTCGGCGACGAGCTAGACCAGGAATCGTGGTCCCAGGCGCCCGCCCGCCTGCGCGAGCCACGTCACGTGCGTGCGGTGCCCACCAGCGTCGAGCAGAAGATCGTCTCGGCGGTCGAGCTGTTCAACTCATCCGAGCACCCGCGGACCGTCGCGGGGGTGGCGCGATCGCTCGGCATGCCCGTCGTGTCGGTCCGTCCGTCGGAGATCCGGGCGAGCGCCGTCAACTTGGTTGTCTCGTGGGAGCTTTGCTGGTACCGCTACGAGGTAGACCTGTCTGACGAGCGCTCGAGCGTCCGGAGCGCCGGCCAGGGCTACGAGCTCCACGAGCTGTCGCCCGGTGAGCGTGAGCCCAACGCCCACGCCGACGAGCAAGGCCGGCTCTCGCTGGCCACTTGATGGATGTGGATGTGCAGCGATGCCCGGCTCTCGCTGGGGGCTGATGAATGTGGTGCAGGAGCGATCTATCCCGCCGGGGGGGTGCAGCGCGTGAAGCTGATCCTCCAGGTCGATGGCGGTGCGCGAGGCAATCCAGGTCCGGCGGCGATCGGGGTAGTCGTCTGCGATCCAGAGGGTCAGGTGCTCGATGAGGTCGCCGAGCCGATCGGCGTCGCCACCAACAACGTCGCGGAGTACGTCGCGGTGCTGCGTGGCTTGGAGCGAGCGCGCGTCCATGGCGCGCGGGAGGTCGAAATCGTGGGAGACTCACAGCTCGTCGCCCGCCAGTTGTCGGGCGCTTACAAGGTCAAGCACCCATCGATCAAGCCCTTGTATCTGGAGGCGATCGCCGCCCTGCGCGGATTCGAGCGCTGGGAGGTGCGCACCGTCCCGCGAGCGCAAAACGCGCGCGCGGACGCGCTTGTGAACGCCGCGCTGGACGGGCGGGCGGAGCCGGCGCACCTCCGCGGGTGCCCGCCGGGTGGGTCAGCTAGGCTCAGCACTATGACCGACGCCCTGATCGAGCTCAGCACACGCCTGGAGCAGACTGCCCAGCGCCTGCGCTCTGGCGAGCTCGAGGCCGATGGCGCACTAACGGCGATCGAGGAATGTGCGCGCTTAGCCTCGGAGGCCAGCGCCCACGTCGATGAGCGTGCGCGTGCCGTGCTGGAGCCGCTGCCTGACCTTCCCGGTCAGCTCCCGCTCCCGGCGCCGCAATCACGATGACGACGGCGGCGCCTGCCGGCTTGGCGCCGGTCTATCCCGAGCAGCTGCGCACGGAGGCGGAGGCCTTTCTCCAGTCGCTGCGCTTTTCCAGAGAGGCCCCGTCCGCGGGGCTGGAGGATGCGATGCGTTATTCGCTGCTGGCCGGCGGCAAGCGGATCCGGCCCGTGCTTGCGCTGGCGACCGCTGTGGCGATCGGCCGTAGTCCGCAGTCGGTCCTTCCGCTTGCCGGTGCGATTGAGCTGATCCACACATACTCGCTGATCCACGACGACCTTCCCGCGATGGACGACGACGACCTGCGCCGGGGCCGGCCCACATGCCACAAGGCGTTCGGCGAGGACGTCGCGATTCTCGCGGGCGACGGGCTCTACGCCGAGGCATTTTCCCTGTTGCTCACCCAGCAGCAGGGAAGCCCGGCTGACCTCTTGGCGGTCGCGCGCGAGCTTGCACGCGCCACGGGCGTGCAGGGCATGGTCGGTGGCCAGTACCTCGATGTCGCCGGCACCGCGCCTGCCGGTGCCGGGGGATTGCGCCGGTTGCACGAGCTCAAGACCGGCCAGTTGATTGCCGCCAGCGTCGAGTGCGTACTGCTACTCGGCGCTGGCCCGGACGACGAGAGGGTCCCCTGGCTGCGAACCTTTGCGATCGAGCTGGGGGTGCTCTTCCAAGTAGTCGACGACATCCTCGACGTGACGGGGGCTCAGGACACGCTCGGCAAGCGTCAGGGTAACGACGAGCGGCTCGGAAAGCGCACCTACGTGAGCGAGTTCGGTCTTGACGGCGCGGTCGAGCTGGCCGGTGAGCTGCACCAGGGGGCACGCGCCGCGCTCGCCAAGGCGGCTCGCGCCGGAGCTGCCGAGCTCGAGCAGATAACCGACTTCATCGCCACGCGAAACCGTTGATGGCCTGATGCCAAGGCACTTGCACCAGATTCGGGGGCCGCAGGACCTCCACGGCCTGACCGACCACGAGCTGCAGGCGGTCGCCCAAGAGGTACGCGAGCACATCATCGACACGGTCGGCGAGATCGGCGGCCACTTCGGCGCCAACCTCGGCACCTGCGAGCTGGCCGTAGCCCTGCACTCGCTGCTCGATTCTCCCAAAGACAAGGTCCTCTGGGACGTCGGTCATCAGGCCTATCCACACAAGGTCTTGACCGGGCGCCGTGAGGAGCTGCGGACGATCAGGATGTACGAGGGGCTCGCGCCGTTCTGCGCGATCGGCGAGTCGGTGCACGACATCATGGGTGCCGGGCACGCTTCGACGGCGATCGGCTACGCCGTCGGCATCAAAGAGGCGATGCGCCGCGGGCACGGCGAGAATGCCCACGTCGTCGCTGTCGTCGGCGACGGCGCGATGACCGGCGGCGTGGCGTTTGAGGCAGTTAGCCAAGCGGGCGGGGCCGGCACGCCGATCGTCGTGGTGCTCAACGACAACGGCATGTCGATCGCCCCGAACGTGGGTGCGATGTCGCGTTCCTTCAACCGCGTCCGGCTGAACCCGCGCGTGTGGCACGCGCGGGAAGAGGTCGAGGACGGCCTCACAAAGCTACCGGTCGGCATCGGCGCGGCGTTCGAGCGGCTCGGACCCCATTTCAAGGAGTCGATCAAGGCCTTCTGCGCCCCCGGGCTGTGGTGGGAGGAGCTCGACTTCGCCTATATGGGCGTGATCGACGGACACGATGTCCGCGAGCTGCGCCTGGCATTGCGGGAGGCGCTGGCGGCGGAGCGTCCCGTGGTGGTCCACTGCGCGACCGTCAAGGGCAAGGGGTTCGCGCCCGCCGAGGATGGTGGGCTCGAGGGGATGGAGCGCTGGCACGCCGCCAAGCCGAAGTCCATCTCGCGGGGAGCTCCGGCCACCACGGCCCGCAGGCCCGCTGGCTCGAGGTCGCCGCCACCGCAGTACACGCAGGTGTTCGGTGAGGCGCTGGTCGCGGAGTGCCGCCGCGATCCGCGCGTGCTCGGTATCACCGCGGCGATGAACTCGGGCACGGGACTGAGCCTGCTCCAGCGCGAGCTGCCCGATCGCTACTTCGACGTGGGCATCGCAGAGCAGCAGGCGTTGCTTTTCGCCGCCGGGCTGGCGTTGCAGGGCTGCAAGCCCGTCGCCGCGATCTACTCCACCTTCCTGCAGCGCGCTTACGATCAGATCGTCCACGACGTTTGCCTTCAGAAGCTGAACGTGGTGCTCGCGATCGATCGCGCGGGGCTCGTCGGTGACGACGGACCGACGCATCACGGCGTCTTTGACATCGCCTACCTGCGCTGCCTGCCCAACATGGTGCTGATGGCGCCCCGCGACGAAGCGATGCTCGTACACATGCTCCGCACGGCGCTGGATCACGATGACGGGCCGGTCGCCCTTCGCTATCCACGTGGGGAGGGGATCGGCGCGCAGTTACCTGCGCATCCCGCGCCAATCGAGATCGGCACCGGGGAGATTCTGCGCGAGGCGAGCGCGGCGGATACGGGTGGGACCCGGGTCGCGCTGCTGGGCTATGGCACCGGGGTCGGCAGGGCGCTGGACGCAGCCGAGCTCCTCACCGGCCGCGGGATCTGCGCAACCGTCGCCGACGCGCGCTTTGCCAAGCCGATCGACGCGGGCCTGGTGGCCCAGCTCGCCGCCGAGCACGAGCTGCTGGTGACTCTGGAGGAGGGCGTGCTCGCGGGTGGATTCGGGTCGGCCGTGTGGGAATCGCTCTCAGAGCATCGCGATGCCGGCGACGCGGCCGAGCCGGCCCGGCTCGGCACCAGGATCATGCGCATCGGGCTGCCCGACCGCTACGTGACCCACGGAGCACCCGAGCTGCTCTACGAGGAGGTCGGCTTCACCGGCCCGCGGATCGCGGAGCGCGTCGAGGCCGCGGTGAGGGAAGGCAGTGCGGTGGCGAGCGGGTGAGCGGGGCGTACCGTCTCGCTGCTGATGCCCCGCGTGCGTCTCGACAGCCTCCTCGCGCAGCGAGGACTCTTTGCTTCGCGCGCGCGGGCTGCGGCGTCGGTCATGGCCGGCGAGGTAATGGTCGTGACGGGTCCCGAGCGCCGGCGAGCGGCGAAGCCCGGGCAACTCGTGCCCGGGGATGCCGAGCTCGTGCTCGCGAGCGCACCCGCCTATGTCTCGCGCGGCGGGATCAAGCTCGCCAACGCACTGGCGTCGCTCGACTTCGACGTGAGCGCTCGGCGGGCGCTCGACGTCGGCGCCTCGACCGGAGGCTTCACCGATTGCCTGCTCCAGCGCGACGCGGCGCACGTGATCGCTGTGGACGTTGCTTACGGCGCCCTTGACTGGAATCTCCGCGGCGATCCGCGGGTGACCATTATGGAACGCTGCAACGCACGATCGCTTCGCAGCAACGGGCTCGCGTACCTTCCCGACCTGATTGTGATCGATGTCTCTTTCATCTCGCTGACCAAGGTGCTGCCTGCCGTGCTCGCATGCGCCTCGCCACGCTTTGATTGCTTGGCGCTCGTCAAGCCGCAGTTTGAGGTCGGCAGGGCCAACGTCGGCAAGGGCGGTGTCATACGGGAGCCCGAGCTGCGCCGGGGCGCGCTGGTCGACGTGGGACGGTCAGGACGAAGGCTCGGTGCGTCGGTGCTCGGCTACGCCAGCTCGGGTCTGCCGGGGCCAAAGGGCAACCTCGAGACGTTCGTGTGGCTGGCAGAAGGTGGCCGCGGCGGGGTTGATGACCTGGACCGGGCAGCGCGCGAGGTCGAGCCGTGAGCTTGGTCCGGGCCGTCCGCGAGATAGAGCCGTGACCCCGATCCGTACGGCCACCGTCCTCACCCACCGCAGACCCGCTGAGACCGGTCCCGCGATCTCGGAGCTGCTGGCGCTGGCCCGTCAGGCGGGGACGCTGCTGCGCCTGGACGCCGGGGAGACCCGTAAGCACGATCTGCAACCCGCGCAGGGCCTCGAGCTGGGTGCGCGCGTCCGGCGCGACGTGGACATCTGCTTTGCGCTCGGAGGGGACGGAACGATCCTGGGCGCGCTGCGCAAGTACGCGGGGACCGGCGTTCCGGTGTTCGCCGTCAACTTCGGCGAGATCGGCTTCCTGGCAACCGTCGACGGCGAGCACGCCGCGTCCGGTTTCGCGCGCGCATTCGCCGGGGAGTTCGACGTGGTGGCGCTGCCTGGAATCGCGGTTTCCGGGGCACGAGGCAGTTGGCTGGCGATCAACGACATCTCCATGCACCGCCAGCCGGGCAAGCGCGTCACCGATTTGGCCTACGCGGTGGGGGTCGACGAGGTCGGGCGCGTGCGTTGCGACGGGCTCGTTGTCGCAACGCCTGCGGGCTCGACCGGCTACAACCTCGCAAACGGGGGGCCCGTGATGGCTTGGGGAGTTGAAGGGTTCGTGGTCTCGTTCATCGCGCCACACTCGCTTGCTGCCCGCGCTCTCGTGGTGGCCCCCGGTGACGCGCTCACGATCCACAATCGCTCCCAAGAGGAGCCCGTCGATGTGGCCGTCGACGGGCGACCCGTGTGCCTGCTGGCGCCCGGTGAGCGGATCGAGGCGCGTTTCGCCCGCGGACAGGGCTCGCTGGCCCAGATCCCCGGCAGCACCTTCTACCAGCGCCTGCGGGAGAAGTTCGGGCGCCTGGCGACGGGTAGCGCTTGACGCGCACCCGATCCGTCGGCGCGACGTGGTAGACCTCGCGCATGCTGCACGAGCTGCGCGTGGAGAACCTGCTGCTGATCGACCGCGCCGAGCTGGCGCTCGCGCCGGGGCTGAACGTCCTGACCGGAGAGACCGGCGCGGGGAAGACGATCCTCGCCAATGCTCTGGACCTGCTGCTCGGCGGGCGCGCCCGCAGCGGGACTGTGCGTGGCGGGGCGGCCGAGGCATATGTCGAGGGCGTATTCTCGTTGCCCCCCGGGCTCCAGGGGCAGGCCTGCGAGCGCGTCCCCGCCGGCGCGCAGGAGCTGGTGCTCGCCCGGCGGATCTGGCCTGACGGTCGCACGCGAGCCTACGTCTGCGGGCGTACCTGCACGGTCGCTGACCTGCGCGAGCTGGGAAGCCGCGAGCTGGCGTTCTACGGGCAGCACGAGCACCGTAAGCTGATGCTCTCGGCCGCGCAGCTCGACGTGCTCGATGCCCACTGCGGCACCGGCCAGATGACGCTGCGCGATCGCGCCCGGGACGCTTACGAGCGGGTGCGCGCGCTCGAGGAGCAGGTGGCGCGGTTGCGCGAGCAGGACGGTTCGCGCGAGCGGGAGCTCGACCTCGTGGCCTTCGAGCTCGACGAGATCGACTCGCTCGGGCCAAGCGAGCAGGAGGCGGCTGAGCTGAGCGCTGAGCGCGATCGCTGCCGCCACCTGGAGACGCTTCGCAGCGCCGCCGCCGCGGCGACCAACGCGATCGCATCAGAGGCGGGCGGTGGCGCCTGCGAGTTGCTCGCGCAGGCCGCCCGGCAATGTGAGCCGGGCGGCGCGATCGACCCCGCCCTCGGAGTACTTTGCGAGCGCTTGCGCGGGCTCCATTACGAGGCCGAGGATCTGGGCCGCGAGCTGCACTCCTACCTCGCCGGGACCGAAGCGTCTCCCGCTCGCCTGGAGATGGTGGAGGAGCGCCTGGCGCTCTTCGCCCGTCTGGAGCGCAAGCACGGTGGATCGATTACCGAGGTCCTGCGCCACGCCGATCGCTGTCGTGAGCGCCAAGAAGAGCTGCAGCATGCGGACCGCGCGCTGCAGAGCGCCGAGGCGGAGCTGACAGATGCCCGCGCAGAGCGCGATCGGATCGCCGCCGAGCTGACCAAGCGCCGCCGGCGAGCTGCGCCCGCGCTCGCGGCCGCCGTCCGCGGGCGCTTGGCAGAGCTTGCAATGGCAGAGGCGCAGTTCGAGGTCGAGCTTTCCCCACGAGCGGACGGCTGCGGCCCGCGGGGGGCGGATACGGTGCAGCTCTCGATCGCGCCCAATGCCGGCGTTCGCGCAGGTCCGCTGCGCGAGATCGCTTCCGGCGGGGAGCTCTCGCGCGTGATGCTGGCGCTACTCAGCGTGGCCCACGGCGAGCGCACCAAGGGCGAGCGCACCGAGCAGGAGCGCGCACACACGCCGCTGCTGGTGTTCGACGAGATCGACGCGGGCATCGGCGGTCACACGGCGCGGGCGGTGGGTACGCACCTCGAGCAGCTCTCGACCGGCCGGCAGGTCCTCTGCATCACCCACCTGCCCCAGGTTGCCGCGCTGGCGGCGCGGCACTTCACGATCGCCAAGGATCCGGCCGCGGTTCCGGCCAGGACCACGGTGACGGCGCTGCAAGGCGAGACGGTGGTCGGCGAGCTCGTGCGTATGCTGGGGGCAGGGGAGGGCGACAGCGCTGCCGGTCAGCACGCCCGCCAGCTATTGCGGGCAGCGGGAGCATCGGGGCGCCCCGGTGTCAGTCGCCGGGCAGCGTGAGCGTCCGGGCACCCCGGTAGATTGAGAGCTGTCGGTAAACTCACCTCCAGAGCTTTAAAAGGATCGATCGATGCCCCAGGCCGAAACGCGCTTCATCTTCATCACCGGCGGGGTCGTCTCTTCGCTGGGCAAGGGGATCGCCTCGGCGTCGATCGGGCGGCTACTGGTCGCTCGCGGGCTGGATGTCCAGCTACAGAAGTTTGATCCATACATCAACGTCGATCCGGGCACGATGTCTCCGTATCAGCACGGAGAGGTGTTCGTGACCGAGGATGGCGCCGAGACCGACCTCGACCTCGGTCACTACGAACGCTTCACCGATTCCAACACCAATCGTGCGTCGAACGTGACGGCGGGCGGAATCTACAACTCGGTCATCCGCCGCGAGCGCCGGGGCGACTATCTCGGCGCGACAGTTCAGGTCGTACCCCACATCACCGACGAGATCAAGCAGCGGATCCGGCTGATGGCCGACTCCAGCGAGGTCGACTTCGTGATCACCGAGATCGGTGGCACCGTCGGCGACATCGAGTCGCTGCCCTTCCTGGAGGCGATCCGGCAGTTCCCCGTCGACGTGGGGCGCAAGCGGTGTATGTTCATCCACCTTACGCTGGTGCCCTACATCGGGCACGCAGGTGAGCTCAAGACCAAGCCGACCCAGCACTCGGTCAACGAGCTGCGACGGATCGGGATCGCGCCGGACATGGTCGTGTGCCGCTCGGAGTCCGTCCTGTCCTCCGACATCCGGCGCAAGATCGCCCTGTTTGCAAGCCTGCCGGTGGAGGCGGTCGTCTCCGCCCACGATGTCCCGGACGTCTACCAGGTCCCCCTGGTCTTCCGCGCCGAAGGCGTCGACGACTTCATTCTGCGGGAGCACTTCGGGCTGCAGGCGAAAGCGCCCGATCTCGACCGGTGGGAGGCGATCACGCGGCGGGCAAGCGAGGCCCCGCGGGAGGTGCGGATCGCGCTCGTGGGCAAGTACGTCCAGCTCGCCGATGCGTACCTGTCGGTCGTGGAGGCCCTCAAGCACGCCGCGGTCCATCATGGTTGCAGGGTGCAGGTCGACTGGGTGGACTCCGAGGCTGTCTCCGCGCACGAGGTCGCGACGAGGCTCGAACGCGCTAGCGGAATCTTGATCCCGGGGGGGTTCGGCGGGCGTGGCATCGAAGGCAAGATCCGGGCCGTACAGATCGCGCGGGAGCGCAAGATCCCGTACCTGGGAATCTGCTTGGGGATGCAGGTCGCGGTATGCGAGCTCGCGCGTCACCTCGGAGGCATGGAGGGGGCGAACTCGACCGAGTTTGACCTCGAGACGCCGTTCCCGGTAATCGACCTGCTGCCCGAGCAGAAGGAGGTCTCCGAGATGGGCGGCACGATGCGCCTGGGAGCCGGCCCCGTCAAGCTGCACGATGGCACGCGCATACGCGAGTGCTATGGCGAGCCTGTGGTCTACGAGCGTCACCGTCATCGCTACGAGGTCAACAACCACCTGCGCCGCCGGCTGGAGTCCGCTGGGTTGATCTACTCGGGCACTTCTCCCGACGAGCGGCTCGTCGAGGCGATCGAGCTGCCCCCAGAGCAGCACCCGTTCTTCATCGCCTCCCAGTTCCATCCTGAGTTCAAGTCTCGTCCAGACCGTCCGTCGCCGCTGTTCAGGGGACTCGTGGGCGCGGCTCTCGCGCACGCCCACGGCGAGGGCGAGCCTATGCCACAGGGCGAGCCCGCGCTGCAGGGCGCTCCGGAGAAGGTTGCCGCGGACGACGCCGGCGAGGCCGCGCCACTCGTCGCCCGGTGAGGCGCGCCACCGACTCTGAGCGCGCGTGTCTGCACGAGACGTTCGCCAACCTGTGCCGGATCGAGAGTCCGTCCGGGGCCGAGCGCGGGTGCGCGGACTGGGTGACGGCGCAGCTTCGTAGCATCGGGCTGGGGGTGGACGAGGACGGCTGCGGGCGGCTTGCCGGCTCTGACGCCGGGAACCTGCTCGCGCGCGTGAGCGGGCGCGGCCCGGAGAGCATCCTCCTCTGCGCTCATCTCGACACGGTCCCGCTCGCGGCGCCGGTCGCGCCCGTGCTCGTGAACGGCGGCTGGGTAAACGCCAACGAGGGGATACTCGGGGCCGACAACAAGGCTGCTGTGGCGGTCGCGCTGGAGCTCGCCCGCCGGCTTACGCGCGCTCCGCAGCCGCCCGCGTGTGGGGTCGAGCTGTTGTTCACCGTCTGTGAGGAGATCGGGCTCAAGGGAGCCAAGCACTTCGACGTCCCTAGCTTGAGCAGCCGCTTCGGCTACGTCTTTGACCATGCCTCTCCGATCGGCGAGATCGTCCTTGCCTCCCCGACCCATCACCGGATCGTGGCGGACTTTCGTGGCAGAGCCGCGCACGCCGGCATTCGCCCTGAGGAGGGCCGCAGCGCGATCGTCGCAGCGGCGCGCGCGATCACGGCGATGACCTTGGGGCGCCTGGATCCCGAGAGCACCGCCAACCTCGGCACGATCACGGGCGGCACGAGCGCCAACGTGGTGCCAGAGCGCTGCCGGATCGAAGGGGAGGTCCGTAGCCTCGTTCAGGCGCGGGTAGAGTCGGTGGCGACCGAGATGATCGACCACCTGCAGAATGCCGCGGACGCGTCCGAGTGCGACCTCGACCTGACGGCGGAGCGGATCGTCAAGGGCTATCGCACGCGATCCAGCGCTCCAGCTGTCGCCTTCGCGGAGCAGGCGCTCCGAGCCTGCGGCTATCAGCCCAAGCACATCAATACAGGTGGCCTCTCAGATGTCAACGCGCTGCAAGCCGCCGGCTTTGAAGCCGTCAACCTCGCCGACGGGACCGAGCACAACCACGAGCCCGGCGAGCGGATCAGCATCGATGCACTCGAAGGGATGCTCGACGTCGCGATCGCACTGGTGGATGCGGCGGGGCGCGAGGGGGCGTCATGACCGAGTTCGAGCACCTTGGCCAGGAGATGAAGTGGGAGGGAGAGATCGTCAAGGTCGGCGTCGAGCGCTTCCGCTACGCCGACGGGAGTGAGGTCACCCGTGAGAAGGTCTGGCATCCGGGGGCGGTGGGCATCGTCGCACTCGACGAGACGCGGGTCTGGCTGACCCGCCAGCCGCGCGAGGCGGTTGGCCAGGGCGACTCGCTCGAGATCCCCGCGGGCAAGCTCGACGTTCCGGGTGAGGAGCCGCTCGCGTGCGCGAAACGGGAGCTGGTCGAGGAGATCGGCAAGCAGGCCGTGCACTGGGAGCAGATCAAGTCGTTCTACACCAGCCCGGGGTTCAGCGACGAGCGGGTCTGGCTCTATCTGGCGGGCAGCCTTTCAGATGCAGCGCACTCCGCGGACGAGGAGGACGACGAGGACGAGGAGGACGAGCGGATCGAGATCGTGCCGTGGCCGCTGCAGCGCCTCGACCAGGCGATCGAGCAGTGTGAGGACTCCAAGTCGCTGATCGCCCTGCTGTGGCTGAAGGCCGGCAGGAACGGGGACGCAGAGGCCGAATAGGTCCCCATGGCCACCGTCGAGGCGCCCTCAGCAGCGGGGCGTCTGAACGATCTCACCCTCGACTTCCTCGCCTATCTCGAGCTCGAGCGCGGCTGCTCGCGCAACACGCTCGAGGCATACCGCTCGGATCTGCAGCAGTACGGCGCGTTTCTGACCCGCCACGGCCTCGACGCGCTGGAGGTCGTGGCGGCGGACTTGGCCGCGTTCGTGTCCGAGCTGGCAGTGGGGTGGGAGGGCAAGCCGCCGGTCGCGCCCGCCACGCTGCAGCGAAAGATCGCATGCCTGCGTTCGTTTCACCGCCACTTGCGCCGCGAGCAGATTCTCGACCGCGACCCGACGAATGAGCTGCGGCCCCCGCGTTCTGATGGCCGGCTGCCCAAGGTACTGAGCAGGGACGAGGTCCATGCGCTCCTGCAGCAGCCTCGCGGGTCCTCGCCAGCCGCGGTGCGCGACCGGGCGCTGCTGGAGACGATGTACGCCTGCGGACTTCGGGCTTCGGAGGCGGTCGGCTTGGAGCGTAGGGACGTGGACCTCGAGGCCGGAGTCCTACGCGCGCGCGGAAAAGGATCCAAGGAGCGCATCGTCCCGATCGGCAGCAAGGCCGTTGAGAGCCTGCGAGTCTATCTGCGCGACGCTCGGCCCGGACTCGTGGGGCTGCGCGACGAGCCCGCGGTGTTCGTCAACCTGCGGGGTACCGGTCTCACCCGGCAGGGGCTCTACAAGATCGTCCAGCGCCATGCACGGAGCGCCGGGCTGGAGCGGCGGATGAGCCCCCATACGCTGCGCCACACGTTCGCCACCCATCTGCTCGCCGGAGGGTGCGACCTTCGCTCGCTGCAGGAGATGCTTGGCCACGCGGATGTCGGCACCACCCAGATCTATACGCACCTGTCATCCGACCGCCTGCGCGAGGTCTACTTCGACGCACATCCGCGCGCTCAGATCGGGCGCGGCTGACCGGGATCGCTCACGCCTGCACCGATCGGGCAACTCGGCGGCGTTCGGGTCTCGGCGCCCGGCTGCTCCGGCGGCGCAGATCATTCCCGGCCACCTGGCAGAATCGCCCAGTGCCTTCTCGCGCCGCCATCACGCGCCCATTCCCTTCTCGCGTCGCCATCGCGCCTGCGGTGCCTCGTCGCGCCACCGCAGCGCTCACGCTCACGCTCACGCTCACGCTTGTGCTGCTTGCCGGCTGCGGGAACTCACGTACGCCGCTCGTTCTCGACACCCGTGCCGCCAAGCCGGACGGCCTTCGGACGTTGAGCTATCCCGCGGCGGGGATCAGCTTCAGAGCGCCGCGCAATTGGGGGGCGGTGCCCGAGTACTCGCCCATGGTGGCGGTGCTGTCCTCCGGAGCCGCGGTGATCGCGCTGTGGCGCTACCCGAGAGCCCAACCGCCACCCGCTGGGGCCCCCGCATTGTCGCAGGCACGGGTTAGCCTGATCGGCGCGGCACGCGCGCGCGACCGGGGACTGGAGGTGATCAGGTCCGGCCTATCGACCGTCGACGGCAATCGCGCGATCGAGCTCGATGCGATCGAGCGGATCGACGGTAAGCTGCGCCGGGTGCGCTCGACGCACGTGTTCGTGCCCGGTGCCGAGATCGTGCTGGAGGAGTACGCACCGCCCGCCGGCTTCCACGCGGTCGACCACGCGGTGTTCTCACCGCTGAGGCGTTCGCTGACGCTGTTCGGAGCGGCCACGCCATGAGCCATCTGGGCGCGAGCGTCCTTCGATGGCTTACGGGCCGGCACGCGAGTGATCTGTCCGCCGAGCCGTTCGCGTAGGAGCGCTCGCGGATGCCCGAGCTGCCCGAGGTCGAGACGATCCGCCGGCAGCTCGCGCCGTCCTTGGAGGGCGCCGCGATTACCGGGATCGAGATCCTCGACCCCCGCTGGTGCGCTCCCACGCCTCCCGCGCTCCTGGAAGCCGAGCTGCGGGGCGCGGTCGTGGAGCGGGTGACGCGCGCCGGCAAGTACCTCCTCTGCGCCTGCTCCGAGCACCGTCACCTGCTCATGCACCTACGAATGACCGGAGCATTGCTGCTTGACCCAGAGCGCGAGCCCGCTCACACGCGCGTGCGCTTCGAGCTCGATGGCACTCACCGGATGCTGTTCGTAGATCCGCGACGGTTCGGAACAGGTCACCTGCTCCATGGCGAAGCTGCCCGCGCTGCCTATCTGGCGGCGCGGCTCGGAGCCGAGCCCTTCACGGCCCAGTTCACCACCGACTACCTGCGTCAGATAGCGCGCGGCAAGCGCGCGCCGGTAAAGACGTTCCTGCTCGACCAGCGCCGGATTGCGGGGATTGGCAACATCTACGCCGACGAGGCCCTGTTCAGGGCGGGGATCCATCCGCTACGGGCCGCGGGTGCTCTAAGCGGCCCTCAGCTCGCCCGCCTGCGCGACGCGATCGAGGAGACGCTGCTGGCTGGCATCGAGGCCAAAGGCGCGACGATCGACGACTTTCGCCACATCGACGGGGCGCGGGGATCGTTTCAGGATCGCTTTCTCGTCCACCGCCGGGAAGGACAGCCGTGCTCCGCCTGCGGGCGCCCGGTCAAGAAGCTTGTGGTGGGGGGGCGGGGCACCTACGTCTGCGAGCGCTGTCAGCCCAGGCCGCGCGCGCGACGGATTGTCGATTGACAGTTGGTGCGCAGCCAAGCCGGCGCGCGAGTCGCCCTACGCCACGAGCAGCTCGCGCAGGCGACCTTCACGGTCGGCGGACGCCAGCTCGTCGAACCCACCGAGTGTCTGCCCCGCGATCACGATCTGCGGGAAGGTGAACATTCCGGTATTGCTCGCGAGCGCGTCGCGACCCTCCGGGTCCCTCGCCAAGTCGATCTCTTCATAATCGATGCCGCGACGCTGCAGCAGTGCCTTGGCGGCCGTGCACCGCGGGCAGCGCTCGGTGGTGTAAAGGGTGACTGATCTCATTACTTCACAAAGGATAGCACCCTATCCACCCCCAGCTCGCCCACGCGGGGCGCGCGCAAACGGCTTCCGTCGCCCGTCGTGCCAGCACCGCTGAAGACCGAGGCCATCGTGCTGCGCTCCATTCGCTACGGCGAGGCGGACCGCATCCTGCATCTCTACACACCCGGCCACGGCCGCATGGGAGCGATCGCCAAGGGCGCGCGGCGTGCGCGCAGCCGGTTCGGCGCGCGCCTGGAGCCGTTCTTTCACGTTCGCGCCGTCCTCCACGAGGGGCGAGGAGACCTGTTCACGGTCACCAGCGTGGAGACCGTCGCAGTTCACGCCGGACTCCGTGACCACGCCGCGACGATTGACGCAGCAGCACGCGCATGCGACGCCGTGGCACGCATGTTCGAGACTCCCGATCCACATCCTGAGGTTTTTCGCCTGCTCGCAAACGAGCTCGCGCTGCTGAGCTGCGACGTGGCTCATGCCCGTCCTGCGAACGGCTTGGCGTTTCGCCTCAAGCTGCTGCTCGCCGCGGGGATCGTGCCGGCGCTCGCAGCCTGCGCGACGTGCAGCGAGACCGAGCACCTCCACGGCTTCTCGGCCGCCGCCGGCGGCGTGGTGTGCAGCTCGTGTGAGGCTGGAGCGTTCGCGCTGGACGAGGAGTCCTACCGGTTTCTCGTCGCCGCGCTCGGCCGGCCGCTCGCACGAGCACCCCAAGCATCCGATCGCGCGCTCCGCCAGGCCGAGCGCGCGATCGGCGAGACGGCCGCGCACCATGCTCAGGTCAAGCTGAGGCCGTTGCTGCGGGGAGCATAGGCTGCCCCGTAATCGACGTCAGCCGCTCGCTGGCGACCCGGACCGCCTCCTCGTTGCAGTCGATGAGGACATAGTGCCGCCCGGCCTTCGCCGCCACAGCTCCCAGAGTTCCGCTGCCGGCGAAGAAGTCGAGGCACCAGTCGCCCGGCCGTGTCGACGCAAGGACCATGCGACGCACGATTCCCTCAGGCTTTTGCGTCGGATACCCGGTCTTCTCGCGCCCGTTCGTGGGAACGATCGTGTGCCACCAGACATCGGTCGGGAGCTTTCCTCTCGCGGCCTTCTCCGTGGTAAGGAGCCCTGGAGCCATGTAGGGCTCGCGGTCCACCGCCTCGGAATCGAAGTGGTAGGAATGAATGTCCTTCACGTAGACGAGGATGGTGTCGTGCTTTGCCGGCCACCGCGCCCTCGAGCGCGCGCCGTAGTCATAGGCCCAGATGATCTCGTTCAGGAAGCTCTCGCGCCCGAACACCTCGTCGAGCAGGAGCTTGCAGTAGTGGGCCTCGTGATAGTCGATGTGAAAGTAGAGGGTTCCACTCTGCCTCAGAAGGCGGCGAGCCTGGTGCAGCCGCGGCTCGATGAACGCCACGTATTCATCAAAGGCATCGCGGTAAGAGGACTCGGCGAGGAGCCGTGTCTTGTAGCGCTTGCCCTGAAAGCCGACGCGGTCGCCGTCCGCGTTCGGGACAGTTTGAAGAGTCTTGCGGCTCTGCACCTTCCCGGTGTTGAACGGAGGATCGATGTAGACGAGCTGAAAGCTCTCATCTTCGAAATCGGCCAGGACCTCGAGGTTCTCGCCGAGGATGATGGCGTCATCGGTGAGGGCGTGGGTCATGGGCCCACTGTAAAGATGTGTCGGCCGGTTATCTGCCCCGCAGAGGACTAGGTAGTAGTTCTGCCACTCTGAAGTGATGACCACGATTCCCCAGAAGGAGCTCTCACTCGCCTGTCAGAATCGCTGACGTGAGCGACCAATCCCCAGCCGCCGGCCAGGAGCACCCCGCGGGACCGGTCGCCGCTGCGTTCGCCGCCCGGATCCGCGCCCGTGAGGAGCGCTTTCTTTCCCCGTTGGCGACACGGTCCTATCCCGCGCAGCGCGAGCGCGCCGAGCGCGACTGCGGGCTGCGGACGCCGTTTCAGCGCGACCGTGACCGGATCGTTCACTGCAAGGCGTTCCGGCGCCTGAGGCACAAGACGCAGGTCTTCGTCTCGCCTGCGGGAGACCACTACCGGACCCGCCTCACCCACACGCTCGAGGTCACGCAGGTCTCTCGCACGGTCGCACGGGCGCTGGCGCTGAACGAGGATCTGGTCGAAGCGATCGGGCTGGGACACGATCTGGGGCACCCGCCATTCGGCCACGTCGGCGAGGAGGCGCTCCACGCTTGCCTGGTCGAGCGCTTCGGGTCCTCATTCATGCACAACGAGCACTCGCTGCGCGTGGTCGACGTGCTGGAGCGCGACGGCCAGGGGCTCAACCTGACCAAGGCGGTCAGGGACGGCATCATCGGACACTCGGGCCGCGCCGCGGAGCCCTCGACGCTCGAGGGCAGGATCGTACGGCTGGTGGACAGGATCGCCTACATCAACCACGACATCGACGACTCGGTCCGCGCCGGCGTGATCGCTGCCGATGACCTGCCGCCCGGCCCGATCGCGATCCTCGGGGACAGCGGACCGCACCGGATCGACGCGCTCGTGCACGACCTCGTCGAGCACTCTGAGGCAGCCGGGAAGATCGTCCAGGGCGAGGCGGTCGGCGAAGCCATGGCGCAGCTACGCTCGTTCATGTTCGAGCGTGTGTACCTCAGGCCAGAGACCGGTCGCGAGCACGCCAAGATCGAGCTCGTCGTGCGCTCGCTGTTCGATCACTACTGCGCGTATCCGCAGGAGATCCCGGAGCCGGTCCCGGAGGACGACCTCCCCCATCGGGTGACCGACTACCTCGCGGGCATGACCGACCGCTTTTGCATCCGCGCGTTTGAGGAGATGAGCGTGCCAGTCGCATTCGCGCGGTGAGGCTGTGACACCTTGCAATCCCATTTTGCATCGTGTGGTCGCCTGCGGGCGACCACGAGCTGTGGCGCCGTGAAGCCGCGACCCGATGGCCCGGTGACACGGTGACACGATATACGGCCGACTCACGCGATCGCGTCCGCGAGGCAGTCGATATGGTTACGCTGGTCACGGGTGCCACCGAGTTGCGGCGCACGGGCGTCAACAGCTATTTCGGCATCTGCCCGTTTCACGACGAGCGGACCGGATCGTTCCATGTGCGCCCCGACGAGAAGCACTATCACTGCTTCGGCTGCCAGGCCTCCGGCGACGCGTTCGACTTCGTGATCGAAACCGAGGGCCTGGACTTCAAGGGCGCGCTCGAGTCGCTCGCGGATCGCTTCGGCGTCAAGCTCGAGGCCGAAGCCGAGGACCCCGCGGCGGCCTCTCGCCGCCAGCGCCGCGAGCGATTGCAGTCGCTGCTCGGACGCGCGACGGCTTACTACTCGCGCTACCTGTGGGACGCGCGCGAGGCAGCCGGCGCCCGCGAGTACCTGCTCGGGCGCGGGCTCGCCGAGGAGACGCTGCGCGAGTTCCGCGTGGGCTATGCACCGAGTGCCTGGGACCGGATACTGCTCGCCTCGCGCAAGGCGGGCTTCGCCGACGAGGAGCTGCTGGCGGTCGGACTGGCGCAGCGCTCGCGCGCGCGCCCGGGCCAGGTGTACGACCGCTTCCGCGAGCGGATCATGTTCCCCGCTGCCGACGCCCGCGGGCGCGCGCTCGGGTTCGGGGCCCGGGCGATGCGCGAGAATCAGCCCCCCAAATATCTGAACACCTCTGACGGCGAGCTCTACCACAAGGGCAGTACGCTGTTCGGGATCGACCGCGCCCGCGCTAGCGCCGCCCGCGCGGGCCGCGCGATCCTCGTCGAGGGCTACACCGACGTGCTCGCGCTCCATCAGGCCGGGATGCGCAACGCCGTCGGCATCATGGGTACGGCGCTGACCGAGGAGCAGGTCAGCGAGCTCGAGCGGATCGTCGGCGTGCTCGTGCTGTGCCTCGACGCCGACCGGGCCGGCCAGGAGGCGATGCTGCGCGCCTCCCGCCTGGCCTCCGGGCGCAAGCTCCAGCTCCGGGTCGTCGCCCTGCCGCAGGGCTCTGACCCCGCCGAGCTGGTGGAGCGAGAGGGGGCGCAGGCGCTGCGCGCACGTGTCGAGGGCTCAGTCCCCTTCGTCGTCTTTCACGTCGAGCGAGTCCTGGAGGGCGCCGACATCCGGAGCTCGGAGGGCAGAGACCGAGCCGCTTCAGAGCTGGCGCCGGTGCTGGCCGAAGTACCGGCTAGCGTCCTGCGCGAGGAGCTGCTGCGACGGGTCGCGGGCCGGCTCGATCTCTCCGAAGGGCGTCTGTCGGCCCTGGTGCGAAGCTCTGGGGGCGGGCGGCGACCCGCGACCCAGGGGTCGTCCAAAGCGCAACCCGGGGCCGCGCAAGCCCCGGTCCTCGACCACGGGTTGCGCGCCGAGCGGACCTTCCTCGTGCTGTGCGTCGCGCTGCCCGAGGCGGGCAGCGCTGCTTTGGCGAGGATCGATCCGGACGAGCTGCTCACGAGCGACACGATGCGCCGCGCCGCACGGCACCTCTCGGGGCGCAGCCGTACTCCGCTGTCTGGCCTGCCCGACGACGACGAGGAGCTGGCGCGCGTGATCGCCGATCTCGTGGCGAGGGCAGGGCAGACGCCGGACCCCAGCGCCGACCGCCTGGAGCACGCCCGGCTGGTGCTCGAGCTGGCTCGGTTGGATCGTGCGATCCGGCGGGCGCGGAGGAACGGCGCGGGGGGAGCGGGTGGAGCGGCCGGAGCAGCGCGAGCGGGTCTAGCGACGGGAGCCGAGGGAGTGGACATCGGACCTGTCGCGCGTGAGCGCGAGCAGGTTCAGGCGGCGATGCGTAAAGTGGTCTCCCGGCTGGAAGGGGCGGTCTGAGCAGGGGTTTTCTGTCCGCCACGTGCGTCCTTCTATGCTCTAATTGTCATGCTGAAGTCGAGGCGGGAATCGGATCGATTCCGGCGTAGCAGATTCTGTGTGATCCCGGGTAGCTCAATCAGGCAGCAGCGCTCGACTGTTAATCGAGAGGTTGTGGGTTCGATTCCCACCCCGGGAGCTGTCGTTTCGCGGATCAGACAGGCGCCCGGGACCCGTCGGCGAGAGCTGGCGGGAGCTTCCCGGACTCTCACACGATCGGTTCGCATGGCTGTCGGCGATGCTGTTCCCCGAATCCTTCCTCTGCGGCGTTGGTGAGGGTAGGTTGCCGTGATGGCGCGTCAGCGGTCCAGGGAAGACTTGCTGCTAGCCGCGCGCCTGGCCGCGCAGCGGCTCTCGGGGACGCCGGCCGCTAGCGCGCTTGAAGCGACGCGGCATCTGCTGGCGGTTCAGGGTCAGGACCCCCGGGGGGCGCGGCTGGCTGTCCGCGCCCGCACCCTCGATGGGCACGCCTCAGACGTGGACCGGGCACTGAGCGAGGAGCGCTCGCTGGTCATCACCTGGGTCAATCGGGGGACGCTGCACCTAATCGCAGCCGAGGACGAGCCACTCCTGCACGAGCTGACCACGCCCCAGCTACGCGCCGGCAGCAACCGACGGCTCCGACAGGAGGGCGTAAGCCCGGCCGCCGTCAGCCGCGCGATCGCGGCGATCGTCAAGACCCTGGGGGCCAGCGGACCGATGACGCGCAGCGAGCTCCGAGCGGTGCTCCAGCGAGCGGACGTGCCGACCGCTGGGCAGGCGCTGGTGCACGTCCTGTTTCGCGCGACGCTCGACGGGCTCATCGTTCGCGGTCCCATGATAGGCGGTGAGCAGGCATTCGCACTCGCGGTCGACTGGTTGGGTGAGCGTCCGAAGATCGATCGTGACAGCGGACTGGCCGAGCTCGCCCGCCGCTACCTCGCCGGACACGGGCCGGCCGAGGACCGCGATCTGGCCAAGTGGGCGCAGCTGCCGCTGCGAGATGCTCGCGCCGGACTACAGGCGATCGCGTCCGAGCTGCGTCAGCGGCCCGACGGGCTCGTCGACCTGGCTCGCGCGCAAGAGTCAATCCCGCTGCCTCCTCCGCGGCTGCTTGGGCCCTTTGATCCGGTACTGCTCGGCTGGCGTTCCCGAGATCTGCTGCTCAGAGACACCCGCGAGGTCGTCACGATCAACGGCATCTTCAGGGCGATCGCGCTCATAGAAGGATGCGCTGCCGGCACATGGACAATGCCGGGCGGCCACGTCGAGCTCAACCTATGGAACGCCCCCAACCGAGCGACAAACACCGCCCTGAGCAACGAGGCAACCGCGGTCGAGACGTATCTCAGGGGCCGCTGAGCTTCGTCTGCACTTCCCGCGCGAAGCAGCAAAGTCCTCTGAACCCCGGTGCCGTTAACGAAGCTGCCACGAGGGGCAAAGTGGCCCCGTGGAATCGTCGATTCAGGCGGCCAGGTCGTCGGTCTCCGGCGGCGGCGATGAGCTTGACCTCGCCGTAGGGGGTCATGTTTGTTTTCTGCTCCGTTACTCCCCAGACCCCGACTCCAGGCCGGCTCCAGGCAGCACCCGCTCGCCAAGAACGATGCTCGAATGGCCGCGGACATCTGATTTGGCCCCAGTGCGGACGCCTGATTTGGCCCCACTTCCGTCCGATCGCGATCTGAGAGTGCGCGCTTTGTCAAGCGTGCATGGGAGGTCGCGGAGAGGATGGATTCCAGAGTGGAGCTTTTTGAGCAGATCCGTCGAGATCATGATCGGGAGGGCCTGTCGGTCCGTGGGCTGGCGCGTCGGCATGACGTGCATCGGCGCGCGGTCCGTCAGGCGTTGGAGTCGGCGGTGCCGCCGGCGCGCAAGCGGCCGGTGGGGCGCCCGGCACCGAAGCTGGGCGAGTATCGCGAGCTGATCGACTCGTGGTTGATCGCTGACCGGACCGCACCGCGAAAGCAGCGTCACACCGCCAAGCGCATCTGGGAGCGACTGCGCGACGAGCACGGCGTCGAGGTGTCTGAACGCCAGGTGCGGCGGTATGTCCGCGAGCGCCGTCGCGCGCTGGGCGTGCTGGTGGACGAGGTGTTCGTGCCGCTGTGCTCAGATCCTGGCGCGGAAGCCGAGGTCGACTGGGGCGAGGCGACGGTCATCATCGCCGGCGTCTCGACCCGGGTCTACTTGTTCGTGATGCGGGCGTGCTTCTCGGGGGCGTGCTTCGTGCAGGCGCATACCCGCGCCACCCAACAGGCGTTTCTGGAAGGGCATGTCGCGGCGTTTGAGTTCTTCGGCGGCACCTTCGGCGGCGTGCTCCGCTATGACAACCTCAAATCAGCGGTCGTGAAGGTTCTCAAGGGCCGTCGGCGAGAAGAGTCTGACCGGTTCGTGGCGTTGCGCTCGCACTACCTGTATGAGTCGAGCTTTACCCGCCGGGGCAAGGAAGGCGCGCACGAGAAGGGCGGCGTGGAGGGCGAGGTCGGGCGGTTTCGCCGCGCGCACCTGGTCCCGGTCCCCGAGGTCGGCTCGCTTCAGGAGCTCAACGAGCGGATCGCCGCATCATGCATCGCGGATCTTGGGCGCACGATCCGCGGGCGATCGCTGACCGTCGGCGAGGCGCTGCAGCGCGAGGTCGAGCGTTTGCGCTCGTTGCCGGCTGAGCCGTTTGACAGCTGCGAGCACGCCACCCCGCGGGTGGACTCAAAGTCCTTGGCGACGGTGCGCCAGAACCAGTACTCGCTGCCGGTGGGGCTGGCCGGGCTGCGGGTCGCTGCCCGGATCGGGGCTCGAGAGATCGTCTTCTGCCACGACGGGCGCCGGGTCGCTTGCCATGAGCGGCTTGAGGGCAAGTTTCACACCTCGGCGCAGCTAGATCACTACCTCGACCTGCTCAAGCACAAGCCCGGGGCGCTGCCCCGGTCGCTGGCGCTGCGCCAGGAGCGCGAGCAGGGCCGCTGGCCTGACAGCTTCGATCAGCTATGGCAGGCGATCGAGAGCAAGGTCGGCTCATCTGAGGCAGCCGGCCAGATGGTCGACGTGCTGCTGCTCTGCCGCGAGCTCGGCCCCGCTGGCGTGGAGTTGGCCGTCCGCGGCGCACTGGCCGCCGGTGCGCACGACGGCCGTGCGGTCGCCGTGCTTGCCCGCCGAGCCCAGCGGATCGCCCCAGCGCCGCTCAGCGGCCTGGACGCGCGCCTGGTCGCGACCGAGCGTCCCGAGCCAGATCTCGGCGACTATGACCAGCTGCTGGGCAAGGAGACGGTCAGATGATCGGCTACTGGGAGATCGAAGCGTCCGCCGGCCCCGCCCGCGAGGGACTGGTCGGCGGCGCCAAGCAGCTACTGGTCCGCGTGCGCCTGTTCGACGAGGGCGTCGAGCATCCACAGCCCGACGCGTTCATCCACCTGCGGCCCTCCTGTGCCCGGCATCTCGCACTCGAGCTGCTGGCCGCCGCCGAGGACGCCGAGCAGCAGACCCACGCCGCCGGCTACTGGGAGCAGGACCGGTGAGCGCCTCAGCCAAGGCCCAGGCGCTGGAGGCGCTGATCGAGGCCCACGCCACCGAGCTCAAGCTCCCGACCGTCAAACGCCGCTTCCGGGCGCTTGCTGCTGAGACGACCCGCGAGCAGCAAGCCCCGATCGCGTACCTGGCCGCGTTGCTCGACGCCGAGCACCAAGAACGCGCTGAGCGGCGTGAGCGCCGGCGGCTGATCGACGCGCGGTTTCCGATCATCAAGACCCTGCAGGAGTTCCGCTTTGACGACAACCCCAAGATTCCGCAGGCCACGATCGCCGCGCTGGCAGACGGATCGTGGATCGATGCCCGCGAGCAGGTCATCCTCCACGGTGAGAGCGGCAGCGGCAAGACCCATCTGGCGACAGCGCTGGCGGTCTGCGCCTGCCGGCAAGGACGCCGCGTCAGATTCACCACCCTCGCCGCGCTCGCCAACGAGCTGCAAGAGGCCGAGTCCCGACGCGAGCTTGGCCGGGTCGTCGGCCGCTACGCCCGCACCGAGCTGGTCTGCCTCGACGAGCTGGGCTACCTGGCGTTGCCCGACGGCGCCGCCGAGCTCGTCTTCCAAGTCATCTCAGAGCGCAACGAGCGCGGATCGCTGATCGTGACCACCAACCTGCCGTTCGGCGAGTGGACCAAGGTGTTCGCAGACCCCCGGCTCGCGAAGGCAGTCGTGGACCGGATCACCCACAAGGCGCACATCATCGACACCGGCACCGAGAGCTGGCGCTTCCGCCACGGCCTGCAACGCCAAGGACGCAAACTAGCATGACCCCCCGCCCCGAGGACGCGCCCGCGACTATCGCCGCAAAGCCCTTCGCGCTACGCGCTCAGGCCTTCGCGACGCAGTCGCGGCATGGCATCCGACCGGGCGATCAGGCA
>JALYUQ010000054.1 GCA_030853685.1 Actinomycetota bacterium | reverse complement strand
TGCCCGCTGAGATGATCGGCTCGATCGTCAAGACCAGCCCGTCAGTCAACGGCCGGGACAGGTGTGCGACATAGTGGTTGGGGACCTGCGGTGCCTCGTGGATGCGTCGCCCGATTCCGTGGCCCATAAGCTCGGTGCACACGGCGTGCCCGCTGGCCATGACCGTCATCTCGATCGCCGCTCCGATGGCGTTCAGCGGCGCCCCCACACGGGCGGCTCGCATCCCCGCCGCCAGTGCCCGATGCGCGCTCGCCACCAGTCGACGGTCGCTGTCACGGGCCCGGCCAACGGGCACGGTGACGCACGCGTCGGCGTAGAAGCCGTCGAGCTCGGCGGTTACGTCGAGCTTTACCAGGTCCCCCGCGAGTAGATGGCGGGGGCCAGGGATGCCATGAACGGCCTCGTCGTTGACGCTGACGCAGGTGACTCCGGGAAAGCCGTAATCGATCTGAGGTCCCGAGCGCGCACCAGCCCGCCGAAAGATGCGCCCCGCGACCTCATCGAGCTCGCCGGTTGTCACGGCTGGCTGGACCGCACGCCTCATCGTCCGCAGCGCCTCGGCCACTACCCTCCCCGCCGCCCGCAGCGCGGCAAGTTCCTCGACGGTCTCGACCGACACGGACTCAGCGTACGCCAGGCCCGAACGCGCTGCCTCATCGTTCCGGGTGAGGATCGTCGACTGAGACAGTGGCTATACCACCGGCTATACTCTGAGTATGTCCAAGGTTATGATCTCGATCGCCGACGACCTCCTAGTGAAGCTCGATGCCGAGGCTGCACGGCGATCGACAAGTCGCAGCGCGCTGCTTGCGATCGCGGCACGACGCGAGCTTGCGCGCCGCGACCCCGAGCGTGTCACGGCAGCGATCGAACGGTCCGAGCAGCGTTTCCGTGATGCTGGGACCTTCGAAGCTGCGGATCTCGTGCGCGCCGATCGAGACTCGCGCCGGTGACCCACCTACTGGTTGACACCTCGGTGTTGATCAAGTGGTTCCACGGCGAAGGGGAGGGCGAGCTGCCCGAGGCCCGCGCGTTGCGCTCGGCGCACGTCGCCGGCGAGATCGACGCGCACGTCCTCGATCTCGCGATGTACGAGGTCGGCAACGTGCTCGTTCGGGCGCTGCGTTGGAACGCAGCCGCCGCGGCCGATCAGCTCGATGACCTACGCGCCGTCGTCGGTCCGCCCCTGGTGATGACCGCTGCATGGCTCCAGCGCGCTGCGGCGCTCGCCCAGGACCATGCCTTGTCGTTCTACGACGCGAGCTGGGCGGCGACAGCCTCCGAGCTGGGCATGCCGTTGGTCAGCGCCGATCCACGCCTGCTTGACGCGGGGCTGGCCGAATCCCCAAGTCAGATCGTGAGCCGCCTCAAGCTCGTGCCCGCCGACGGGACGCCCGGCAACGGCGTGGAAGGGCCCTGACGAGGCCGAGTAGGTGCGCCGCAGACGATCGGCAAGCGAACAGCCCTCGTCGGCAAGTAGTAGCGTCCCTGGAGTGATCGATCCTTTGGCGTCCAGGCCGTTCATGCCAGGCTACGGGACGCTGCCGGCGACAGAGGGGACAGGGCTTCTCCCATGGTCGTGGGCGTAGCGAGGCTCGTCCGGTCGCACGACTACTGGCTGGCCACGGTGAAGCCCTCGAGCGCCCCGCACCTCATGCCGGTGTGGGGCGTCTGGCACGAGGATCACTTGTGGTTCAGCAGCTCCAAGGGATCGCGAAAGGCGCGCAACCTTGCCGCCGAGCCTCGCTGCTCGATATCTACCGACGACCCGCTCTAACCTGTGGTGGTCGAGGGCGTCATCGCGCGGATCGCCAGTCCGTGCCGCCCACGGCGACCACACACGGCGTCCTGATCGAGCGTTGACCGTGAGGGTTAGGACGGCCATAATCGGGAAGAAGTAGGGTAAGTAGCTCGGCCAGGGCGCCGACCGGAAAGAACCAGTCAAACGTTTTTTTGAGGAAGAGGAGCCGCAATGCGCAGCGTGAGCACCAGAACAGCCGGCCTTTTGGTCTTGGTCGCGGGCATCTGGGGTGGATTGATCCCATTTGTCGGTCCCTACTTCGACTTCGTGCTGGGGCCCGACAAGCATTGGCACTACACGAGTGGCCGCCTCACCCTCTCTATCCTGCCTGCCATCGCCGTCGTCGTCGGCGGCTTGCTGCTACTGGGTGCGGGACCGCGCGTGATCGGGCGCTTTGGCGCTTTCGTCGCCCTCGTGGGCGGAATCTGGTTCGCGATCGGAACCGATATGAGCCATATCTGGGAGGTCGGCGGTGCTCAAGGGCCCGCGCACGGCACCAGGGTCGTCCAGACACTCGAGCACCTCAGCTTCAGCACCGCGCTCGGCGCGTTGATCATCGCGCTGGCCGCTTACTCGCTGCCGCGCGGGCTAGCGCGCGAGGGGGTGGCGCGTGAGAGGACTGGACGCGACAGGACTGGACGCGACAGGACTGCGCGTCACAGCACCGACTTCACGGTGCCCGCTGGCCAGCCGGCTGCTCGTCGCCGGGGGCTTCGCGGCCGCCGGACCGCATAGCCCGCCGCGCGGTGTGCGCGAACGACGCTGTAGCTAGCCCGGACCCGAAGCCCGTGTGAGGGAGCCCTCGCTGGGCGGCGCGATGACCGTGTGCGAGCCGTCGTCGAACACGACGACGCCTCCATGGCGCAGCCAGCCCGCCGCGGCGTCCGGCCCGCTCAGGACCGCCGCCTTCACCAGCGCCTCGCCCTCCAGCGCGGTCGGCGCCAGCGCCGTGGCTTGCACAACGCCCGTGTACGCGGGGCGTCCACTTGCCGGGTCCAGCAGGTGATGCATCGGTGCGCTGCGCTCGCCCAGCCAGCTCCGCTTGGAGATCCCCGTCACCGCCACGACGCCCTCGCTGAGCGCGAAATCGTGCAGGCTCGTCCCGGCATCGAACGGACTCGGCACCTGGACGGTCCGCTCGGCGGAGGCGGTACCGCCGACGCGCATGTCGCCCTCGCAGTCAATGGCGTAGCTCGCATGGGTGCCTAGCACCTCGCTGAGGATGTCCGCTGCCAGCCCCTTCACGATGCCACCACCGTCGAGCTTGACTCCCGGGGGCCGCGTCACGGTGCCGGCCGCGCCATCGACCTCGATCCGGCGCCAGCGCCCATCCGGGCGCGGCCCGGCGGGACGCCGGGGCGGCGCCATGGCTAGCTGCATTGGCAGCGCCACCGAGCCCCGCAGCCGGTCCTCCTTGTACCCGGTCTGCTCGATCTCATCCAGCAGCGTGGCGTCTACGAGCCCGTCCGTCTCACGTGCCGCATCGATGACCGCCTGGACGAATCGCGCCATGATCGGGCTGACCGCCACGCATTTGCGCGGGTCCTCGTTGAGCTGGCGCAGCTCGCTGGGGCGAAAGCGCGTGAATGTCGCGTGCCAGGCGAGCATCCGGTCGTGAGCCGCCGATACCGCAGCTGCAGCGTCACCCTCGGCGCCCTCCCCCACGACGGCGACCGTGCAGCTACCGCCGAAGCACGTGAACGTCTGGCTGACCTCCGGCGTGGGCGTTCTGCGGCTGAGCACGACGCAAACCTTCTCACAGCGGGGCGCGGGGACGCCGGTTCGTGGCTCCCACGGGCCATCCTGGCGAGATCGCCGGTCATCCCTATGACCGACGCTAACCTGTAGAAATGGCTACCAGAGCATTAGCGACCACCGTTGAGGATCTCTGGAACCTGCCCGATGATGGATTGCGACACGAGCTCGTCGACGGGTGGCTTCGGGAGATGAGTCCATCTGGAGCAGAGCATGGCCGCGTTGCAGCTACAGTCGCCGGGCTGTTATTCGCGCACGTGCGACAGACCGATGCCGGCGTCACGTTCGGCGCCGAGACGGGCTTCATCCTCGCGCGCGATCCCGACACGGTCCGTGCGCCTGATGCTGCGTTTGTCCCCACCGCCCGCGCAGAGGCGATTGGCCGGACCGAGAAGTACTGGCCTGCCGCTCCAGACTTCGCGGCGGAGGTCATTTCGCCGGGTGACACCGTCGCGCGGGTGGAGGCAAAGGCGCTCGGCTGGCTGCAGGCGGGAACGAGCGTCGTGCTCGTGCTCGACCCGTTCCGCCATACGGCGATGGCATACCGGAGACCGGGGGACGTGCGGGTCCACCGCGGAGACGAGGTGCTGGATCTGAGCGATGCCGTCCCAGGTTGGCGAGTCGCGCTCGCAGACTTCTTTCGATGACGATGCGACAAGCATGACGCCCACGAGCTCGCCTTCGGCTTGATTCCCACGGTTCTGCAGATCCGCGGCGAGTGCACCGATCGCTTTGGCCTGCGCCCCCGACGAACAGCCCGACCTGAACGGCACGTCGCGGCCGTATGTGACAGAGCATCCGGTCGTGAGCCGCCGACACCGCGGCCGCATCGTCCCCCTTGGCGTCGAACCGATGCGCCAATGCCATTCGGGTATGAGGTTAGTCGCGCCCGTTCTTCCCCTCGGCAGGAGGGAGGCCTTCTGCCTGGTTCCCCGGCTCGTAGCCCTCACACTCCAGCATCGGCAGCCGCGGGTAACGCGTAAAGCGCTCGGGCTCTGCCCGCCAGCGGCGGCAAAGCGAGAACAGCGAGCCGCGAGTGGTATGCACGAGTTGCTGGTGGCGGCAGGAGCTGCAAAGCCCTGGGGTTGGTCCGTTCATCGGGACGGGGGTCCGGCTTGCGGTCGCGGCCTGGCCAGCAGCTTGATCCCACTGATCCCGAGGTTTGACCACGAGTAGCGCGCCAACGATGGCGTCAGCATCGTCGGCGAAGTGAGCAGCTCCAGTCGCACCACATCGAATCCTGCCACCAGCACGGCCCGCTGCAGCTCATCGACGGTTACCCGGTTCAGGTGCTCGAACTCGCGGGTCATGTAGGCAGCCCACTCCTGCGGCTGCCGGTCGCTGGCCGCAACCTGTGCGACGATCTCGCGCTCGTGGGCGAGCAGATGGTGGAAGTCTTCGTCGAACCACTGCCACAGGTGCGAGCCCTTGGCCGAGAAGTAGAACGGCCAGAGCTGAAGGAAGAAGTAGCCCTCCGGGCGCAAGATCCTCCGAATTTCCTCCAGAACCGCAATCGGATCCCAGACGTGCTCAAAGGCCGACCACGAGTACACGAAGTCGAACTCGTCGTCGTCGGCGCCTGTACTTGCCGGAGCCGACTGCCGGAACTCCAAAGCACGAGGTACCGCGTCGGCTAGCCCCAGCGCCCGGCTGCGCTCCATCAGCACGCCGACATCGGTTGCGATCACATCGAAGCCGATCAGCTTGCGGGGCCGGACCTGGTGGCAGAGGCCGAGCGCCATGCTTCCCTCACCACAACCGATGTCCGCGATGTCGAGCCCATCGAGCGTCACTCCGCACGGTTCGCCGAAACTCGCGATCTCGCCCGCTGCCCGACTGTACTTCTCTGAGAACCACTCGAGCCCAGGCTCAGGACTCTTCGGAGCCGGTGGCAGACTAGCCCTGGGAAGCAATCGCCTGATCGACACCGATGCCGCGAGCATACACTCCGCCGGTGCTCGCGCGGCTCTCCCGATACCCGTCGGCGTTCGTCGTGCACCACCCACTGTGGACACTGCGCAACGTGATCGGCAACCATCCGTCCCATCTCGCCAACCAGTACTTGACGCGCCTCCGCGGCGTGGAGATCGGCGGGGCCGCGTACAACGGCTTCTGCCTGCAGACGATCAACGTCGACTACTCACTGCACCCTCCGACAACGTCGATGCAGCTTCGCTGGGCGGGCCGGGTAATGCCCGTCGACGTGGTTGCTCGCGCGGATGCGCTCCCCTTCCCGGACGGCGCGTTTGACTTCATCCTGGCCTCGCACGTGGCCGAGCACCTGCCGGACCCGATCAAGGGCCTCCGGGAATGGGCGCGGGTGGCCCGCCGCCATGTGTTCGTCATCCTCCCCGCGCGCAACAACGAGTACCACTGGGATCAGCCGGTTACCCCGCTTGCAGAGCTGATCGACCGGCACGACCGAGGCTTGACCTCCTCGGAGGACCGCCACTGGACGGTTTGGACACCCGCGAGCTTCTGTGAGCTCTGCAATCACTTGGGCATAGCTGTCGCCGAGGTGCAGGACCCCGACGACAAGCGCGGTAACGGGTCTGCCGTGGTGCTTGACGTTCGAAATCGGCGGCACGACGACTCGAGCCCGCGACCTCTGTAGCGGCGAGCGGCGCTTGTGACGATTGGCACACAGAGACTAGAATCAGGACTGGCGATCAGGAAGATGCGACGCCGACCCATAGATCGCCCGCACAGCACGCGGTAACGCCCGCGCCGCCGGCACTCGTTCGCCTGCGCGCTCACCCGCCCGTTCGCGCCCACCCCCGCGCGAGCGCCGCCCTCGGCGCTCGCCGCCCTCGGCGCTCGCCGCCCTACTATCCTTTATGAAGTATGTCTACGTTCTCCCGCCTGCTGGGCTTCCTGCGTCCTTATCGCGGCGCGGTCGCGTGGTCGTTCGCGCTTGCGTTTGGGGCGATCGGGGCGACGGTTCTGCTCCCGTACCTGACGGGGCGGGCGATCGACGCGATCCGTGCGCACAATCGTCACGAGCTGACCGTGCTCGCGATCGCCATCGGCGGCGCCGGACTGGTGCGCCTGGCGCTGAGCGTCGCGCGGCGCCTGGTCGCCGGCCGGGTGTCGCTCGGAGTCGAGCTCGACCTTCGCAACCGCCTCTACGGGCACCTGCAGCGCCTAGAGCTGTCGTTCTTCGATCGCCAGCAGACGGGTCAGCTCATGTCCCGCGTCACCGTCGACCTGCAGGCGGTGCGCTTCTTCCTCGGCTATGGCCTGACCTTCATCGCACAGTCGGTGCTCGCGATCATGCTGGCCGGGGTGGCGATGTTCGTGCTACGCCCCGAGCTGGCAGCCCTCGCGCTGGCGCCGGTCCCGTTCGTGGTGCTGATCGCGCAGCGCTTCGGACGGCGATCGAAGCCCGCCCTCCAGGAGGTCCAGCAGCGCATCGCCGAGCTGACCGCAGAGGCCGAGGAGAACATCTCCGGCGTGCGCGTGGTCAAGGCGTTCGCCCAGGAGCAGCGTCAGCTACAGCGCTTCGAGCGCTCGGTGGGGCGGGTCTTCGATCAGTCGATCTACGCGATCCGCATCCAGGCTCGCTTCACGCCGCTGCTGAGCTTCGTGCCGAACCTGGGCCTGGTCGCGATCCTGCTCGTGGGCGGGCGCGAGGTCATCCACGGCTCCCTGACCGTGGGCCAGTTCACCGCCTTCTATGCCTATCTGCTGATGCTCATCGCCCCGATGCGCACGCTCGGCTATCTGCTCAGCGCGGCCCAGCGCTCGACCGCTTCGGGCGCTCGCATCTTCCAGATCCTCGACCGTGAGCCTCGCATCACCACGCCGCCGGGCGCTCCCCCGCTGCCGGACGGCCACGGAGGCGTCTCGCTGACCTCTGTGAGCCTCACCTTCGACGGCGCTCCGCGACCGGCGCTGAGCGAGATCGACCTCGAGGTCGGACCGGGAAGCACCGTCGCGCTCGTCGGCGGGATGGGTGCCGGTAAGACCGCGCTCGTGTCGTTGCTGGGCCGGCTCTACGACGTGAGTGCGGGCTCGGTCGCGATCGACGGCGCAGACGTGCGTTCAGTCGATCTCGTGAGCCTGCGCCGGGCGGTCGCAACAGTGACCGACGATCCGTTCCTGTTCTCGGCCAGCGTCCACGACAACATCGCTTATGGGCGGGCGCAGGCCACCCGGGAAGAGGTGCAGCGCGCCGCGGCGGCCGCCCAGGCTGATGACTTCATCCGTGCGCTACCGGATGGATATGAGACGCTCGTCGGCGAGCGCGGGCTGACATTGTCAGGCGGTCAGCGCCAGCGGATCGCGATCGCGCGGGCGATCGTCGCCGATCCTCGCATCCTGATCCTCGACGATGCAACTTCCTCGGTGGACGCATCGACCGAGCAAGAGATCAAGCTGGCCCTGCGCGAGGTGATGGCAGGGCGCACCACGTTCGTGATCGCCCACCGCCTGTCGACAATCGCGCTCGCCGACGAGATAGTGGTGCTGCAGGACGGCCGGGTCGCCGCGCGCGGCAGCCACGAGGAGCTGCTGGAGAGCTCGGAGCTCTACGGCGAGATCGTCGAGAAGGGGATGCCCGACCAGGTGTTCATGACCCGCAAGGCCATCGGGGCCGGAGTGGCGGGATTGTGAGCGCGCGCTCGCGCTCACAACTGGCGGCGCGCTCCGGGGCAGAGCTGGACGCGCGCACGGGCTCGGATGTGAGCCCGCGCCCGGCTCCGGGTGCGCGCGCAGGATCAGAGCTGGCTCGGCGGCTGCGCGAGACGGGCGGGCGAGGGCGCAGGCTGAGGGGCCTGGTCGCGATCCTGGCGCCGTATCGGCTGCGGTTGACGGCGATGATCGTATCGCTGGTGGTGGCGACCGCCAGCGCCCTGGCCCCGGCGCCGCTGGCCAAGCTCGCGATCGACGATGGGTTCCGGCGCCACGACCTCGGCGCGCTGGATCTGATCGTCGGTGCCTTCCTGCTCTCGGCGCTGCTGTATGCGGCCGCGTCCTATGCGCAGACCTACCTGGTTGGCTGGGTCGGGCAGCGAGCGCTCCAGGATCTGCGCGTGAAGTTGTTCGAGCACCTGCAGTCGCTCTCGATCGGCTTTTACTCGCGCAACCGCGCCGGCGTGATCATCTCGCGGCTGACCAACGACGTCGAGGCGCTCGACCAGCTCGTCTCTGACGGCTTGGCGACGCTGTTCCAGTCGGGGCTGACGCTGATCGGCGTGGTGGTGATCCTGCTCGTGATGGATGTCCACCTGGCGCTGCTGACCTTCATCGCGCTGCCGCTGCTCGCCGCCGGCGGACTCGCGTTCAGGATCGCCTCGGCGGACGCGTACCGGCGCACGCGCGAGAAGATCGCAGCGATCACCGGCTACCTGCAGGAGACCCTGTCGGGGATCCGAGTCGTTCGCGCCTTCGGGCAGGAACCGCGCCACGTCGCGCGCTTTGGAGAGCTCAACTTGGAGAACCGGGCCGCCAACATGACCACGGTGAAGCTGAACGCGGCATACTTCCCCGCTGTCGAGCTGCTCTCGGCCGTGTTCACCGTCGAGATCCTCTTGATCGGCGGGTTCGAGATCCTGAACGGCCGCGCCTCCACCGGTGTCGTGTTCGCGTTCATCGCCGCGCTGAACAACTTCTTCGATCCGATCCAGCAGCTCTCCCAGCTCTACACCACCTACCAGTCGGGGATGGCGGCACTCGACAAGATCTTCGCGCTGATCGACGAGCAGCCCGAGCTCAGTGACGCACCCGGAGCAATCTCGCTGTCCCGGCTTCGCGGGGAGCTGCGCTTCGAAGACGTCTCCCTGCGTTACGGGGCGGCTGAAGACGGCGCGTGGGCGCTGCGGGGGATCGACCTGACGATCCCCGCAGGGCAGACGGTCGCGCTGGTGGGTGCCACGGGCGCCGGCAAGTCGACGTTCGCCAAGCTCGTGTCGCGCTTCTACGACCCCACCGAGGGGCGGGTGCTGGTGGACGGTCACGACCTGCGCGCGGTCTCTGCGCACTCGCTGCGCTCCCAGATGGGGATCGTCCCCCAAGAGGGCTTCCTCTTCAGCGGCACGGTGCGCGAGAACATCTCCTTCGGGCGCCCGGAAGCATCCGGCACGGAGATCGCGTCCGCGGCGCGCGCCGTGGGAGCTGATTCGTTCATCGTCGCGCTCGAGCACGGCTACGACAGCCAGGTCGGCGAGCGCGGCATCCAGCTCTCGGCCGGTCAACGCCAACTGATCGCATTCGCGCGGGCCCTGGTGGCCGATCCGCGAATCCTGGTGCTCGACGAGGCAACCTCGAACGTCGACGTCCATACCGAGAGCCTGATCGAGGAAGGCCTGCGCAGGCTGGTCGCCGGCAGGACCGCGATCGTGATCGCACACCGGCTTTCGACGATCCGCCATGCGGGACGGATCGTCGTGCTCGGGGACGGGAAGATCGTCGAGCAGGGAACCCACGAGGAGCTGCTCGACGCCGGCGGTCCCTACTGGCGCCTTTACCGCGACTGGGCGGAGCAGGCCGCGGCGTAGGGCGCTGTGGAAAGGGGCGCCCAGATCCGCGTCACCGGGCTCGCCATCGCGCCCGTCAAGGGCACCCGACTGCAAGCGGTAGATCGCGTTCACCTCGGGCGCCAGGGCGTGCGCGAGAACCGCCGCTTCTACGTGATCGACGAACGCGACCGGATGCTCAACGGCAAGCAGCTCGGCGAGCTGTCCTGCGTGATAGCCGACTACTGCGATGCGCGGCGGACCCTGAGGCTGACCTTTCCCGGCGGGCTCGTGGTCGAGGGCGACCTCGAGCCCGGTCCATCGGTCACCACGCGCTTTTTCTCGCGCAACGCGCAGGCACGGCTGCTCCGCGGCCCGTGGGCCGCGGCATTCTCCGCCTACGCCGGCCGGCCGCTGCGCCTGGTGGAGGCCGGCGACGGGGCCGTGGACCGCGGCGCCCGTGGCGCGGTCTCGCTGATCTCCCGGGCTTCGCTTACCCGGCTCGCCTGCGCCGGCGGCGAGCCCGATGTGGATACCCGGCGCTTCCGGATGCTGCTCGAGGTCGACGGTCTCGACGCTCACGCGGAGGACGACTGGGTCGGGACCAAAGTCCGGATCGGTGCCGCGACCGTAGCTTGGAGCGGGCACGTGGGCCGCTGCGTAGTTACCAGTCGCGACCCCGAGACCGGACTGATCGACCTGCCCACGCTCGACATCCTCCGCGGCTATCGAAGCGATGGGAACCGAACCGAGCCGCTGTCGTTCGGCATCTACGGCGAGGTGCTGGAGGAGGGAGTGGTCGCGGTCGGCGATCGGCTCACGCCGGAATAAGCGTAGCCAGCGTCAGCCGATCGCCGGCGTGAGCGTAGCCCTACGACCGCCGAGCGCTCGGTCTGATGCCGTACCTACCCCGCCTCAGGCGCAGTTCACGCACGCTGTCGGACTCATGTGGTTGGCAGGCGCGCTGCGGCTGTCAGCGGCAGGGTCGAGAGGACGACTACCACCCGAGACTGGATTCCATCCGCCGTTCCCGGTCCGCGTCGCCACCCATAGCCACCGCCGGGATACCCTCCAATCATGAGCGCGGATCGCGTACGGATCGAGGTCGCCGGCCACGTCGCGGTGGTGACGCTCGCCCGGCCGGAGAAGCACAACGCGCTTGACCCCCCAATGTTCCAGGCGATTGTCTCCGCTGCCCGGGAGCTCGCGGCCCGGCCCCAGGTGCGCGCGGTGGTGCTGCACGGCGAGGGCCCGAGCTTCTGCTCCGGGCTGGACGTGACCAGCCTGGTCTCCGGTGACGCTGGGCTCGCGGGCCTTGGGCAGGCCCTGCATGAGGAAGTGCCCAACCGCTTCCAGCGCGCCGCCTACGACTGGATGCGCCTACCCGTCCCGGTGATCGCGGCGCTGCACGGCAACTGCCTCGGTGCCGGACTGCAGATCGCGCTCGCGGCCGACATCAGGATCGCGGCGCCCGATGCCCGCCTCTCGGTGATGGAGGTCAAGTGGGGGCTGATCCCCGACATGGCGATCACGCGGACGCTGCCACGCCTGGTAGGCATCGACGTCGCCAAGGAGCTCACCTACACGGGCCGCGTGCTAAGCGGAGCGGAGGCCCTGGCGCTCGGCGTCGTGACCCGCGTCTCCGATGACCCCCTGGACGCCGCGCGCGCGCTCGCGGCGCAGATCGCCGGCAAGTCGCCGGACGCAGTGCGCGGCGCCAAGCGGCTCTTCGACGAGGCCTGGACGACGAGCGCCGATGCATCGCTCACGCTCGAGGCGTCGATCCAGCTCGAGCTGATCGGCTCACCCAACCAGCTCGCCGCAGTCGTCGCGGCGAGCACCGGACAGCCGGGCGGGTTCACCGACTCGAGCTAGCCCAGCTCGACGAGTCCACCAGCGTCCCGCCAGCCAACCGGCGGCGCGAGCCCGAGTCAAGCTCGGGCTACTAACCGCCCATACCACCGAGGATCGCGAATGGATTAGGCGGCAGCTCTGCGTAGACGGCGTACTCGCTCCCCTCGGCGGTCACAGTGCTCCCTGCCGGCGCCTCGAGACGAAGGCGCTCGGCCAGCCCCTTTGCGCTGTCCTCATTCTCAGCAGCGATCAACAGGTACTTCCAGCGCTGAACGATCGGCAGTCCCAGGTCGCGGAGTTGCTCGGCGAATTGCACGGCGTCGCCGTGAGAAGCGCACTGCACCCGCACCTCGAACTCCGGATGACCCCGATCTCGAGCTTCCTGGTTCTCTCTCTCCATCAGCTCTGCGCGCTCGGCAACGCGCCCGGCGGAGTCCTCAGGGAGCGGCTTGTCGGGATCCTCCCACTCCTCGGCGGCCGGGTGCCAGCGCGTCAGCTCCGCGTCGATGTGCCAACCGTGCTGCGCCGCGAGCGAATGAATCAGTCTCTCCGCCTCCTGCGCCTGCTGGCGCGTCCCCGTGTAGCAGAAGACTCCCGCTCCGTCGCGCGAGACCGCGACCCGGTCGCCGAAGGTGCTCTCGAGCTCGTGCTCGAGTCCCGAGTCGCTCAGGTGCTCGGTCAACGCGCGCGCATGACCATCCTCGTGCAGGTCGACACGCAAGCGCCAGTCTTCGCTCATGAGGTTGCAGACTAGCTGACGTTGGTCGCGATAATGAGGGCCATGGCGCTGCTCGCGCCCGATCGCGACCGGTCGCGCACCCGTCGTGCGCCCGAACCGATCGAACCGCATGTCGAACTGGCGCGCTCACATCTTGGCCCGGCGGCCGGTGTCGAGAAGGGCGCGGGCGTCAATACTCTCGCTATGAAGATGCGAGCCCGCACCCATCCCAGCCCGGCCGTCGCCGCGGTGGCCGGCTCCTTTGGCCGCGACCTCGATCAGGGTCTTGGGCAGATCGAGCAGATCGTCGGCCAGGCTCGGCGTCGCGGCGCCGAGCTCGTAGTGTTCCCGGAGTGCGCGCTCGGCGGCTATCTCTATGAACCGCAGTTGCCGGTGTCCGCACAAGCTGCGGCCGGTCCATCTCTCACACGCGCAAGTGCCGGTCGGCCCCCCGCACTCGGACTCGTCGGTCCGCCTCCCGCGCTGCACCCCGACGGGGACGAGATCGCGCGCCTGATCCGCATCGCTGGCCCGACGACGATCTGCATCGGCTACACCGAGGCAACTGGCGACGAGCACGACGAACGCCGCTATTCGAGCGCTGTCTGCCTTTCCGGAGACGGCGTACTGGGCCGGCATCGCAAGGTCCATCTGCCGCCGGCGGAGCGCGGGATCTTCACACCCGGCGAGGGCTTCGCGGCCTTTGACACGCCGGTCGGGCGCATGGGAATGCTGCTCTGCTACGACAAGGTCTTCCCCGAGGCGAGCCGCCAGCTCTCGGTAGACGGGGCGCAGATCATCGCCTCGCTCGCGGCGTGGCCCGTCGGCCGGGTACGCTCGGCGACGCTCACTCGCGGTGACCGGCAAGTCCGCCACTTCAACCTGCTCGACCAGGCGCGCGCGCTCGAGAATCAGGTCATCTGGATCTCGGCGAACCTCAGCGGGCGCTTCGGACGCCTGCGCTTCCCCGGCCAAGCGAAGGTCGTAGACCCCGATGGTCGCGTCCTGGCGTCCACGGGCGCGCGGTCGGGCGTTGCCCTGGCCCGAGTAGACGCGCTGGGCGCGGTGCAGGCCGCTCGCGGCAAGCTCTCCCACCTCGCCGACCGCCAGCCCGCCGCCTACGCGCACTACGCTGCGGCGGGGGCCTAGCCATGTGCGGGATCGCCGGAGAGCACGGCCTGACCGGGCCGGCGCAGGGGAGGCGCATGCTCGGCCGCCTCGTGCACCGGGGCCCGGACGACCAGGGCGAGGTGCGGGTCAACGGAAGTTGGCTCGGGCATCGCCGCCTCTCGATCGTCGACGTCAACGGCGGCCACCAGCCGCTGTCTGTCGCAGGCGAGCAGCTTTGGCTCGTAGGTAACGGAGAGGTCTATAACCACGAGGAGGTCCGTGCGAGCCTTCGCCCGGCCCCGTTTACCACCCGCTCTGACAACGAGGTGGCGTTGCACCTGCTCCGCGAAAGGGGTCCCGCCGCGCTTGGCGAGCTCGAGGGCATGTTCGCCTTCCTCGCGGCAGGCGCCGACGGCTTCTTCCTCGCCGCCCGAGATCCGGTGGGCATCAAGCCGCTCTACTGGGCACGGCGCGATGGGGTCGTCCGCTTCGCCTCAGAGATCGCCGCGTTTGACCCCGAATGGCTTCCCCACGTGGAAACGTTCCCACCGGGCTGCCACTGGACCCCGCACAGTGGGATCGAACGCTTCGCCGCAGCGGTTACCGATGCGGCTCGGGACCCGGCGGACGCCGCTGACGGGCTCTCCCGCGCCGATCTCGATGCCACGCGCGAAACACTCATCGCATCTGTCGAGCGCCAGATGATGGGCGACGTTCCCGTCGGCGTCTTTCTCTCCGGTGGCCTTGACTCGAACTTGGTCACCGGGATCGCCGCTCGCCTTCTAGAGGATCGCGGTGAGCGCCTGAAGACGTTCGCCGTCGGACTGGAGGACTCGGCGGACCTGCTCGCCGCCCGAGCAATCGCCGCCGAGCTGGGGACCGAGCACTTCGAGCGGACCTACACCCCTGAGGAGGCCATCGCCGCGGTGCCTGCGGTGGTCAGGGCAATCGAGCACTTCGACCCCTCGCTGGTACGAAGCGCGGTGCCGAACTACCTCCTCGCAGAGCTCGCCGCCGAGCACGTAAAGGTGGTGCTCACCGGCGAGGGTGCCGACGAGCTGTTCGCAGGCTACGAGTACATGCACACGCTCGAAGGGCCGCACGAGCTCCACGCCGAGCTGGTCCGCAGCATCGAGAGCCTTCACGACCTCAATCTCCAGCGCTGCGACCGGGTCACGATGGCTCACGGGCTGGAGGCTCGCGTCCCGTTCCTCGACCGCGAAGTGATCGCCTTCGCGCTCGGGCTGGCACCCGAATGGAAGATGGCCGGCCCAGCTGAGCCCGAGAAGCAGCTCTTGCGCAAGGCGTTCTCCGGCTGGCTGCCCGACACGCTGCTGTGGCGCCCCAAATCGCAGTTCGGCGACGGGAGCGGGGCGGCATCGGTGCTGAGCGCCCACGCCGAGAGCCAGGTCAGCGATGCGGATCTCAAAGAGGAGGCCGACCGCCTCGATCCGCCGCTGCGCACGCGCGAGGAGCTCGCCTACTTCCGCATCTTCGCTGCCGAGCTCCCCGGCGTGCGCCCCGACCGGACCGTCAGCCGGTTCGCGACGGCCTGAGAGGCGCTCGGGGCGGCCGGTTCGCGGCGGGATGCCCGGTACGATGACTCTGGTCATCGCAACGGCGCGTTCATCAGCGACAGGCGCGTGCATCAGCGATCCGCGTTCCCGCGGCGTCGACCTCGGTAGAGGCGATCTCGCGGCCGGTGGCTGAGGATTGCGCCGGGCAGCGCGAGCGCGTGCTCGAGTAGTTGCGTGTCGAGTAGTTGCGTGCTCGAGTAATTGCGTGTCGAGTAGTTGCGTGTCGAGTAGGGGATCGAGCCCGACGCCAAGCTGCGCGAGCGGTTGCGGGCCCACGCAGACGAGTGAGTCGACTGAGGAGCGGTCCACTGGGGCCCGCGATTCCGCGGCCCGCTGCCCAACGGGGTAAAGATCACCTTGACACGTCTAGGTGTAAATGTTAGGTTTACGGCTCCGATGGTCATCGAACCTGCCGCGGCGTAACCTCATGATGTCCGACGCCGAGCCCGAGATGATGGGCTTGATCCTCACGACCAATGCCGAGCTCGTCAGCGGAGTGCTGCGGGGGACGAGCGCCGGCCAAGGCGATTCGGTGCTGGCGGCGGTCGCCGCGACGCGCAACCTAGATCTGATCGTCGCTGACATCCTCCATGCCCTCGTACGGAAGGCACGAGGCGAGGGGCACACCTGGGCGGAGATCGGCGAGGTGCTCCACGTAACACGCCAGGCCGCCTTCCAGCGCTTCGGCGCCACGACCGCCGCGGGCTCGCACAGTGGCGGAAATGCCGGGGATGATGAAATTGTGGCGCCGATCGCAGGCGCTCCGGCGAAGGCCGCCGCGATCCTCGAGCATTGGGTCAACGAGCGCTGGGACGATGTCAGCGCGGGCTTCGACCAGCGGATGAAGCAGGGTTGCCCATCCAGCATGCTCGAAACGGCCCACCGCCAGACCACGGAGCGCGCCGGGGCGTTTGTCGTGCTGGGCACGCCGACGGTCACCGTCCGTGGCGGCTACACCGTCGTGGACGTCCCGATGGCCTTCGAGAAAGAAGATGTGACCGGGCGCGTGGCATTCGACGCGGACGAACAGGTAGCCGGGTTCTTCGTCCTGCCCTCCGAGTCGAAGTGAGGGGATGACGGTGGTGCGCAGACAATGAACTCAGCCGTGTCGTGGAACGCGGTCAAGCGCGATCGCAACCGGCCGCACTACGAGCCCGACCGCGCGGAGGACAGGACATGATCGCTGTGCACGCCTCACCGAGCTCCGCGCAGCGGGCTTCCGATGACAGCTAATCGGATGATCTGGCTCGGCATTGCGGGTCGACGATGTCATCGACCGTCCGGGGCGCTCTCGTCCCCGCTGCGTCGGCGGGCCCGAGCCGCCCAGCTCAATACGGTGCTCGGGTGGTCCAAGAAGGGATGAACGCTACTCCGGCCTATGACCGGCTCGGCCTTGGCTACCGCGCAATCCGGGCCACCGATCCGAAGCTGGCTGCTCGTATCTGGTCAGCGCTCGGCCATGCGCGTACTGTCCTCAATGCCGGCGCCGGCACCGGCTCTTACGAGCCGCCGGATCGCTGGGTGCTCGCGCTCGAGCCATCGCCGGTCATGACCGCGCAGCGCGCCGACAGTGCGGCTCCCGTTCTTCACGCCGCGGTCGAGTCGCTGCCGCTCGCAGACAAGACTGTCGACGCCGCGATCGCGATCCTCACCATCCACCACTGGAGCTCAGTCGAAGCGGGCCTGCGCGAGCTCCGGCGCGTGACTTCTCAGCGGATCGTGATCGTGACGATGGATCCTGCGGCGCTCGCGAACCTGTGGATCGTGCAAGATTACCTGCCGGAGCTGATGGGATTCCACGCCGCACGGTTCCCGTCGATCGAGCGCCTGCGCGAACTGCTTCCTGGTGCCGCGGTCGACATCCTCGCCGTCCCGCATGACTGCCAGGATGGCTTCATGGCCGCCTTCTGGGCTCGTCCGCGTGCATACCTCGACCCGGCCGTGCGCGCCGCCACTTCGCCGTGGCGCGACTTGTCCCCGGCCGTGGTCGATCGCGCGCTTGCCCGGCTGCAGACGGATCTCGACAGCGGCGCATGGGAGCGCCGCTACGGCGAGCTGCGTAGACGGGCGGAGCTTGATGTTGGCTTGCGGCTTGTGACAGCCAACCCGTGAAGCCTCTGGCACTCGCGCGGTGTCCTGCCCGCTTCGTAGAAACCACGAATGCTCCTCCCGTCGTAGATTCGCCCCTCAGCCACGAACATATGTTCCCATCTAGGTCGGGCAAGCAGAGAATGACCACTTGCCCTAGGTCGGACAGAAGCGCTCCAGTTCGAGGCTATACTCGCCGCTGCGTGAGCGGGAGCTTCGCGCTAGAAGTCAGATCCAGCGGGAAACCGGCAGATCAACTGCGGGGTGGAGTAATGGAAACTCGCCAGGTTCTGGTCCTGGAATTCAAGGTTCGAGTCCTTGCCCCGCAGCTTTTGCAATGCCGAACGTCGCAAGGGTAGCGTCGTGCGCTGGTTCCCCTGTCGCGGCCTCCCTACACCCCCGCCAGCTCACTCCCCAGATCCCCCAGCGCCGCAACGCCAGCCGCCCCGATCTGCGCCCCCGAGCCAATCAGCCGACGGGCGTGCTCGAGGTCATCTGAACGACCGACGGACAGTGCCGCCGCGAGGCGGCCCCCATATAAATAGAAGACGCTGAACTCGCCTTCCTCGATCGAACCGCGGATAACCTCCCGGTCCCAATCGCGTGCCGGCCCGACGTACTCGAGCGAAGCCCAGTCCGAGAGATCGGAGAAGAAGTAGGGCACCACATCGTGAGGCTGATTGCGCCCGAGCATGTTGAGCGCCGCGGTCTTGCCCTGATTCAGCGCAGCGTCCCAGTGCTCGACCCGGATCGGATGACCGTCGTGAACGACGCTCTCGTACTCGGCCACGTCGCCGGCCGCGTAGATGCCCGGCACGGCGGTCTCCAAGCACTTGTCGACCGCGACGCCGCCGGTGTCTCCGAGCCTCAGCCCGGCACCACGGGCAAGCGTCACCTCGGGCATCGCGCCGGTGCCCAGGATCACGGCGTCGGCCTCGAGCTCGAGCCCGGACTTGGTGATCACGCGCGTCACCCGGCCGCCGGCTCCCTCCAAGCGCTCCAAGCCGTCGCCGCCAAGGACGGTGACGCCGTGCTCCTGCAGTGCTCGCTGGAAGAACCCGCCGGCCTGCTCGCCGAAGCCGCGGCTCAGCACGACCGGCTCGAGCATCACCATCGTGCACGAGCTGCCGAGCTCGGTCAGCGACGCGGCCACTTCGCTGGCTATGTACGAGCCGCCGATCAGGACCACCCGCTTGCCGGCGGCGTCCTCGCGTAGCGCGTCGCTGTTGGCAGGCGTACGCAGGTAGTGAAGCCCCTGAAGCTCGGCACCGGGGAAGCTCAGGCGCCGGACGTTGGCTCCGGTGCCCAGCAGCGCCTTGTCGAAGGAGACCTCCTGGCGGCTTGACAGCTTGACCGTGCGCTCTGAGACATCGACCTTCATCGCCGAAACGCGGGCCAGCACCTCGACCTGCTGCTCCTCATACCATTCCGGCGCGCGGCATAGGATCTCGGAGCGTGTCTCCTTGCCCTGCAGATACCCCTTGGAGCAGGGCGGGCGGTTATACGGCAGGTCGGGCTCGCGCCCGACGAGCAGGATCGAGCCGTCCGCGCCCGACTCGCGCAACCAGCGCGCGCAGTTGACCGCCGCGAGGCCGCCGCCGATCAGCAGGTAGTCGACGTAACGGTCAGCCATCGCGCCGTCGCCCGAGGAGACCGGACCGGTCTCGAGCGGGGAGACCCGACTCGACGCTCGCCCCGTTGAGCGCGAACTGCGGGGTGATGTCTGCTTCGAGCCCCGGGTCGAGGATCAGCAGCACCTGATCGCCCACCTCGATCACAGAGTCGGCTGCCGGGACGAAGCCGGCGCCACCGCGCAGCACGGAGATGATCAACGAGCCCTCCGGCAAGGACACGTCCCCGACCCGCCGTCCTGCGGCGGCCGAGCCATTGTTCACCTCGAGCTCGATGATCTCCAGATGCTCCTCCTCGAGCGCGAGTAGCTGCACGAGGCCGTACTCGGGGACTTCGTGCTCGATCAACCGCAGGATCAAATCGGTCGCCGAGACCGCGGGTAGGATCCCGAGCAGCTTGAAGTGCTGAAGGTTGCGCGGATTATTGACGCGCGCCACGATCCGCTGGCAGGCGTACTTCTCCCTGGCGAGCTGGCAGATGATGATGTTGTCCTCGTCGTCGCCCGTGACCGCGATCACCAGATCGGCGCGCCGGACCCCCGCCCGCTCCAGCACCCACAGCTCGGTGGCGTCGCCGTACTGGACGGAGTGCTCGAGCTCCTCCTCGACCACGTCGTAGCGGCGGTGGTCGGATTCGATCAGCGTCACCTCCCGATCCTTGTCGATCAGCTCGCGGGCGAGGTTCAATCCAACTTTCCCAGCGCCGGCGATGATCACGTACATCGGGTGATCTATCTTTCCACGGGTGCCAGCGCCATGCGCTCGGCCTGGTCGATCGCCTGCTGCGTGGCGCAGATCGTGACCAGCCCCTGCTCGGAGTACCAGGCGGCGCGCCCGGGATCGGCGACCCGGACCACGATCCGCGGCACGTTGAACCGCCGCTGGGCCACCTGGGCGATCACGAGATTGGTGTTGTCGCCTCTGGTTGCGGCGAGGAACACGTCCGCCTGCTCGATTCCGGCCTCGAGCAGGCCGTCGATCTCGAGCGCGGTGCCCATCGTGAACTGGCCGCCGGAGTCCTCCCAGGTCGTCATCTGGTCCTTGTCCAGGCGCTCGTGTGACAGCGGATCGCTGTCGATCACCGACACCTCGTGGCCGGCTTGGAGCGCCCGCTTGGCTACGGCCGACCCGACTCGGCCGCAACCGACGATCAGAATGAACACGAGCGCAATTTTATGGGTTCAGGTGAGATGATGGCGCCGGGAGGCGGAAGCAGTCGTGGCACGTCTTCGCATCCCGCCGTCGCGAATCCGCGCTTCAGCCCGTGGCGGCGGGGCACCGGCAACAGTTGACGACCCCTACGTGATGAGGGGGATGATCAGCAGCGCGACGATGTTCGCCACCTTGATCATCGGGTTGATCGCGGGACCGGCGGTGTCCTTGTAGGGGTCGCCGACGGTGTCGCCGGTGATCGCGGCGGCATGGGCCTCTGAGCCCTTGCCACCGTACAGGCCGTCCTCTATCAGCTTCTTGGCATTATCCCAAGCACCCCCGCCCGCGGTCATCGAGATCGCGACGAACAGGCCCACGACGATTACCCCGATCAGCAAGCCACCGAGCGCCTCGATGCTGATCAGCCCGACGATGACCGTGAACACGATCGGGATCAGCGCCGGGAGGATCATCTCCCGCTGTGCGGACTTGGTGACTAGAGCGACGCAGGTCCCGTACTCAGGCGTGTCGGTCCCCGCCATTATCCCCGGCTTCTCACGGAACTGCCGGCGGACCTCCTCGACGACGGCGCCGCCCGCGCGCCCGACCGCCTCGATCGAGAGCGCAGCGAACAGGTAGACCATCAAACCACCGACCAAGAGGCCGATCAGAACCGCCGGATTGCCGATCGTGAAGTCCGGGTGCTTGCCCTTTGCCGTGAGCTCGCGCTGAAACGCGTCGAACAGCACCAGCGCAGCGAGCGCGGCAGAGCCGATCGCGTATCCCTTGGTGACCGCCTTGGTCGTGTTGCCGACCGCGTCGAGCTGGTCGGTGACGTCGCGAACCTCCTCGGGCAGCTCGGCCATCTCGGCGATCCCGCCTGCGTTGTCGGTGACCGGGCCGAATGCGTCGAGCGCGACGATCAGGCCCATCAGCGAGAGCTGCGCCATCACGGCAACGCCGATGCCGTAGATGCCCTGCGTGCCGCCGCCGGCGAGCTTCCAGGCGCCGAGGATGCCCAATGCGAGCACGATCGCCGGCAGCGCTGTTGACTGGTAGCCCGAGGCGAGGCCCTGGATGACGTTCGTGGCGTGGCCGGTCTGCGACGCACGCGCGGTCTTCTTGACCGGCGAGAAGCGCGTGGAGGTGTAGTAGTCGGTGATCACGAACAGCAACGCAGTGATGCCGATCCCGATCAGCGCACAGAGATAGAACTTCCACCAGTGCGGGGTCGCGGCGCCGGACTTGAGCGTGACGTTGCGCATCATCCAGTAGGTGATCGGGATGAACGCGAGCGCGGCGAGGGCGCCCGAGACGACCAGTCCCTGGTACAGCGCGCGCTCGACGTTGCCCGCCTTGGACTTGACCGCGAACGTGCCGATGATCGACGCGACGATCGACAGGGCGCCGAGCACGAGCGGATAGAGCGCGACCGCCGATTGGTTCTTGAACAGCAGCACTCCGAGCAGCATCACCGCGACGGCGGTGACCGCGTAAGTCTCGAACAGGTCGGCCGCCATCCCGGCACAGTCGCCGACGTTGTCGCCGACGTTGTCGGCGATCACCGCGGGGTTGCGCGGGTCGTCCTCGGGGATTCCCGCCTCGATCTTGCCGACCAGGTCAGCGCCGACGTCGGCGCCCTTGGTGAAGATGCCGCCTCCCAGTCGCGCGAAGACCGAGATCAGCGAGCCGCCGAAGCCGAGTCCGATCAGCGCGTCGACGGCCTGACGCTGGCTCTCCCCCACGATCCCCGTGAGCACGCCGTAGTAGCCGGCGACGCCGATCAGCGCGAGACCGACGACTAGCAGCCCCGTGACCGCGCCGCCGCGGAAGGCCACGTCCAGTGCGCGTGATACGCCACTGCGCGCGGCCTCCGCGACGCGCGCGTTGGCGCGCACCGAGACGTTCATCCCGATGTAGCCGGCGGATGACGAGAGCAGGCCGCCGATCGCAAAGCCGATCGCGACGCGGATGTTCTGGACCAGGATCAGCAGGATGAACAGCACCACGCCGACGCCCGCGATCGTGGCGTACTGGCGGTTCAGGTATGCGGAGGCGCCTTCCTGTACCGCCGCGGAGATCGTCCGCATGCGCTCGTTGCCCGCCGACAGCGCAAGCAGCACCCGTGAGGTGACTGCACCGTAAAGGATGGCGGCGCCGGCGCACACGAGCGCGACGACGACGCCGTGGTGCGTTAGGAAGCTGGACAAAGAGGTCCTCCGGGAGAAGCTTTGTTTAGGATCGTGGGAGGGCGCCCCGCGAGCGCTGCCGGACAATGCAAAGGGCCGCCACCCGTAACGATCGAGTGGAGGCCCAAGAGCCAGACGGCGCAAGACTATAGTGCGCTCAGATGTCAGGCGTCACGACGCCGCTGAGTTGGCCGGCCCGCAGGCCGGCCAACCGAACGATAACTGGCCCATACGACTACTGGCCGGGGACCCACAGGCGCCGGCCTACTGGCCGGGGACCCACAGGCGCCGGCCTACTGGCCGGAGACCCACAGTCGCCGGCCTACTGGCCGGGGACCCACAGGCGGCCGCTGCTCTGAGCGGGTCCGGCTTCACCTGGCTTGGGGGGCTCGGGCTTGCGCGGCTCCGCACCGGGCTCCGCCGGCGCGGCCGCGCCGGGAGCCGGCGCTCCCGCGCCC